>JAFUKJ010000051.1 GCA_017467805.1 Lachnospiraceae bacterium
AAATATCAAAGATAATCTCGTATTGTCACATGTTTTTAATCTATAACTGACGGATAACTAAAAATTATCCTATATCCTATTATACTCTCAAACTTTTCTACGTACAAACACAATCGTATGCACCCCATCCTTACCTAGCTCAAATTTTACATCAAACTTATCCTTATTGCCTTGGATCAGTTGCGTCATATTCTTATATCCATAATTTCTTGCATCAAAACCTGATATCCTCTTTTTTAAGTAGATTCCAACACTGGCAAGATTTTCCCAATCTTCCTCCAGCATATTTAAGATACAATTGATGATTTCCTCTTCCTGAGGAACACTAATTGTTTCTTCATCATCTGCATCCACAATTACATCCTGTTGCTCTTCCGCATCATCTTCTTCATTCATCTCTGGTACTACAGTTCCTTCTTCAATCTGGTAAATCAGATCAAGCACCTTGAATTCATCACACGCTTGCGCAAGTGACTCATTTGCTTTCTTTTCCCCCATGCCTATCAAAACCTTACCAGATTCTTTTATACGGTAAGCAAGCTTCGTAAAATCACTATCACTTGTCACAAGACAAATAATATCAATCTCTCCACCATATAAAATATCCATTGCATCTATCGTTAATGCCTGATCTGCAATACTTTTGCCATGCGCATAGCTTATCTGTAACATAGGGGTAATTCCATGTTTCGGCATAATCTTGTACCATATTCTAACATTTGGTGAAGCAATCGAACCGTACAAACGGAACACTTTAATTCTTCCCAACCTAGCAGCTTCCTGCTTGATGTACTCTGCATATCTTGGTGATATGTTATCACCATCAATTAATATAGCCACCTGCTTCTCTTGCATATGAAATTCCCCCTTTTGAAAATATGATTAATACCTACACCTCTATCACCTTACACCAATTGTTCTCATATTGTAGTCCCCCCAAAAACTTTCAAATACATCCTAATAATTACATTATATCAAAGTAATATCTCAAAGCCCATTCCTCACATGTTCATCTTCAAATTACCTTTCGTTCATATCTGTTTATTCCTGCTCTTCAATCTTAGCATCAACTAACAATTCTTCCAGTTGCTCTCTTTAATTATTTTTTCTTTCTGATATACCTTATTTCCTCAAAAGTCATTTATCCTTTGAGAACCATTATTATCTATCAAAGAACTAGAAATAAACATGTGAAATGCTCCATTTTTCATAATAACTAGTTTAATTACTATTTTATCAAAATTTATGTGCTTTTTCATATTATGCAACTATATCATTCTTAAAATATTGTGAATTCCAACAATACTGCAAAGCCAATCCACATTATATGCTTTGTAATATGCACAGTCCCCAAATAATCAATAAAAAAACTCTTCATTTTTCGTTTATTAATCCACTTGATTTTACTCACAATTTGCGATTATATTATATCAACTAAAAAATGATTTAAGTCAACACTATAAGAGGGAGGTAATGGATATGAAAAAGAGATTATTGAACATTGTAATTTACTTGTTTATTGTATTAGTTTCTAGCAACACAGAAGCAATTGCTGCCGACAATGATATAACCTTATACATTGTCCAAGATGAAAATACTGCTGTTCGCCCAGAACCAGAAAAATCATCAGGTACTATTAAATATTTATCCAAAGGAACTGTTATTGCTTGTACAAGCACAGTTACTAACTCCTACGGTAATTTATGGATGCAAACACTAGAAGGGTATTATGTATATTCCGAACGCTTATCGCAATGTAATTTAACACACAACGCAACTTATTTAATCAAAAACATAGATACTGGTTTATATTTAAACCAATATGTAGATTCTCCCTTTTCCATAACGAATAATTCTCGTGTAACCACGTTTAAACTAATGGAATCGGAAATCAATACCCAATTATTTAGACTTGAGTTTGTTACAGATACCAATATAATAATTAATGCTCCTGCTTACAAAAGCAACTATGCAATAAATGTAGCCTATAATGATATTGCTGGTGCAAGAGCTACAATTTATGACAAAAATTTGAATACGGAAACATGGACCATCTCTTCTCCAAGCGAGGATGTCTATACATTTAATTTAGTGTCAAATCCAAATATGATTTTAACGGCACAAGATGGTTCCCAAAATGTAGTTATTGATTTTGCTAACAATCATAAACAGACTTGGACTCTAGAAGAACGGGAGTGTTCACTAAACAGCACTGAATACTTCATTAGAGATACCGCCCCTTCTCGGAATTTATTCTACTATTCTTCAGAACAAAATAAATTCCCATATTCAAACGGGAACTGTACGTGGTATGTATGGGGTAGAGCCTATGAAATTCTTGGTGATAAACCAATATTCAATGGTAATGCATGCTCTTTTTGGAATTATCGCACAAACTACTACGGATATGATACTGATATTCCACGTGCTGGTTCCGTCGCCGTCTGGGGCGGAAACTACGGCCATGTTGCTATTGTAGAAGAAGTATATGAAGATGGAAGTATCCTAGTATCTGAAAGTTCTTATGGTGGTTTTGCCGATGGTACAAATTTCCGCTTAAAACATTATGGTTCTATCGATGAAATGAGAAACATTGCTGCCAATCCAAACTTTGAACCTACTGGTACAATTCCTCTCCTTGGTTTCATCTATCTGAAGTAATGTTGTTTAAAATAAACAGTTGGTATATTAGCTAAACCTTTATACCAAACATCATAAATTGTACATAATAAAAACATCCCTCCTATCACAAGCAATGGCATTAAGTTAAGAAATCTCTCCCTACATTGAGATATATGTAGGGGGATTTTTTTGTAAACAGCTTGACATTTGTTTGAAATTGTGCGGGCACCTTACTGATTTTTAATCAGCAAGGTGCCCCTTGTAATTAGTAAATATCATTTGATTACAGGAGGAGCACAATTGAAAGCAAGCATTATCCAAGATTTATTAGACAAATCTCAAAAAAAATTAAACGAATCTATGAGCCAATATATCTCTAATCCCAAACGTGATTTTATAAGAAATAGAAAGCTTCCATTTGAAAAAGTTATTTCCTCAGTTTTAGGTATGGAAGGTAAGAGTTTAAATAATGAACTTCTTTACCAGTCTGGGTGCGCACTGGAAACGCCAACTTCCTCGGCTTTTATCCAGCAACGAAGTAAAATTAATTACAAAGCATTCGAATCTTTGTTTCGTGATTTTACCATGATGGCGATGAAAGATAATATCCAACTCTTCAAAGGTTATCGTTTACTTGCAGTCGATGGTTCTGACATACAAATACCATCAAACCCCACTGACTATGAATCTTTTGTTCAAGGTAAAGAGGGAAACAAACCTTATAATCTACTCCATTTAGATGCAATGTATGATTTGCTGTCAAATACATATGTAGATGCTCTTGTTTGTAAATTCAGAAATATGAACGAACAAGGCGCACTTGTGGATATGGTTGATAGTGCTGATGATACTAATCCGGCTATTATCATAGCAGACCGCGGTTACGAATCTTACAATGTCCTTGCACACATTCAAGAAAAAAAATGGAAATTTCTCATACGCGTAAAAGACTTTGGTAATCATAGTACGGGAATTATTCATGGATTGGACTTACCTAACGAGGATGAATTTGATGTTGCTATAGATTTGAATCTAACATACAAACAGACTAATGAGGCAAAAGAATTACTTAAAGATAGAAATCACTACAAACTTTTAAAGAGCAACCGAAGATTTGACTATCTACCAAGTAAAAATAAGAAACACGAACCTCTTAGAATGTATAATCTAAAGTTTCGCGTTGTCAGATTTAAAATATCTGAAGATTCTTATGAAGTGATTTTGACCAATCTTGATAAGGAGACATTTCCACCTGTCATCATCAAAGAATTATATGGTAAACGATGGGGAATAGAAACATCCTTCCGAAACCTAAAATATACAGTTGGATTATTGCATTTTCACTCAAAAAAAGCGGACTTCATCTTTCAGGAAATATATGCCCGACTTATAATGTACAATTATTTTGAACTTATAATCTCAAAAAACCATAATTCAAAAGAAACAAAGAAAGCATACATACATGATTAATTTCTCTGTTGCTGCACATATATGTCGAGAATTCTTCCTCAAGAGAATTCCGCCCAAGGATATAGAAGCTTTAATATCAAGGTATTTGACCCCAGTCCGCCCAGACAGGTCAAGACCAAGAAAAATGTCAACAAAGACACCTGTAAGCTTCTTATATAGAGTAGCATAAATTTTCAAAATAGAATAGTAAAAATAGGCGGAATTAAAACCGTCTTATTTGTGTGCAATAAAATAGCAACGATACAACATCCGTGTTTTCTAATGTGTATCGTTGCATATTTTTGTGTCCCCCCCTAAATGGCATAAGTTCTTAACTTAATGCCATTGCCTATCACAAGTTGAGGGATGTTTTTGTTATATGCATTTTTATGAATATTCAGTTCAATCTTTTCAATAGCATTCTGTAAAACATAAATGTAATCAGTATAATAATTAGCATAACCGAAATAATCACTCCTACTCCACACAAAATTCCAATCATACCATATCCGTAAGTAAAATTTGTGCCATAACTAAACAATAATATTAGAATAGCAGCAATAAAAAATGGAATTCCCCAAATACTATATACTTTTCCCCTGATGATTCTTTTTATACACCTTTCATCACTACCTAAACTTCTTAATAAATTAATCTTATGTTTTTCATTTTCAAATTCGATTTCAAACTTGAAGCGAATAATAATGTAAATGCTAAACATAATAAGCAAACTATCATATATAAGTAATAATAACAAAAACTCTGAACTCTGCTTTGCATTTTCACACGATAATTCCTTGCAAATTATATCTAGATACTCTCCTTCCTTCCACTGATTCTTTTCTGGCAATTCTGATTTCAATTGCTGATATATGTATTTTGTTTTTGTGTAGTCATTAAAATTGTAGGCATATAAAGTTCGAACAGCCCTTTCTTTTGCCAACTCCAAAAACAATGTATGATTAACCAAAATTACATCGTCAGTTGTTCCACAGCCTTTTCCGAATAAAACATCGCATTCCGCTCGGCTCACATTCACCGATATCCCATTTAGTTTCAACTTGCTTGGATAACTATTTGTATCATGAACATATCCATCATTTTCTACAACACAATATATGTATATTGCTTCATTATCATCACAATTGTAGTCCCGTTCACACATACCATTCACTTCATCGATATCAAATATAGAATAACCTCCCACATTGATATATTGCAGGCTAACACCGTCTGTTACTTCAATCTGTTGTTGCTTCGCCAAATTAGCAATATAATCTTCATCAGGTATCCAATCTGAATTGTCGTACACTGTGTACGCAATATCATATGGATGGTATAAAATCGCATTATTTGCAAAATTCGGAAATGTTACAATAGCCATCATCAATAAATACATCATAGAAAAGAACAAAATATTTACAGCAAATACAATTCTTATATTTCTCTTATAATAATAATTCCAATCACTAGACCAAAAGACGTGCTTTTTTCTCATTTTATCTATAAGGACTCTACAATTATCCAAAATCAAATATAACCCTATCAACATCATCAATAAACTTAAAAAAGCAATATTGCTGTTCTCCTTATAAAAAACAAGTAATATGATGATTGCAACTACAGAAAATAATATTCCTATAATCCTAAAAATAAACCTATCATTTTTTTCCTCGGAAACTCTCGTACTTATTAGCTGTTCGCATATATTTTTTCTTTTAACTCGAAATAATCCAATAGTAATAGAAAATAGAAATAATAAAAAGGCATATACACAAATGAACTGGACAACTTCCATATGAAACTGAAATTCCAAATCTAAGCCTACCAAAAGATTAATAATCTCTATAAGAATAATTTCTAAACATTCTCCAAATACAATTCCTATTACAATTGAAAAGAAAGCCAACAAACCATGCTCTATTATTATACATTTATTCATCTCTGAATTTTTCATACCTATCGACAACAAAATTGCATAGTCTTTCTGCATTTTGGTTTGGAATAGTTGGTGTGTATATGGAATAAAAAAGCAAAGAAAAAGCCCCATTAAATACATTGGTGCATAAACATTACTTGAAATGATCGAATCCATTTGATTTAATGAGGTATTATGACTCAAGGATAAGATACTCATAAACATTGCAATCGCACAGACATTACAGAATAAAAAAAGAATATATTTTTTCATATTTCCCTTGATAATTCGTAGTACAAGTTCTGTCAAATTGTTCATTGTAATATTCCCCTTTGTGCCTCAATTATTTTCTCATACATATTTTCACCTTTCTCTTTTACAATTTCATTTTCAATTTTTCCATCTTGAATAAACAAAACCCGATTACAATAACTTGCTATTACCGGATCATGAGTAACCAACAATATACTTGTCCCCATTTCTTTACATACCATCTGAAAATATTCCATCACTTTTTTAGATGATTTTGAATCTAAGTTTCCTGTTGGTTCATCCGCAAAAATAACTTTTGCATTGTTAATTATTGCTCTACAAATTCCAACCCGCTGCTGTTGTCCGCCTGATATTTCATATGGATATTTATCCAGTTGTTGTTCCATCCCCATAAATGCTGCTACTTTTCGGACTTTATCTTCTTTATCACCATCATAATAATCTAATATTAATGGCACTTCTATATTTTCTCTTACCGTCAAACTATCCAATAAATTGTAATTCTGAAAAACGATACCTATATGTTTTCTACGCAACAATGCAAGCCTATCTTTTGGCATCGTAAGTAAATCTTCATCACCAATTATAATTTCACCATCATCCGGCTCTAATAATCCAGTTAAGATATTCATAAGTGTAGTTTTGTCACTGCCAGAACTCCCCATTATTGCAACCATTTCTTTATCTTCTATAGCAAAAGATACCCCCTTCAACGCCTCAGTTGTAATCTTACGTTTTGAATAATATGTCTTTCTGATATTGTTGATTCTCAGTACTTGCATACTAACCTCCATATATTTCATTTAACAATACTTCTGCTATCTGGCTTTCACTTATTATTGCTACTTCTATCCAAAACCATAAGACCTTCTTTTTTACTATAACAGAACTATTACTATACATAATAACATAATCTGCATATTTTGCATCTTCTTTTAACTTGTAAGCAAAAATGTCACATTCCATAAGATGCGATATTTTTCTCAATTCCCTCTTTACCCCTTTAAACTCCCCTCCACACACAACGCTCCCCAGCCCGTCATCCCATTCGGCGTAACCTCATACCCTGGCAGCTGCACAGCCCCCTTTATCAGGTACGCCTTCAATCTCTGCCCGTACATATACGGGTCATTCCCTCTTACAATCCCCCACTCCATCAGGAGTGCTGCGCTTCCTGTTACAAGCGGCGTTGCAAAAGAGGTTCCCGATACATTTTCATAGCCGCCTTGCGGCACAGGCACACGAATGCCAACGCCTGGTGCTACTAAATCAGGCTTACTAAATGCCACGCCATAGGGTACTCCTTCCCTTGTAACTCTTCCCTCCTCATAACGATATACATAGCCTCTTCCCGAGAAATCGGCATAGCTTCTGCGCTGCCCATCATAAGCACCAACCGTAATTGCGCGAAGCGCAGTTGACGGAATCGTCAGTGTAACCTCAGGTGTAGGCAGGAGAAATCCCGTTCCTGCGTTTCTTGCTACATAGCTTGGCAGAAAGAAACGATACTCGCCTGTCACTACCTGCACAGGAATCAGCTCCAGCCTCCACACTCCCGAATTGATATATCGGTCACTTGGAATGAAATCAATGTAGATTTCCTGATTTACCGAATAGGGCTGTGGTTCCCCAATAAAGCACAAAAGCTCTGTCTGCTCCAAAGTAGCTCTTATCGTTTCCATCCGCGAAGAATCCAACAGCACCTCTTCCCCTCCTGGTGATACAATTCTCAACTTGAATACATCTTGAAAATGCTTCCAGTACTGGATACTCAAGCCCGTCTCATAGGCTCCTACTGTCAGTTCAATCACTCTGTTTTCCTCGGTTCTTCCCGCACAGTGTCCATTAGATGCTCCTTCATTTCCACTTCCTATCACAATCACATTTTTTCCAATCTCCGATGCATTGTCAATAAATCTCTCCAGCAAAGACTCTCCCCTGTGGTCTCCGTAGGTATTGCCAAAGCTGACATTGATTGCAACAGGTCTGTTTCTGCGAAGTCCCTCCTTTACTGCAAAGTCAATTCCCCGCATCAGTTGAGTTGTCCTTGGAAAATTATTTTCGAGAGGCACACCAAGCTTCACTACCAAAATATCCGCCTGCTTTGCCACTCCGCTAAGACTTCCTGCTGCAATCCCTGCCACTGCGGTTCCATGTCCTGAGGTATCACGGCTTGGCACTATTTCCTCTCCACGTTCACGTCCTGCTGCCAGTGCCGTATTAATCTGCTCTCTGCTAAAGTACACGCCTGTCGCATACCCCTCTGGCGGCTGAAAGCCTTTTTCCTCATCCGCATTTACAGTCTGGTCCCATAGCCCGATAATTCTTGTCTGCCCGTCCACAGTCTGAAACTCAGGCGAATAAATATCTATTCCGCTATCAATACAGGCAACAATGACATTTCTTCCATTCAGATTCGGCTCTCTCACCGTCACTTGCGGAATACAGGAAATCTCCTGACTATAATCATACTCTGCCTGACTTGCTCTTAACTTTGCCATTTTTTTCACATCCGCACTTTTTATCCTATCATATGAAAAGAGCATGGTATTTGTACCACGCTCTACATTCACTCTTATCCTAAAAACTTTTTCAGCACTCTTTGCAGCTGCTCAATATCAATTGGCTTTGTCAGATAATCCTGGAAGCCCCGCTTCATGTACTCCTCAGCAACACCTGATACTGCATTTGCTGTCAATACAACCATAGGCGTTGTGGTATTTGGCAAGTCATGATTGCCCTTTACCATGCCCAGCAACTCTGTTCCAGTCATTCCAGGCATCATATCATCTGTAATCACAATATCATAATGTTCCTTACCTAAGATTTCCAAGGCCTCCGCACCATTTGTTGCACGATTTACCTCTATTTCCATCATCTCCAAAATAGACGCAATTACCTCAAGGTTCATTTCGTTATCATCAACTACCAGCGCTTTTTTTCCACCAAAGCTGATGTTATCCTGCTTGATATCCCCAGACTGGTTCTCTATCTGTCTGATTCTTAGACTATAATCCCCTATCGGTGCATCATTGATTATTCTCTGTGGCAACACAACTTGGAAAACGGAACCTTTACCATACTCGCTCTCCACACTAATCTGTCCACTCATCATCTTAACCAGACTCGAAGTAATATTTAATCCAAGCCCTGTACCTTCGATACTTCTATTCTTAAGCTGATCCAAACGTTCAAAATCAAGAAACAGTCTCGGCAGTTCCTCCTCCTTAATACCAATTCCAGAGTCTGCTATCTCAAAGATAAGCCTGATTTGCCCTTCTCCTGCCTCTTCATGCCACATCCGAATTGCTACCCAGCCCTTCTCCGTATACTTCACTGCATTCGTCAAGAGATTTATCATAATCTGCTTTACTCTGATGTCATCTCCCATCAGCTTATCAGGAATACTGCTATTAATATCCAAACGAAGCTCCAATCCCTTTTTCTTTAGTCTTTCCTGAACCATAAAAACTACATCATTAACCATACTTAAAAGAGAATACTCGGTTTCCACAATCTCCATTTTTCCAGTATCAATCTTCGTGAAATCAAGTACATCATTAATCAATCCCAACAGAGTCTTTCCTGCGTTCTTTATATTATTAGCATATTTTCTTACATTTTCTTCATCTGTTTCCCGTAAAATAAGTTCATTCATACCTAACACTGCATTCAGCGGTGTTCTGATTTCATGAGACATATGTGATAAGAATCTGGTCTTTTGCTCATTTGCCAGCTCTGCTGCCTCCTTGTCTTTGGCAAGAATCTGCATCATCCGTGCTTCCTTTTCTTTGCGCACTTTTGTTCTTGATGTTACCGTAAATACCAGCATACACAGGCTATAGATAAACAATGAGACGCCAAACAAATGCATTACTGAGCTCAAATCTCCGCGTAAATAAGCAATCAGACAAATCAATACCGAGCCTCCGATTACCACAGAACCAACCAGTACTTCTTTATCAGGCATCCGCTTCTCGAAAACAAATCCAAATAATGCCATCAAAACAGCCAACAGCAAAATCGTAAACACAGCCATAAACGCATTCATTAAATCAAATGCATGAATTACATACTCCAATATGCATCCAATAATCAATATCTGATTCAAAACTACAAGTATGTCAAATCTGAGGGCGCGGGGATAAAAGGTTCTCTTAATGTACATAATGAGTGGAATCGGCATCAACAACAGTGCAACTGCTTTCATCCAATATACAAGAACCGTTTTTCGTATCCACAGTTCCATATATCCACAGTCCATTAGAAGATAAATCAACCCCAGTAACAGAAAGCTTATCAGCCACCACAAAGACTTATATCCTTCTACATTACTAAACAATACTGCCGAATAATATACCAACAACGTAAGCAATACCAGTAACACAGAAAAAACACATATTACAATGGTTAAAGTACACTTTGACAGTACATATGCCTCTATACTATATCTGTTTCCCAAAGAAAAATACTCAATAACAAAATTACCTGTTTCAGAACTGTAAAATTCTATTACTATCTTATCTCCCGCCCGCAAATTCCTTGTAGAAACTTGATAAAACATATTTACATTCGATGCATACGGCTCTGTCTTCTTAGAGAATTGCTTCCATTCCCAAAGCCTTCCATTTACAAATATCTTGACTTCCTTTGCTTTTACGCGAAAGCAAAGGTATTTGTCCTGAAGTACCTCTTCATTTAATATTTTGGAAATCGCTATCTTCTCATGATTCTTCTGTAACTTCAGATAATGCTCGTTTACACTGACAGGTTCTCCATAAATAGCTCTGTCCTGCCCATTCTCATAGCTCCAGCCGTCCCCATACCATATGGATTCCTTCTCCTGATTGTCAAAATAAGCATTTTTAGGAGCATCTATCCATATCCAAACGGTCAGAAACACCACCAACGCAAGCATAATCATTTGAATGGCATGAAGAACTGACTCCATATATTTTATATGAAATTGTTTTATTCTCATAATTATCCTTTTGTACATATCCTTGCCTCTTTTATTGTCAAAAAATATGGTTATACACTTTAAATTTTCTCACTTTTTCTTTTGTATTGCAAGCAAAAAGTGACTGTCATATGACAGCCACTAAATTTAATCCACCTTATGCTTTTATTGCAGCTCGAATATCCTCAATCAGAGAATCAACATTCTCCTCTTTCGTCGCCCAGCTTGTACAAAAACGAACCACACTTCTCTTTTCATCATATCTTCCCATATAAGAATAGGAATATTTCTCCTTTAACTGCTCCAACACCCTGTCCTCCAGAATTGGGAACTGCTGATTTGTAGGAGAAGCAATCGAAAACTCTACTCCTAACTCCAATAAGGCAGTCTTCAGCTTTTCGGCAAGTCTTGCTGCATGAGCAGATATTTCAAAGTATCTGTCATCCTCAAATAAGGTCATAAACTGTATACCCAGTAATCTTCCCTTCGCAAGCATTCCTCCACGCTGCTTAATATTATATCTGAAGTCCTTTTTCAGTTCTTCATTTGTAATTACAACAGCCTCTCCAAACAAAGCACCAACCTTTGTTCCGCCTATATAGAATACATCTGTATACTGCGCAATCTCCTCCAAGGTCAAGTCATTCTCAGAACACATCAATCCATAGCCCAAACGCGCTCCATCCATGAATAAATATAAGCCACGCTCCTGACATGCCTTATAAATCTCCATAAGCTCTGCCTTCTTATATATGGTACCAACCTCTGTAGGATTAGAAATATACACCATCTTTGGCTGTACCATATGCTCAAAGCTTTCGTCAGCAAAATGCTCATCCGTATACTTGGCAATCTGTTCTGCAGTAAGCTTTCCATCAGGACTGTCAATCACCAGACACTTATGTCCGCACGCCTCTAATGCGCCTGTCTCGTGTACATTAATATGACCTGACTGCGCTGTAATCACCCCCTGATAATGCTTCAACGCTGCTGAAATCACTGTTACATTGGTCTGCGTACCTCCCACAAGAAAGTGTACGTCTGCCTCAGGTGCCTTGCAGGCTTCACGGATTCTTCCTGCCGCCTCCTTACAGTATTCGTCCTCACCATAGCCTGGAGTCTGTACCATATTCGTTTCGGCAAGCCTTTCCAATATAGCAGGATGACAGCCTTCTGTATAATCACTGTTAAATCTAACGATATTACTCATTTTATCTACCATGCCTTTCTCTTTTTCATCATCTTCTATCATAAGGCAGACTCTTTTCTTTTTCTACCCTGTAAATTGCAAAATTTCTAATTTTCCATGTATTTCTCATAGAATTATTCCACTCGTTTTTTTTAGGAATTCCATTATAATTTGTTTTGTACTAGGAAATTTGTACTTAGTTTTAAGGAAATATTGGTATAAGGAGTGTACTCGTTTTATGAAAAAGAAATTTGCGTTGGGTCTGGCTACCATGATGGCAATGTCAACTGTTATGACAGGCTGTGGCAGCACAGACACACAGACAACACAGGAATCTCAACCTGTGAATGCAGAGGTAACACAGACAACGGAAGCCTCTACTACAGAAGCTTCTACAACAGAAGCCGCAAGTGAAGCTGCTACAGAAACAGTCCAGACAGAAGCTACTACTGAAGATACCTCATCTTCCGAGTTAACAGCTATAGAACTGACAAAGCTTATGGGTAACGGTATCAATCTTGGTAATACTATGGAAGCATACGGACACACATCCATTGGTGTAAAGTCTGACCCAACTGTATATGAGCAGCTTTGGGGACAGCCTGTGACAACACAGGAGATGATTCAGGGTATGAAGGATGCAGGCTTTGATTCTCTTCGTATTCCTGTAGCATGGACAAATATGATGGATTTTGAGAATGGTAACTACACCATCGACGAAGCATATCTTGCTCGTGTAGGTGAGATTATCGACTATGCTCACAATGCTGATATGTATGTTGTAGTGAATGACCACTGGGATGGCGGCTGGTGGGGAATGTTTGGTTCCGCTTCACAGGAGACTCGCGATAATGCAATGGAAATGTATAAGTCCATGTGGACACAAATTGCTACATACTATGCAGACCACGGCGACTATCTTATTTTCGAGTCCGCTAACGAAGAGCTTGGTAACCGCTTAAATGACCATGATGCGGCATACAATGCTGATTCAGGTAACCTTACCCTTGATGAATGTTATTCCATCACCAATCAGATTAACCAGACCTTTGTTGATGTGGTACGTTCCTGCGGTGGTAACAATGATGACCGATTCTTATTAATTGCAGGCTTTGACACTAACATAACAAATACCTGCGATGACAGATATCAGATGCCAACAGATACAGTGCCTAACAAGCTGATTCTTTCCGTTCATTTCTATGACCCAAGCGGATATTGTATAGGCGAAGCTGTTCCTGACTGGGGAACCAAGGTTCAGTACGAAGAGATGAACGCTTCACTTGCTAAGCTTACCAAGTTCACAGATGCAGGCTATGGTGTTATCATCGGTGAATATGGTGTACTTCTTGAAAGTGGCACTATGAAGGAAAATACATATGATTACTATGTAAACTTCTTAAATAACTGTGATTACTATGGCTACTGCCCTATGTTATGGGATTGCAACAACTTATATAACCGTAATACCTGCAAGATTATTGATGACCAGATTGCTCAGCTTTATCTTGACCACAGATATTCAGCACAGAAAGACATTGCAGACGCAGATTTACAGGCTAATGCAAAAGCGGCTATGGATGAAGGCCTTGCTAATGCGTCAGAGGGAACTGTTATTGCCGAAGATACTGCATATGCATGGCTTATGTACACAAGCTCAGACTGGGCTGTTCAGTATCGTGTAGGTGATGATTATCCTGACGGTGCTACTGCTGGTCTTGGTATTACAGAAGCAGAGATTACAGGCGAAGGTACTTACACTGTAGGTCTTGATTTCACAGGCACTCCTGGCGGTTATGCAAGCGGCGTTACCTTTGCAGCCATCGGTATCCTTCATGGTGAGGATTTATTCCCTGGCTATGTGATTGATATCAAAGAGGTTTTAATTAACGGTGAGCCTTATACCTTAACAGGCAACTACTATACAACCTCTGATGATGCAAGCTGTACTCGTGTAAACCTCTACAATGCATGGGTTCCATATGATGAGACTACTGGCTTCTTAAAGACAGTTCCTGAAGGCTCTCGTACTACAAAAGCTCCTGCACAATACTGCTCACCTGTTGTATTAGATGCAGCTACACTTGGTAACCTTGAGTCTATCCTGGTAACCTTTGAATACAAAGCAAAGTAAATTTCCTTCGCGAAGTAAATTTGTTTTTAACAGCGACCACACTTTCCTCCGTGGCCGCTGTTTTTTTGAACATTTTTTCGGTGCGTACTTATCTTGAACACACATTTGTATCTCACTTATCTGTGTTTACGTGTTTAATAAATAGTTTTATCCAAATATGTTTGCTTAATTTTCAGAAATTTTATATAATATATGTAATTATACTTATATTTGTTTTTGTGGAACGGAGGAATATTATGCGCGTATTCAAAAACCTAATGGTACCAGTAAAGATTCTTGGACCTGTAGCCGCATTATTGGTACTGATTTTGATACTCACACTCACAAATAACAGCGGTATGAACAATATGTTAAATACCAGTAAGGAGGTATCCGAAAATTATGTTCAAAGCGTTATGATGCTTGGCGAAATTGCAAAGGATATCGAAGCAATTCAGATTATTGCTTATAGAGACTGTATCGTAAATACAGATGATGTCGACCCCGAAGCCGTTGAAGCCGAAATGGAAGCCTTAAAGGCTGAAATCGAAGCGGAGATTCTTGAATATGAGGCTACCGTAGATGAGGGAGAAGAGGCTGAAGCCTATGCACTTTTTCAAGAAAAATACCAGCGTTTCTTATCCAGCTTAAATAATGTCATCCGATTAAACAATAGCTCCGCCAATGTAGATGCTATTAAGGTATGTAACACCAAGCTGATTACCTTCAGTGATGAATTGACAGTCGTTGTAAACCAGCTTATGGATATTAACACTACAGGGATGGACAACGCGATTGCCCAGAATAATAACGCCTATACCTCTGCAAAGGTTACTTCAGGTATAATTTCTGTTATTGCTTTAATCGTTACGGGTCTTGTTATTTTTATATGTCTTATGGAGGTCGTTATCCCGATTGGACAAATTAATAAGACCATCACCTCCGTAGTAGATAAAATCAAAGACAATCAAGGTGACCTTACCATACGTCTTGATATACCAGGTAGGGATGAAATCGGTAAGATGAGTTCCGCAATCAACGAATTTATCACTACCCTGCAGCTCATAATGACACAGATTACTGAAAACTCTACAACGCTTGAAAGCATCGTATCCGAGGTTTATAACAGTGTCTCTCAGGCAAATGACAGCTCCTGCGATATTTCAGGTGTTATGGAAGAATTATCCGCTTCTATGGAAATGGTTTCTTCTACCGCAGAGGCAGTAAATGCCAATGCCCAGACTGTTGGTTCACATGTAACAGAGCTTGCTACTGCATCTAATGAACTGTTACAATATGCAGATGAAATGGAACGTCGTGCAAGCGGTCTTGAGACTACGGCTGTGGAAAATAAGAATCAGACAAGTGAAGTTATCGAAGGTATTCTTACTTCTCTTCAAAAGGCAATGGAAGACTCCAAGAGTGTTAATCAGGTAAATGAGCTGACTAATGAAATTCTTAGCATTTCCTCTCAGACAAACCTGTTAGCATTAAATGCCTCTATCGAAGCTGCCAGAGCTGGTGAAGCAGGAAAAGGCTTTGCCGTTGTTGCTGATGAGATTAGAAAGCTTGCAGATTCCAGCCGTGAAACAGCGGGCAATATCCAGAATATCAACAACATGGTAATTGCAGCCGTAAAGGAATTGGTTCAGTGTTCAGATGACATCGTAAAATATATTAATGAGACCGTTCTTCCTGATTATGACGGTTTCGTAGAAAGCGGTAAGCAGTATCGTGACGATGCTTCCCATGTTAACGAGGTCGTTGCTTCCTTCCATGAAATGTCTGCAAATATTCAAAACCTTACAGAGAATATTACTGAGGCCATCGGCAGTGTACATATTTCGGTTGAAGAAAGCTCAAATGCAGTTTCATCTGCTGCTAACAACACAAATGAGCTTGTAAAGGAAATCGAGCAGATTACTTCCGAAATGAACAATACAAAGGACATTGCTGACCAGCTTAAATCTGAAGCTGAACGCTTTGAAGTTTTATAGTTTATAACGTTTTAACAGCCCTCACCTTGGAGTGGGGGCTGTTGTTTTATTACGTATCAAACAAGTCTATAACAGGATTTCTTCCAATCTTCTTAATGCATACTGAAAATCTTCTTCTGTAAGATTCGAATAGTTCACAATCAGTGTATGTGAATGCTCTTCTTTATTCTGCATACAAAATTCCGATAGGAAATCAACCTTCACACCTGCCTCTCTCATTGCCCCTTTTATCTGCATATCACTTAATGGTGTATGCAGCTTTAACAGAAAATGATTCCCTGCGTCCTTCTCTTCTATTGTAAGAAGCTCCATAAGCCGTGATTCCTGCAACAGCTTCACAATAGAATCCCTTTTGCTTTTATAATAATTTTTCATACGCTGTATATGTCTTTCAAAATACCCCTTCTGCATGAACTCAACCATGGCATACTGCTCAAAGGCAGACACTGTGCAGGAATAAAAGTTCATCGTGTTGATATACCTGTCCATCAGTTTTTGCGGCAGTACCATGTAGCTGATACGAATAGAAGGTGCTAGTGTCTTTGAAAAATTATTCATGTAGATTACTCTATGATTCACATCCATACTCTGCATTGCAGGCACAGGGCGCTTTACAAATCGGAACTCACTATCATAATCATCTTCAATAATATATCTGTCTCTTTCCTCGGCAGCCCATTCTAATAGCTTTTGACGTCTTCCTACGGGCATAATCGTTCCTGTCGGAAAATGATGTCCAGGTGAAACATGCACTACATTTGCTCCACTCTCGGCAAGCTCATCCACCTTAATACCATTTTCATCTATTCCAATATATTTCCATGACACATCGTTTGCCGCATAGAGCTTTGTAATCTTCTGATATCCTGGGTCCTCAACTGCATATAACCTTTCTCTCCCCAGCAAATGAATCAGTCTGCCATACAAATACTCTGTTCCTGCACCAATGATAATTCTGTCTGGTGATACCTGCATGCCTCGAAAATCATATAAATAATTTGCAATTTCCTTTCTAAGCTCATAAGCCCCCTGAAACGGTACAGTATTCAAAAGCTCCCTCTCCCTAACCGTAAGAACCTCTCGCATTACCTTTACCCACTGGGAATAAGGAAACTTATCCAGTGCAGCCTGGTTATTGGCAAGATTTATTCGATACTCCTCTTGCGGTATCGGTTCATATATCGCCCCGCTCTCCTTAATCTCATAACCTGCTTCCACTGCTCCCGCATAATATCCGCTTCTTTCCCTGGTATAAAGATACCCTTCCAGCAAAAGCTGCTCATAAGCATTCTCCACTGTTTTCAAGCTGATACTATGCTGCTTTGCAAGCATTCGTTTAGACGGCAGCTTCTCATTCTCTTTGATTCGTCCCTGCATGATATCATCTCTAATACATTCATAAAGATACTCATACATTGTCTTTCCATCTCTATTTGAAAGGTCATAGGTTAGCATCCATCTGGTCTCCTCATATTTTATCATTCTGGCTATTTAAAAGATACCAATTATCATTATAATGAAGTTCATAAGATAAATCAACCGAAACGGAAGGAGTACAAACATGAGAGTTTATGCAATTACAGGCGCTTCCAGCGGAATCGGCGCCAAGACAAAGGAATTACTTGAAAGAGAAGGACATAAGGTTATTAATATCGACCTCAAGGGCGGCGATATTTGCGCTAATCTTGCTACAAAGGAAGGCAGACAGCTGACAATTGATAAGCTCCATGAATTATGTCCAGATGGACTTGACGGCATGATTTGCAATGCCGGAGTATCAGGTGCCTGCGGAAATCTTTCTTTAATCGTTTCCCTGAACTATTTTGGAACAGTCGAGGTTGCCAAAGGCGTATATGATTTATTAGAGAAGAAACACGGAAGCTGCGTCGTAACAGTATCTAACACGATTTCACAGGGCGCAGGCAGAATGGATATCGTAGATTTATTAAATAATATCGGAGATGAGAAGAGAGTCCTTGAGCTTGTAAGTATGCTGGATTCCTCTAGTCTTAGTGTGGGCAACAGCCTTTATGTGTCAACCAAGTATGCTCTTGCAAGATGGGTAAGACGTATCTCTTCCTCATGGGCAGCAAACGGCGTCAGAATCAATGCCATCGCACCTGGTAATGTCAACACAACCATGACAGCTACCATGAGTACTTCAGCAAAGATGGCATTAAACGCCCTTCCAATTCCTACCAAATATGGTCTTGAATCACTGATGGACCCAGAGGAAATCGCCGAAGTTATGGTATTCCTTGTATCACCAAAGTCACGCGGTGTAAATGGAAATATCATGTTCGTAGACGGCGGTACAGACGCACTGCTCAATTCAGAAAAGGTATATTAAGGAGGACATTACTATGAAACCAATCGAAAAATATATAGATGCAATGGAAAACAAGGACTTCGCAGGCTTAGCAGATTTGTTTACAAAGGATGGTATTCTTTGTGACTACTGCTCCAACTCTTCCAGCCAGAGAGAATATCATATCTACGGCAGAGAAGCTATTAATATGTTCTTCCGTAACAAGTTCGGCTTCCGCCAGTACTCTATCCTTGGCGCAGAGGTTGTAAACGATACACAGGCTGAGTTCATCGCAAACTTCGGCGGATACAATATCATGGCTATCGCCACTGTCCGCGAGGTAAATGAAGACGGATTGATTCAGAGATTGACTGTAAGACCGAAGTAAAAATGGATGGTGCTTTTCCTGGCACCGTCCTTATTTTTTTGCATACATTATAGTAAAAACTCAGGTGTTTCCTATGCCTAGTCAGAAGCTTGAAAACCTACTACAGCTTGCCTTACAGGCAACAGAGACAGAACGAAAAAAATCCCAGGAATTAGAAGTTGGTTTCAATCCAACCACTAATACCTGGGAATTCATTGTGAAATATCATGGTCCCCTAGAAAGACTCGAATCCGATGTCATCCACGTCGAACCGCTTATCAACAGCTACGCTATTGTGACGATTCGAGAGGACTTCATAGATGCCTTTACTGCTCTTGATGAAGTAGAATTCATCGAAAAACCTAAGAGACTTTACTTTCAGTAATCAGTATATCTACACATACTGCTATTTAACCAATAATCAGTTCATCTGAGTATTGTTGTTATCTGTATACTACAGAGTTCCATCTTAACTCGTTCTTAAGAGTTCTGATATCTGTGTTCTTATCGATAACAACTGCCTCGATACCCATAGCATCTGCCCAATCAACCATCTGCTCAACAGTTAAGTCGTAAGAGAATGCTGTATGGTGAGCACCACCTGCAAGAATCCATGCTTCTGCACCAACTGTAAGGTCTGGCTGTGGTGTCCAGAATGCTGTAGCTACAGGAAGCTTAGGCATTGGCTTCTCACACTTCTTACAATCAACAGCGTTGATGATAAGACGGAATCTGTTACCAAGGTCAATAAGAGATGTTGCAATAGCAGGACCTGTCTTAGATGTAAATACAAGTCTTGCAGGATCTTCTCTGTTACCCATGCTAAGTGGGTTAACCTTAATACCGATAGGACCCTCAGCAACTGTAGGACATACCTCTAACATATGAGCCTGAAGGATACCTTCCTTACCAGGGACAAAGTTGTATGTGTAGTCTTCCATGAAAGATGTACCCTTTGCATCCTTAACATTAGAAGCCATAATCTTCATAAGACGAACCATAGCAGCTGTCTTCCAGTCACCTTCTCCACCGAAGCCGTAACCCTTCTCCATAAGTCTCTGAATAGCAAGACCTGGAAGCTGCTTTAATCCACCAAGCATACCGAAGTGTGTAACGATAGCGTGGTAATCTCTCTCCTCTAAGAACTTCTCCATACCGATTTCGATAGCTGCCTGAACCTCAACATGCTTTCTAAACTCAGCTGCATCACGTCCCTCTAAGAGAATATCGTACTTGCTGTAATACTCATCAGTTAATGCGCTTACATCACCTGTAGGTACTGCATTAACATAGTCTACTAAATCATTTACATTGTAATGATCAATTTCCCAACCAAACTTAATCTGAGCCTCTACCTTATCACCCTCAGTAACCGCTACGTTGTTCATGTTATCACCGAAACGGCAAACTCTGATGTGAGAAGACTCCATTAAACCAACTGCTGTAGCCATCCACTGAGCAATCTTCTTGATTACTTCCGTGTTCTGCCAATGACCAACAACAATCTTTCTCTCAATACCCATTCTGCTTACGATGTGACCGTACTCTCTATCACCATGTGCAGACTGATTCTCGTTCATGAAATCCATATCAATTGTATCGTATGGAATCTCTTCATTGAACTGTGTATGGAAATGAATTAATGTCTTTCTGTACTCCTGTAAACCAAGAATCCAAGACTTAGCTGGAGAGAATGTATGCATCCATGTGATAACACCTGCACACTCCTCATCTGCATTTGCTTCGTTAAATGTCTTTCTAATAACTTCATTTGTAATTAATGTTGGCTTCCAAACTACTTCATATGGTAAAAGACCAGACTTATTCAAGCCCTCTACAATCTTCTGAGAATGCTCAGCTACGTTTCTAAGACACTCATCACCGTATAAATCCTGTGAACCTGTTGCAAACCAAAACTTGTAATTTTTTCCTGTTTTCATATGTAACCCTCCATGTAAGATAAGTTTATATTAATATATTTATCACAAATACTCTAGGATTACAACTTTTATTTTAATGAAATGTGAAATATTTTAGTCTGCTATGAGTCATGCACAAAAAACAAGAAATTGACTGTCGGAAGCTTGCTTACGAACAGGCATATTTCTTGTTTTTTGTATATGGCGACAGCCATCTAGCGAGCGACTTCTGTCGCGAGCTAGGCACATGACGGACTACATCATTCCAATCACTCTCTGGAAGCTTGCTTACAGGCCGAATATATCACTCACTCTTAACCTCTTCATTTCTCCACACTTGTCTAGTACGGATATTTTCGATCATCACCTTCATTTCCTCCGTATTTTCTCTTCTCCCCAGCTACTCAGTACGGATATTTTCGACCATTACCTTCATTTCCTCCGTATTTTCTCTTCTCCTCAACTGCTCAGTACGGATATTTTCGACCATTACCCTCATTTCCTCCGTATTCGCCACAATCAGAAGTTCATACAATCAAGAAACAGGCAAAAAGTTCCACAAAATCTAGTCGCACACAAAAACTCCCACAAGCGTCTAAACTCGTGGGAGTCTCCAAAACTCAATTCTTTTCAATTATTTCACTACAATATTGACAATCTTGCCCTTAACGTAGATTTCCTTCACGATATTCTTACCTTCAATGGCAACCTGTACAGATGGAACAGCCTTTGCCTTAGCAATTGCTGAGTCATTCTCCTCATCAACCGAAACCTCAACAGTTCCCTTAACCTTACCATTTACCTGAATACCGATTGTAACTGTATCCTCTACTAATGCAGCCTCGTCGTATGTTGGCCATGCTTCGAAAGCAATAGTATCCTGATGTCCAAGACACTGCCATAACTCTTCTCCAACATGAGGACAGATACATGAGAACATCTTTACAAAGCCCTCTGCATATTCAAGAGGACACTTACCAGCCTTGTAAGCTGCGTTCATGAAAATCATCATCTGGCTAATCGCTGTATTAAAGCCTAACTGCTCAAAGTCAGAGGTAACCTTCTTAACAGTCTGATGATATACCTTTGTTAATGTATCATCATTCTCAGTTGTGATATTCTCCTCGTTTGTAAAGAATGCCCATACACGGTTGATAAATCTTCTGGCACCATCTACACCACTTGCATTCCATGGCTTAGAAACCTCTAATGGTCCCATGAACATCTCATATAATCTTAAAGTATCTGCACCGTAATCACGTACAACATCACTTGGATTTACAACAAACTCAGGGAATCTCTTACCCATCTTAATACCGTTAGAGCCAAGAATCATACCCTGATGAACAAGCTTCTGGAATGGCTCCTTAACAGGTGAAAGGCCCTTATCATATAAATAACGGTTCCAAATTCTTGAGTACATCAAGTGTCCTACTGCATGCTCTGGTCCTCCGATATAAAGGTCAACAGGTAACCAGTGCTTTAACAACTCCTGATTAGCAAACTCTTCCTGATTATCAGGGTCAATATATCTCATATAGTACCAGCTTGAACCTGCACTACCTGGCATAGTTGATGTCTCACGAACACCCTTTATACCATTGTTATCATACTGCTTCCACTCCTCTGCATTTTCAAGTGGAGCCTTACCGTTCTTACCCTTATAGTCATCCAACTCAGGAAGAATCAATGGTAACTCTTCATCGCTAAGTACATGAATATTACCATCCTCGCCATGAACAACAGGAACAGGCTCACCCCAGTAACGCTGTCTAGCAAAAATCCACTCACGGAAATGATAGTTAACTGTCTTGCGAGCAACACCCTGCTTTACAAGCTTATCTGTAATAGCTTCCTTCGCTTCCTCTACAACAAGTCCTGTGAACTCCTCAGAATTCATAAGCTTGCAGCCCTTGCCAAGGTACTCCTTCTTCTCAAATGCCTTCTCGCTAACATCTGCACCATCAATTACCTGAATCATAGGACTGTTGTGTGCAATTGCATACTCAAAGTCTCTCTGGTCATGAGAAGGAACAGCCATAACCGCACCTGTACCATAGCTTGCAAGAACGAAATCTCCGATGAAAAGAGGAACTTCCTTGCCATTTACAGGGTTGATTGCATAGATACCCTTTAAGATGCAGCCTGTCTTTGTCTTATTTAATTCTGTACGGTCCATATCATTCTTCTTCAATGTCTCATTGATATATGCCTGTACTTCGTCCTGATTCTCAATTCTTGGCATTAAATCCTTCACAATCTGTCCATCTGGAGCTAATACCATAAATGTAATACCGTAAATTGTCTCGATACATGTTGTATAGATAGAGAAGCTTCCTCCACCAACAATCTGGAAGTCAACCTCTACACCTTCAGACTTACCAATCCAGTTTCTCTGAATATCCTTAGTAGACTCAGGCCAGTCAATCTCCTCTAAGCCCTCTAAGAGCTTCTCAGCAAAAGCAGGCTGATTGATAACCCACTGCTTCATGTTCTTACGAATAACAGGGTAACCGCCTCTCTCTGACTTACCGTCGATAACCTCATCGTTAGATAATACTGTACCTAACTCTTCACACCAGTTAACAGGCATATCTACATACTTTGCATAGCCATCTAAATAAAGCTGCTTGAAAATCCACTGTGTCCACTTATAAAAGCTTGGGTCACTTGTTGCAAGCATCTTAGACCAGTCATAGTCAAAGCCTAATTCCTTCAACTGCTGAGAGAAGGTCTCAATATTCTTCTGTGTGAATCCGTTTGGATGGTTACCAGTACTTACTGCATACTGCTCTGCTGGAAGACCAAATGAATCATATCCCATTGGATGCAATACGTTGTAACCCTGCATACGCTTCATTCTGGACATAATATCTGTTGCTGTGTATCCTTCTGGATGTCCTGCATGAAGACCTACTCCTGAAGGATATGGGAACATATCTAATGCATAATACTTTGGCTTGCTAAAATCCCATACATCTGTTTTAAATGTTTCGTGCTCAGCCCAATAAGCCTGCCACTTTTTCTCAATCTCACTCGGATTGTAAATCTTTTCCATTGTCTTCGTCCTTTCTGCATAAAAAAATCCCTTCATCTCATTCATATAAGAGACGAAAGGATAAACCTACCGCGGTACCACTCTAATTCAGGAATACTCCTGCACTTAACATCCTATAACGGGAACTCCCGCCAAGACCTACTACATCTTCTATACGTTCAGTCTCAGAGCTCATGGACGAGTTCAAAGTCTCTTAGGTTATCTCACACCAACCGATAACTCTCTGTTGCTTAAAAGTCACTTCTACTACTTCCATTCATCGCCTTTACATATACGTTTATTATGTTACTAGTTTCCATTCAAAAAGTCAAATCCTTTGTTAAAAAAAAGAACCATCTTTCGATAGTTCTATTACATATTCTTAGTCCCTTTACACATTCCGTCCGTTTCGCAGCGGACATGCTCGCAATTCGCTCTCTCTCTTTCGCTCGCTCACGAATTCAAGTATAGCGAATATTTATGCATTTTCAACCTTTCTGTGACGAATGGTGCATTTCTGTGACGAATGGTCAACTGCGTAAGTTCATAATCTGTTGAATAATCTCTTTCTTATTACGGCGTGGAAGCTTTACCTTCTTCCCGCTCTGCATCGTTACAATATCATCTACAATCTCCGACACATACTTGGCCTGTAATAAAAAGCTGCGTCCTGCCCGAACAAACCCCTCTCCAAGCTTATCCTGCATATGTTCTAAGGTCTCTCTAACAGAATATTCCTTCTTAGAAGTTCTTACAATACTGGTATTACCAAAAACCTCCACATAATAAATATCATTCATGGGAATATCAATGGAAATACCATCGACCTGTAAAGTAATCATATCAACTGCCTGTATGGATGTATGCTCCTGCTCCAGCTTTGTCACATTATGAGAATACTCTGCTGCACGTCCCGTCAACTCCAAAGTACGCTTAATACGTCTAAGCATAATCTTTGGCTCAAAAGGCTTACTGATAAAATCCACTGCTCCCATTTCAAAGCAGCTATCCTCTGTATCCACATCATTCGCCGAGGTCAGGAAAATAACTGGTATCTTAGCCAGTCTCTCATCCTGCTTCATCCTCTGATATGCCTCAAAGCCATCTATCTCAGGCATACGGATATCCATCAAAATTAAATCGGGTGTATTACGCTCCAAATAGCGAAATGCCATCGGAACACTTTTAACCGCAATTACCTCAAATTCATCCTGCAAGGTATACTCTACCATTGCCAAATTCTCAACTTCGTCATCGACAGCTAATATCTTTTGCACGATTCTTAACGCCTTTCTTTTATGTTGAATAATATTTATCCGACATTCTGTTCTGGTGTAAGCTGTTCAAAATCATATTGAACCTCTAAAGCGCCTTCGCCAGACTCCTCCTGATATCTTGCGATAATTCTGTCAATTACTGTCTTAGCATCCTGTCTGCTTACATCCATTAACAGTGTCAACATCTGACACGAACTATAATTCGTGGTCACATCTCCCTTTCGCAATGAAGATGTCACCGCATGCTCCAAGTGTTCCATCTGTCTTTGTAGCTCATATGATTCCAAATTCACATCCAAAGACTCATTTATTGTAAATAGTACACACTGTACCTGTCTGTTTTCTCTTCCTATATTGCGTTCCATAAAACGGTAAATCTTCTCAAAGCTACCATATTCAACGACAAATGATCCTTCCATCTTCTTCTCCCTTAATTGTAATGTAATCTCTCCCAACGATGCCTTGCGACTATTCTTTATCTTCTGCTGTCTCTCGATTTCATTATAGAAACAGAAGGCATTCTTTCCACCGTTTTTAACAAAATATAACGCCTTATCGGCATTGGAATACAATCCCTCGAAGGTTACTCCGTCCTCTGGTGCCTGCGCAATACCCATGGAAATCGTTACTCTCACCAATCTTCCTGGTGAAATCAAATCTCTTTCCACTCTGCGTACAATCTGCGCTGCCTTCTCTCGCAAAGCACTCTTAGATATATCTCCCTGCGTAAAAATGATAAACTCATCACCACCAAGACGTGCCACCATATCTCCAGGTGCAATTGCCCGTCTTAAAGCTTCGGCAAAACGAATCAATACCTTGTCTCCCTCTAAATGACCATAAGTATCATTCACGCTCTTAAAATTATCCATATCCATGATAAAGAAGGCTCCCTTATTTTCCTTCTTTAATACATGATTAATCTGCTCTGCAATTCCAGCTCTATTTCGTAATCCCGTAAGAGGATCTCTCTTTGCCATTGCAATTTGCTCTTCCTGTAGCTCCACCTTCTTCGTCATCTCTCGAAGCTGAGCCTCCAGGCTTTTCTTCATTTTCTCTAGTTCGATGACTCTTCGCTGTTCATCCTGTGTTACAATTGTCTGCATTTAAATTCCTTCCCTTATACTACAACTCTCCTGCAAGAATCTGCATGACTCCATCATAATCGTAGCGTTCCAATGCTATTATTGCCTGCTCAATCATCTCAAGTCTTTTCTTATCAGTCTTATAAGCTGACAATTGTCTTAATAGCATAAGTGCTTCCTTTTTTTGAAATGTATCCAGATATTTCTTAACCTGCTCCACCTTATCGCGGAAAACATCCTCTGAAAGTACACCTGCTATCTGTACTTCCCCTTTACCGTATTCCACAATGCAATGCTCCAAATAGTCCTTCACGCACGCTATCGTCTCCTTCCACTTCGCTCGCAACATCTGATATGTCTCTTCTATCGCTTCATACTGAGCGGCTAACGCCTGCTCCTCATGCTCATAAGCCATATCTGCCAGCTCTGTGGCGCCAATCAAACGCGCACTATTCTTCAATGCATGCACATACGTCACATAATTTCCCCAATCTTTGTTCGCATACGCTTCCTTAAGAAGCTGCCTCCGTTCTTCATCATCTGTAAAACGTTTCAGTAAATGTATATACTGCTCAAAATCATCCGCGACGTACTTCATGGCACCGCTCACATCAAAGCCTCTCGGCACAAGATACAACTCTGCAACCTCACTTGGCTTCCTTGGCACAATACGGTTCACTAATGCCTCACAAAAGTATCTCTGCAATACATCCAGCAAACGCTTAGATGTAATCGGATATAAAAAATACTCCTGCTCACTCTCCTGCACTACCGCTTTATCATACTGAAATCTGTCTGACAAAACTATCACAGGTACGCATCGTTCAAACTGCTCCCTTACCAGCTCTGCTCCTTCAGCCAGATACATCTCATCAATGAAAATCATATCGTATCCACCTGACCGAGCATACCGTATTCCACTCTCCAGCTCTGTGGTAACCTCACAGAAAGCTTTCAATGTCTGAAGCAGTTCTACAAGAACCGTCTGATTCCTAGTACCACTTCCTATGATAAGAAAGCTGACATCCCTATGAAAAAATGACTCTTCGTATTGTAATAAGCTTTTCCAATCTGTCATATTCGTCAACCTATCATTTGTGCATAGCTATACATTTACATAAGTATATCACCATCTTATATTTTTTTCTACTTTTATCTTTGTTTTTTTGTAACTTTGTTATACAATATTTTGTATCAGTTCAATCAACCTACACTTGAAGCACGAACTGATTCACCGCAATTCAACATGCCAAGGAGGATTCTAATGGAAAAGCTGCATCAGGTTACAGACCCTGATTATTATACACGTCGTTCCAAACAGATTTCAGAGGGTGACTATAATGTAATGATTCTAAGTATGGATTATCAGTACAACTCACCTCACAGTATCCGTTGGCACTGGCATGACGAAATTGAACTATATTATCAGGTATCAGGAGATGCATATCTAACCTGCGAGGATCAGAGTTTCCTTGTGTCTGAGGGCGAGATTGTTTTTATCAACCAACATACCAAGCACTTCATAACCCCATCCGACCCTGACCAGTGTATTTTTCATAGCATACTTGTTCATCCGCATTTTATTTTCGGATTTGGTCAGTTGGATATGGAGAAAAAGTATATACAGCCAGTACTATTATGCAATGCATTAAAATTTCTTCATATTACAAAGGAACATCCTTTATATGAGCTTTTTTTCCAGCATTGCACGGAAATTCTTTTTCTTAATGAAAATGCAGAGCCTGGATATGAATTATTGACAAAGTCTTCCCTGCTCATTCTATGGAAAGCACTGTTTGACACTGTCACTACTTTGGAGCCGAATAATCTTAGAAAAACCAGCAATCAGGATGAACAGCGCGTAAAGGATGCTATCCTCTATATTCAGGAGCATTTTACGGAACAAATCTCACTGGATGATATTGCAAACTCCATCATGGTCAGCAAAAGTGAATGTTGCCGCTGTTTCAAGAGAACACTGGATGTAACACCATTTGAATATCTGATGAAATACCGCATCATGGAGTCTACTAGGCAGATGAATCGCAAGCGTAGCGAATCCATATCTGAGATTGCAGGAAATGTCGGTTTCAACAATACCAGCTATTTCAATAAAATTTTCAAAAAATACATGAATTGTACCCCTACTGAATATCGTAAGAATCAGAAAAAGTGATTGCGTTTACATTATATAAAACGCAATCACTTTTATTACATTTCATTATTACTTATCTATATCTACAGGCACTTGAATACCCTCGTCCTTAGTATCCTCTCGCATCGCAGCAAAGTCAGTTAATACCCATCCATACTTACCGCTTGAAACCGTCGAACCGCAATACTGGCACTGACCAAATGCAGTTCCTTCTACAGGCGCTCCGCAGCTTGGACATCTCATCACATCATTATTCTCTTCTGCTGCCGCATCAGGAGTTTCCATTCCTGCTGCTCTAACAAAAATCATCTTATACTGCATATCCCATCTGGTAGTCTTATCGCCATACAGAATCTGCCCTGTCTCCTCATGTACCTGATAATCTATCATCTGAGATGTCAGATATACCGTCAGATACTCATAATCATCATCTCTTCTAAAGCCTGACAAATATGCTGTATTAACAGTAATTCTCTCAAGATAATTAATAATCTTGGCATCTATCTTCTTCTGAATCTGCTTCTGTGTCTGCTCATAAAGATTAGGATGTAATACTGCTCTTACAGACTCTAAATCACGCTTACACCACGCATCCTGAATATCAATATATACCTTCTTAGCATATGTAATAAAATCATTTGCCGAGAAATTAACATCTGTCTTCTTCAATACAACTGTAATCTCGTCAGTTCTATCCTTAAGCGGTGTAATCTGCTTACGAGCCTGTCTTGTCCCCTGACCTGACTGTACAGATGGACGCGGTCTGCTTTGTGAATTGCTTCTACCCGTATGCTTGCTCTTATATACAGAAATAATAATAATCGCAAAGATTACAAATGCCACTGCGCCAAAATCTACGCCTCCACTAAGATTACCATAATAATATCCTCCGCCAGAGCTATAGCTTCCACTACTACTCCAGTCAGAATCCCAGTCGCTATCCCAGCTACTGTCATAACCCCAATCAGAATCCCAGTCACTGTCCCAACCCGAATCATAATCGTAATCGTTATAGTCACCAAAACCTGCTCTTGCAGTTATGCCTACATTCCACATCATAACCGCCGCACAAAGAAATGCTAACATCAGTCTCATTACTACACCATTCTTTTGTCCCATAGATCTCCCTCAATATCATAATGTTATAGTCTATGCTCATCCGCCACACCCTATGCCGAATGATAGAATGCCATGGTCATCAACTAACCATGGCATTATTATCATATCATAATTTTGTATTTATGTAAATCTTTAAGGTCGAAGCCCGCTACCGCCCTGCATTGTGATTGTCTCTCCTGAAATATACGAAGCCGCATCACTTGCAAGGAATACGCAGGTTCTTCCGATATCCTTCTCTGCATCTCCAAAGCGTCCTGCTGGAATGCCCTTAATCGTCTGCTCGTACACTGCTGGATACTCTTCCTTCCACTTTGCTAACTGTGCAGTCATAACCAATGGACAAATCATATTCACATTAATTCCATCAGGTCCCCACTCTGTTGCGGCAACTCGTGACAAACCACGGATTCCTTCCTTAGCAGCCGCATAAGAAGCCTGACCAGGCTTACCAAACAAACCTGCTCCTGAAGCAAAGTTAATAACTGAACCCTGTGTCTCCTTCAAATATGGATATGCATGCTTCATATAGAAGAATACCGCATATAAGCCAGAATAAATGGCTCTGTCAAAATCCTCCTTCGTATGCTCTGCAAGCGGAACACCTGATGCTGAATTCTGCGCATTATTTACCAATACATGAATCTTGCCAAACTCAGCTACTGCCTTATCAATTACACTCTTAACCTGCTCTTCATCACCACCATCAGCCTGCATCGTCAATACCTTAATACCATACTGGCTCTCAAGCTCCTGCTTAGCATCTGCAAGCTTCTGCTCATTACGTCCTGTAATTACAAGATTTGCTCCCTCTTTTGCAAAGGCTGTAGAAATACCATAACCGATTCCACCGCCCTTGCCACCACCTGTAATGATGACTGTCTTACCTGTAAATTCACTCATACAACTCCTCCTAACATTTGTGTTATTAGTGTTTCCTTTTCGAAACACTCAACTTCATACCACGTATATATTAACACAAATTATGTCAACCGTACAGTCCTATAAATGATAAATTATTCTCGAAATAAAGGGGCATTATCGTGATTTCCGCTAAATCTATCCAGCTATATCCGCACTTTCCATCTCTCCATCTGGTCCTACCAATACTTCGATGACATGTACCCAGAACATGTCATTATCATGGTAATACAATGTGAAAGCCCCATCAGAACTTATCGAAACTTCACTAATTTCCATTCTTTGTACAAAACTCTCTTCCGTTATTTCTTCCTGTTCTTCCTCATCACTTTCCTGTAGCCAATCATTTGCAAGGGAAGTTAATTCTTTCGCTGCAAATTGACGATATCTCATATCATTCACCGATAAATCTTTTACTAATTGCTGTAATGTCTCCATAGCTTTTACTACACTATCACCATTCTTCTCATCAGTCTCCAAATAGACCTTTGCCTCTTCTCCATTCCAATCTACACTGCCCTCAAACCACGAAAACTCCCTATCAAGAACAAACTCCCCCAATTCATTTTGTATAGTTACAGGCTTCATATAATAATCCCTTAATGCTTCCAGTTTCTCATTTGAAGCATTCTCCTGCAACACCTTCACCAACATGTATCGGTTATTCACAATCTGTAACTGAAATGGCTCTAATTGTTTTGGTATGCATTTTCGGATTACAACACGATAGATTCCATACTTTTTGAAATCATATCCCCAACCTTTACGGTTTTCATCATCCTTAATCAACCATTCCATGCGCCCCATTTCCTGACTCAATTCATTAGTACGCAAATCTACAGATGCCACAAAATCAACTGTTGGTTTCAGCATATCATCAATTTTGGCAGCTCCAATACCGCCTGACTTCATTAACACCAGCATCTCATATTCTTCTGCCTCAAACTCTTTTTCAAAATTACTTCGTACTGACGTGGTTGAATCTTTTTTCTTAATAATTTTTTTAGTATACCTATCATTTCTCTGCCCCTCCATTAAAGTTCTCTATCCGAAACTATAATTTATGTTATATCAAAAAAACCGATATCACATATCGGTTTTCATTATCTCTCTTCTACTGTGCAGCTGCCAAGCTTGCAAACACCTCATACAGTTCAGGATATGTTCTTTTCAGGCTGACAATATTGCCCTTCTCATCCAAAAAGCAATGCTCTGAACGACCTTCAAACACTACAACATCGTCTGCATTCAGCATCTCATAACGCAGCTTAAGCTTAACACCCTTAAACTCCTCAACCGTTACCGCAATGCGAATCACCTCAGGGAATCTGGTGCTTACCTTATACTTACACTCAACTGCTGTTACAGGAGACACTACGCCATCCTTTTCCAGTCTGTCATAGCCCCAGCCAATGCTCTCAAGAAACGCAACACGCGCCTCCTCCATCCATCTGATATAGTTCGAATGATGTACAATCTTCATCGTATCTGTTTCATAATATTGCACCTTGTGCTGATAATACTCCATCTCGCTCTCCTTAGTGACTTAACCTATACTGCTTATATATCTTCTGTATGCTTTCTGAATGTAAGCATATGCCTCGTCCACAGTCTGGTTCGTCCCAACCACAAGTCTGCCATCCTCTGTATATAACTCCTCTGCCCCGTTGGAAATGGAATTACACAGGTATACATTAAAATATGTCTTCGACTGTACTCCTGCCTTGGCATCCTCTTCTTCTGTGAAGCCAGACTCATTAAATCTCTTCTGCAAGCTCTCTGCATACTCCATCATCTCGCTTCTTATCTCGTACCATACATTATAAATGTAGATATCAAAATTGCCCTTTAATACCTCTGATACCTCTGGCGTATAGCCCTGCTTTCCCGCATTCTGCTTAAGGACTTCTAAATCCTCTACCTTATGCAGACGCACATATTTCCCCGCATATCCATCGTCAGCACTGCACTTTGCAACTGCATTCATATGATATATGTAATTGATATTTCTATCCACGTTAATTCTGATTTTATTCATTTATTTTCCCCTAAATTATCCCACTTTACTGTTAACATAAATATATTCTATCAATAATTGACATATTTTTCAATTTATTCTTGTCAAAACCTATACCATCTTCTCTACAGCCTTTACCCACGCATGCTTAGGGTCATCGCAAGGAGTAAGCTTTCTGCCGCTATTTCCAGCCATCACCCATAAATAATATACACTATAGCCAGGTGCTGCTGCCACAGGATGATAGCCCTCCTTAATCGCAACACTATCTCCATCTCTGACAATATAGCTTTCCTTCAGGCTCATGTCATCATTGTACATAACCTGAATGCCAAAACCCTGTCCAGGATTTACCTTGAAATGATAAATCTCTTCCATATTAACCTCATACGGCATATTATCCGTATCATGCTTGTGAGAAGGATAGCTTGACCACTGTCCTGCACAGCCATAGGTTTCACCAAGTACAATCTTATCCACCTTACCCTCATACTTAGAGGTAATGATGTCATTGACATCTCTCTGCCAGTTCAGCTTTCCTCTATGCTCTGTTACAATATCCGAAGGCTCCACCACAAACGGCTCGTACTTCTTATCTGCCTTTACCTTACAGACACCAATCTCCAGCATACCGTAACCGTTCGCAGTTACCGTATACTTCGTATCTCTTGGCACGTACACAGTCGTTGGCTTTCCATCAAATACATTTCTTCTGTTACCAAGATTTGCAGCCGAAAACTCTCCTGCGCTCACATCACAGTTACCTGATAAAATAACAAGACCAAGCTCGTACTCTCCTGAGTTCTGCTCTACACTCTCACCATGATTCAATCGTATCAAATCAAAGCCGATTACCTCAAGTCCAGCCTCCTTCGTAACTACCTCCTGGTAGCCAATTCCTTCCTGCTTCTCATAAAAACGTTTCATATATTTCCTCCATATATCCTTATAAAATATGTTCCATACCTATCTTCTGCGGCACCAGTCCGCACGCCTCGTAGAACTTCATCGCACTTTCATTCAAACTCCATACATTCAAGGTCACATTATAACAACCCTGCTCTTTGGCAAATCCAAGCACATATTCATAGAGACGCTTACCAATACGCTGCCCTCTAATCTGCTCGTCCACACACAAATCATCTATGTAGAGAGTCTTAATGTCTGTCAAAATATTATTATCTATATGCTGCTGGAATACGCAGAATGCATACCCTGCTACCTTCCCCTGCTCATCTACCGCAACAAAAATCGGCTTCGTATCATCCTGTATCAAATCTCTCAACTCATCGTCCGTATATTTCTTGCAGCCTGCCTTAAATAAATCAGGTCTGCCGTTATGATGCACCATCAGCACCTGACAAAGCAGGTCATTAATGCCATCCATATCCTGCTCTTTTGCTCTTCTGATTACGATATCCATACCCTCTTAGTCCTTTCGTAGGTTACTAACTAAAAGTATACACTCTTATTCATATTATGTAAATCAGGCATATGAATAAAGAATATTCAAAAAAAAGGATTGTACCCATACCGTACAATCCTTTGCATACTATTAACCTACAAATTCACTTACACATCTCTTATAAGCTGCTACAGGATCTGGTGCCTGTGTAATTGGTCTTCCTACTACGATATAGTCAGAACCAATCTCCTTAGCCTGTGCAGGAGTCATAACACGAACCTGGTCACCAACCTCACCATCTGCAAATCTTACACCAGGAGTAATAGTGAGGAACTCACTTCCACACTCTGCATGAACCTTACCTGCCTCTAATGGCGAACATACAACTCCGTCAAGCCCTGCCTTCTTGGCATTCATTGCATAGTGAGACACTACCTCATCAATCTTTCTGTCGATTAAGAGGTCTTCTGTCATTCTCTCCTGACTTGTTGATGTAAGCTGTGTAACTGCGATTAACAGTGGTCTTGTTCCATCTGCCTTTGTTAAGCCCTTAATAGCAGCCTCCATCATAGCGATAGTTCCTGCTGCGTGGACATTACACATATCAACATCCAACTCAGACAATACCTTCATCGCCTTCATAACTGTAGTTGGGATATCATGAAGCTTCAAATCAAGGAAAATCTTGTGTCCTCTGCTCTTAATCTCCTTAACGATTGCAGGACCTTCTGCATAGAACAGCTCCATTCCTACCTTCAAATATAAACTCTCATTCTCAAACTTATCAAGAAACTTGATTAACTCTGCCTTACTGTCAAAGTCACATGCAATAATTACATCCTTACCCATGATAAATCCTCCGTATATTTTTATGCACATTTTGTTATTGCATATAGTATAGCACGAGTACTCTTATTTGCCAAACAATTATGAGTTGATTTTTTTTCTACAATTGCTACAGTATCATGCTGTTGTAATCGAACACACCTAAAGGGATTGATTTTATTATGCAGTTCTTTTTATAATGAAATCACAAAATAGGATTATTATAGATTAAAGTAGAAAGAGGTGTAGTCCCATGAGCATTTCAAATATCAAAAATATAACAGGCTATGGTCAGATGGCAAGCGGCAAGAGAATTAACAGTGCTGCCGACGATGCAGCGGGGCTTGCAATTGCCAATAAATTAAAGGTGACCGCCCGTGGCACCGATGTTGCTACACGCAACACAAGAGAGGGAATTAACGTTTCTAATATTGCCGACGGTGGTTACAATAGTATTATGGACAGACTCCAGAGAGTCAGAGAGCTTTCTGTGAGAGCAATGAATGGCTTATATAGTGATTCAGACCGCCAGATTATTCAGGATGAAATTAACCAGCAGCTTCAAGGAATTAACGAAGCTTCCAGAAATACCGTATATAATGAGCAAAAGCTTCTTGACGGCAGTAAGACTACAATAGAGCTTGCTACCAATCCTGAGGGTAAGAGAAGTCCTATGCAGTTATATAGTGCAACTCTTGAAAATCTTGGTTTAGAAGGCTACAGTGTTACAAATGGTGAGATTAACCTGGATGTCATTGATGCCGCAATCGAACAGGTCAGCCGTGACCGTAGTAAGCTCGGTGCTTCAGCCAATGCACTTGCAGCCAGAGAACGTGTCAACCAGGTTGCCTATGAGAATCTCGTTGCATCCCAAAGCCGAATCGAGGATTTGGAGATGAGCGAAGGCATTGTTAAGCTCAAGACAGAGGAAACTCTACAGTCTGTGCAGATTGCAATGCAGAACAAGAAAAAGGAACAGGATCAAATGATTCTTGGAATATTCTAAATCTTCTATAGTGAAACGCCCGCCAGCAAATGAACTTCACATTTGCGGCGGCGTTTTGCTTTTACATTCACATATTTTCTATAAAAATGGACATCCTAAAGCTAATAAAAGCAAATAAAAGAGGATGTGCATCAATGATTGATTTTAAACCTGTAACACCTGAGGACATATCTATATATAAACCATATCTGATGGATGGAAATGAACGTGGCTGTGAATATTCCTTTGCCAATTTATATCTGTGGGGCAGACAAAGGGCTGCCATCCTTCATGAGCATTTGGTTTTATTCTCACAGTTTAACCGCCGAAGCGTCTATCCCTATCCCGCTGGAAAAGGCGATAAAAAGATAGTTTTAGATGCAATTATAGCTGATGCAAAGGCTCGCGGAATTCCTTGTCGAATCACAGGTCTTGATGCACACGCTATTGAAACACTCCAGACCATCTATCCTGCCAGCTTTCGTTTTCACTGCGACGAGGATGCATTTGACTATGTATACGCGATTGATGATTTAGCTGATTTGAAAGGACGCAAATATCAAGCCAAGCGTAATCATCTGAATCGCTTTCGTGACGCCTATCCCGATTATACTGTTGAGCCACTAGCTACTACCAACCTTTCTAAAGCCTTGGAAATGGTGGAGAAATGGTACGAAAGCAAAGCATTAGAAAATCCCAATAGCGATTTCCATATGGAGAAGATTGCACTTGCAAAGGCATTTTACCATTATAAGGAGTTGGATATGGAAGGACTTATATTACTTGGAAACGACAATGTACTGGCTATTACCTTTGGCAGTCCGCTCTCTCCTGACACCTTTGATATCCATTTTGAAAAGGCACTCTCAGATGTGCAAGGTGCCTACACTGCAATCAACTACGAATTTGCCCGCTATATTAGAGAGAAACATCCAAATGTACACTTTCTAAATCGCGAAGAGGATATGGGGATAGAAGGACTTCGTCAAGCCAAAAGACGCTACCATCCACATCACATGGTAGAGAAACACTGGGCCTGCCTATTGGAGGATGACTATGAATATTAAAACACCTGATTCTGCAGATATTCCTGCACTTCGTTCTCTATGGAGAGAATCATTTGACGATAGTAAGGAATTTCTCGATTGTTTCTTTTCTACCGCATTTTCCACGAATCGCTGTCGATGCATCCTCTCAAATGATGCACTTGTTGCTGCACTGCACTGGTTTGACTGTATGTATATGGACAAACCTGTCGCTTATCTTTATGCTATAGCAACCGCCAAAGCGTATCAGGGTCAAGGACTGTGTCATGCACTCATGCAGGACACTCATTTACACCTGTCTAAACTTGGTTACAAAGGTGCTATTCTAGTTCCTGAAAATGCAAAGCTCTTTGAACTGTATCAGGGAATAGGGTATCAGACTTGTTGTCAGCATTCCGAATTTGCATGTAGTGCATCTGGTGAAAAAATCGTGCTTCGCCATATTGATATTGACGAATATGCCTGCCTCCGCCGTAAGCTGCTTCCAGCTAATAGCGTGATTCAGGAGCATGAAAATCTGTACTTTTTAGCAAACCAAGCCTCCCTCTATGCTGGAGAGACTTTTCTTCTTGCTGCCAACATAGAGAATCAGCAGCTCTTTGGTATTGAACTACTCGGCGATTCCACTGCAGCTCCCCATATCCTGCATACCCTTAATTGCTCATATGGTACCTTCCGCACTCCAGGCGGCGGTATTCCATTTGCTATGTACCATGATTTATCTGAAGGTTCTCTTCCATTACCTTCTTACTTTGGGCTGGGCTTTGACTAAACTCAACGCTCCGTTTAGTTTCCATAGAAAATGCGTTAATTGACCATACAGTTGATTGGATTTATAGTTGAATTACGGTACCGAACCTTATGCTTCGACGGAAGCATTTACTTACTTGAAGAGATTAATATTAGAAAGGTATGGTAATTCATATGAAAACAATTGGAGAAAACATCAAAATTATGAGACGCAAATGTGGCTTTACGCAGGAAGAGCTTGCCTCAAGACTTGCCGTAACACCACAGGCAATTTCCAAATGGGAGAACGGAAACGGCACACCTGATATATCTCAACTTGTGCCATTAGCACAAATCTTCGGTATCACAACAGACTCACTCCTTGGGGTAGTATCTGCCACCTATGGTACTGCACATACAGAAGCTGCCCTTGGGCATGAAAAGCTTCTGATGTCTACCGCTCAGTCAGATGCCGAAAAGCACCTTGCTGCTTACACCTACTTCCGCGCAGAATCAGAAAAGGAGCCAACTAACTACACGATTATGCGCAAATGTATCAATCATGCGGCGGAAATTAGCAGACATGCTGATTTTAGTGGTTTCCTATCAGATAAGCCTGAAATGCTACAGGAAATTTTTGCTGACTGCGAACGCAAGAATCTTTGTATCTCCCGCTATTGCGAAGACAAGTCAGAGATTGAAAAATCCGACTATGCAATGATTTGGATTTATATTCATATTAAGGAATTTGATAAGGCAAAGGTATTGATTGACCGATTGCCAAGCTTGGAAAGTAATAATCTGAAGGAGCATATTATGACACAGTTCATCCATTTCCAGTATGGCTTTGAACGTGAAAAAGAATGTATCGCTGACAATATGCATAAGCTTCTTTGCGCATCGGGCAAAGAATTTTTCTTCAGCTTTGAAGACTATGCCTATTTTGCAGATAGCAAGGAAGCAGTTACCTACTGTAGTAAGCTTCTTGGTATTTTGAATGCTTACAAAGCATTTGACTCGCTTCTTGCTACCGCTCTTACATACGAGAATATGCTTCGTGGCTACTTACCAAAGTGCTATGCAAAGCATGATGAGTTGGACAGTGCTGCTGCCGAGCTTGTAACGATTGCCGAAAATTACGCCACTCTTGCTACTATCAATGAGAAATATCAAGATGTTGAAGACGCCAAGGCGGATGCCCGCAAGGCAATTGAGAAAGCAATTGATAGAATTGATAAAAAGAATCGTGAGAAGGTTATCGCTAATGCCAATTATAAGAAAGCAATGGAGATTATCGAAAAGATAAGATAAAAAATGTATACGGCGACGCCGTTCGATGAGCAATCGCCGTAGGCGCTGTGAATCGGCATGCGAATGCAACCTCTAGCTAACGGACGGCACTCAACTAAATTTTAATTCGGTTGAAGAAGCGAATTACTTTTTGTTGTGGCAAAGAGCAATTTCTTTGTTCCTATTGCCACAGTTTGTATCATTGCTTTGGCAAAGAACATTCTCTTAATTACTATTGCCCATTTTGTAGATTGAACTTGGTATAGGACGCTTTTTATGTTCTTCTATATACTTACGCCAGCAAAGTTCGGGGTACAGAAGCAGTCAAGAAGAGCGATTTTGTACCCCGTTTAAGCAACCTCAAGGGTACAGGGTGATAATGAAGAATGAATTTATACCCCGCCATCCTCTAAACGCCTTTCCTGAAAAGCCCTCAAATCTGCATTTAATAACTTCTCATCCACACTGCGCTTTATTTTATAAATAAGAAATGCACAAAAATAAGCAAATATCATGTACAGTTCAAATACGACACTCACCATAATATCGCCTTCAAACCACCTTCCCCAGTAGGAAACAAGCGCATAAATACTTGCACACAGAAGAAGATAACAGATTTCTTTTCCTCTTAACTGCTCTCCCTCATCAAAGTTATCAAACAGATACAATTGCACATAGCCCATAACATAAGTCATACATACCATTTCCACCATATGCAGAATGCTTGCTTCCAAGCTACCACACAATAATCTATAAATTGCATAAAAAGCTAAAACACATAAAAAATAGATACTTGCCTTAAACTCAACGCCTATCTCCTGTGCCAGTAGACGCATCCATACACTGATTCCCTGATTCTTCTTATTCATCACGCGTACCTCCCTTTAATCTCCTTCTAAAATCCGATGCATAAGTCCTCGAAATCATAATATGTTCTCCATTGCACATCGTGGCATCGATACGATTAGAAGGTAGACTCCTTAAATGCTTAACCTTATCTATATTAATAATCATAGACTTACTACAACGGAAGAAATTAATGTCACTTAGAAGCTTCTCTAACTGACTTAATCCATAATCCAGCTTCAGTACATCTTCCTTGGTATATGCAAAGGTTTTTCCATCTACGCTCTCTATGTATAAAATACTCTGATATTCCAATACAGTTAATGTTTTATCCTTCCAGCCTGTAAGCTTTCCTTGTTCTCCATTGATAAATCGTATGACACGTTCTACCTCGGGCGTCATACTCTCATACTGTAGGATGACTTCATTTTCACCTGTATTGATTTTCTTTATTGTAAATTTCACCCTTATTCCTCCTATCCTAATTGCATGTTCATATATCAACTAGCCGAGTATAGGACTTTTTATACACCTCTGTACTCATACAACCTGTACATCTTCTTAGCAATTTTTCCACCAAACAGCTTCTTAAAAATCACTTTCTCCACACCTTGAAGCTGATTTATCATGGGTAACGGCGTCATTTCATGCTCCTGCACAAAGACAAGCCCTGTTCCTGCCACCAAATCTTTCGGCTCATCCACTCCATAAACAAGCGTTACGCCTACATCATTAATCGGATTCTTATACTTAGATGCCTTCGCCGCAAAGCTGGTGTAGCAGTCCATCAGAAGATTGAACTTCTCATATTTTCCGCTAATATCCTGCAATATCTGCTTTAATTCCTCTGGTGCAAAATACATACTTACGCCTTCCATTACAACAATCGCATCAGATGCCTGTGGAAGCTTATCAATCCATGTTCTATCTCGTACATCAGCCTCCACCATATGATACTGCTCATTTTCCTGATAGAAGCGCTTTCTCTCAGCAATTACCTCTGGGAAATCCAAATCATACCACTGATATCCGCCAGTTCCTACACGTTCTACTCTGCTATCCATTCCACATCCGATATGAATAATTATCGCATCTGTATTCTGTTCCATCTGCTGTCTCAGCCACTGGTCAAATACTGCTGAGCGCATTCCCATATAATAAGCAAGCCACTTAGACTTGGACTTTCCCTTTAACTCAAAGCCCTCTGCTTCCCAGATTTCTTCTGCTTTCTTATCCTGTAAAATAATGCCCTTTCTACTGACATATGCCTTTCCATAAAGCGGAATATATAAGGTCTTGTTTACGTTATTCATGTGGTTATCCTCTTCGCCATATTTGAAATTTCCATAACTTTTCATTCATAGTTTAATAATATCTTAATTCACCAAAAGTGCAATCTGTCTGAAAGTAAGTTGCACTTTTTATGATATAAGTGACATGTGTGGTCGAGTTTTATGAAAGTGAAGAAAAAGGAATACCCTTCTCAAGATATTCCTTACTAAATTTCACTTACTTAAAATCCTTCAAATACTCTCCAACCGACCTTGTCATTTCCTGCGAGAAATCTGAGTTATACTTACGCTCACAAAATGCCTTCATATAGTCCTCATATGCCCTGACTCCAGCCTTTGGCGCAAACATTTCCCGAAGCTCTGCCTTATCCATCACACGATAGCCATTCTCATGGACGATATGCTTAAGTGGCACTCGCTCAGGCTTCACACGTTCTATCTGTTGCTTGGTTGGATATCCAAATACTAGCATCGTCGCTGGAAATACATACTCTGGAAGCTTTAACAGCCTTCTCTGCTCTTCGCAGTTCTCCATAACATCGCCAATATAGCATGAACCAATACCAAGACTCTGTGCAGCTGTTACCGCATTCTGTGCCGCAATATTCGTATCACTGACAGCAAGTAGCAAATCTCCTACGCTTGGCTTTCTCGGCTCACAGCCTGCTGCCTTGAAGCCCTCATACCATTTCCTGCAATCTGCGCAGAATATAAGCACCAGCTTTGCATCTGCGATAAACGGCTGATTATCACAGGTCGCAACAAGCTTCTCTTTCAACTTCTGGTCTGTGATATCAAGTATTGTATACAACTGCTGATTGCCAGCTGTTGGCGCCATAGTCGCCGCCTCTAAAATTAAGCGCTTATCCTCTTCTGAAATTTCTCTATCTTCAAATACACGCACTGATTTACGTTCATATAGTTGTCTTATTGTCTCATTCATTTTCCTAACACCCTCTCACTTTCTATCCTATCTTTATAAATATAACATACATTTCGTACTTTTTTGACACAATATTCTCATTTTCTACATATCATATAGCAAGAGTAAATGCAAAAGAAAGGTGAACTACAATGGAACTATGCAACTATCCCTGTCCCAACCAAACCCGTCACTATGAAATCGAAGCAATTCAAATCCCCATCGTTTACAATAGATTTGGAGATTATGACCCTGACGGACTGCTCTATGTTTTAAAAAAGGATGCAACGCGCATCCGCAATGGCGCACTACAAAACTTTCATCAGGACATCCCGCAGCCCTACGAAGAAGTTATGCCATTGGTGATTCGAGCAAATGTCGGCGAAAAAATAATCGTTACGTTTTCTCATTCTTTAAACCGTCCACTCTCCATTCATGTCCAAGGACTTGATTACGACGTCCAAACATCTGATGGTGCAAGCGTCGGCTTTAACAAAGATTCCACTACCCTGCATCAGATTACCTACACATGGTATGCCGCCAAAGAAGGTGTATTCATTTTTCATGATATGGGCGATTCCACAGGCAATGAGGATGGCACAAATATTCACGGATTATTTGGTGCTATCATTGTGGAAGCCACAGGTTCCAAATGGTTAAATCCACAGAATGGAGACGAATTAGAAAGTGGTCTTTTTGCGGATATTTACCATCCGTCCAAGCCTGCTTTTCGCGAGTATGCCGTATTTTTCCACGATGAACTGGAAATCAAAAATAAAGACGGTGAACAGCCAACAGACCCACACACTGGCCTGCCCTCTTCCACAACTGCCATCAGCTATCGTTCCGAACCAATGCGTAATCGTCCTCCTCTTACTCACGACCACGCAGATACAGGCGAAGATATTTCTATGAGTTCGTGGGTATATCAGGACCCTGCACCGCCCATTCCTCGCGCCTATGTTGGTGACCCATCCAAAATCCGTCTCATTCATGGCGGTGTGAAGGAAACCCATGTATTTCATCTGCATAACCACCAGTGGCGTTTGGAAGGCGATAATCCTAATTCAACCATCATCGACTCTATCTCCATAAGTCCGCAGGAATGCTATACCTTGGATATTCTGCATGGTGCAGGCAGTTTAAATGGAACCTTTGGAGATGTTATTTTTCACTGCCATCTCTATCCACATTTCCATGAAGGTATGTGGACTCTTTGGAGAATCCATGACCGCTTAGAAGATGGAACAGGAGCACTTCCTGATGGCACGGCCCTCAAGGCAGATTCTTCGTCCTTAAGTCAGAACTTGAGCGTCACGGTGGTCTCGATGCCTATATCAGAAAAGTAGAATGTCAGAAAATCCGTGTAGAACCGCTTGTTATCCGTGCAAATGCTGGTGACTGCATTGAAATCCACCTTACCAACCTTCTCCCTGAAATGCTGGAGGGAAGTCCATTTCAAATGGAAACAATAACGGATATCGCTGGCTATCACATTCATTTGGTTAAGTTCGACACAATTGTTTCCGACGGTGCCGCAAATGGTTGGAATAATATTGCTGGTGCCAGAAAATATGAAACTCTTATTGAACGCTTTTTTGCAAATACCGAACTGCATACTGTATTCTTCCATGACCATCTTTATGCAAATTCTCATCAGCAGCATGGCGTATTTGGTGCATTGATTGTCGAAGAAGCAGGCGCTACCTTCCATGATGTACGAACAGGCAAGGAGCTTCCCTTTGGCACAAAAGCAGTTATCAAAAGGAAGGACGGAACAGCCTTCCGCGAATTCGCATTATTTGTTCATGACTTTGCGCTGCTATTTGACAAAGACGGAAATGCTTTAAATCCACCTGAGGTGCCAGGCTCCCATGATGACCCTGGTGTGATGGGCATTAATTACCGTTGCGAGCCAATGCGGGAACGTTTAAAATGTAACGAAGACCCTGCCTATATCTTCAGCTCCTTAGTTCACGGCGACCCTGCGACTCCTGTCTTGGAAACCTATCCTGGAGATGAAATGATAATTCGTTTACTGGATGGCGCTCATGAGGAACAGCATTCCTTTAATCTGACTGGTTTATCATGGAAGAAAGAGGTTACTGACAGCTTTTCTCCTACTGTTGCCTCGCAGACACTTGGTATTTCGGAAGCATTTAATATACAAATCAAAAAGGACTACCGCCCTGGTGATTACTTATATTATTTCGGTGGCATAGATGATGCATGGCTTGGATTGTGGGGAATCATTCGCGCCCACCGCCATATAAACAAACGTCTTAAGCCTATCTGCAGACCTCGGGACAGCATTCTCCCTCTGCCACCATGTCCTTCCAAGGATGCCGTCATTCGTCACTATGAAATCGCTGCTATACAGAAGGATATTCCATACAATCGTCATGGCGACCATGACCCTGACGGTCTCCTCTTTGTACCATTAGAGGAAGTCGAAGCTGCAAAAGAGCAAAATTACCAGCCCAAGCCGCTTATTTTACGAGCGAATGCAGGCGATTGGATTGAGGTTACCCTGCACAACCTCTTTGATGCGCCAATTCCTTATTTTGATTACCCGAGGGTTCCTCTTGATATGAAGCATAAGCCCTCTATGCGCGTTTCCATCAATCCGCAGTTTCTTAACTATGACCCGGTTTGTCATTCTGGCATCAATGTTGGCTACAATAATGAGGAGCAGACCGTGGGTGTCGGAGAAAGTAAAAAGTATCTGTGGCACGCCGACAAAGAATACGGCTCCTGTCTGATACAGTCCTTTGGTGATATGCGAAATCACAGATATCATGGGCTGTTTGGTGCTATTATCATTGAGCCTGTAAATGCAAAATGGTATAAAAATTTCTCGCTCTCAAAAGCCATTTATGATGAAGAGGCTGCAATCATTGCCCCTGGCATAGAGCGCTTCCGCGAATGCGTTGTTTTTGCCCAAAATGGAATTCGTATGCTGGATAAAAATAACATGCTAGTCAAGACCGCCGTAGGCGAAGATGGTGAAGATGCCGATGCGGAGGATACTGGCGAGAAAGGTTACAATTATCGTTCGGAACGCTTTGCAAACAGATTAAAGAAAAATTCTTTGATTTCCAAAGTATTCAGCAGCCGCGTTCACGGAGACCCTGCAACTCCCATTTTCAAGGCTTATGCAGGTGAGCGTGTCATATTCCGCACACTCATGCCTGCCGACAAACCGAGAAATATAAGCTTTTGTATTCACGGTCACACTTGGAAACAGCAGCCTGCAGATGCACTTTCACGCGTCATCCCTCTTCAGGGCGCAGTCAGTGTTGGAAACACCTTCGACATAGAATTAGAAAATGGTGCCTCTGCACCAGGCGATTATCTTTATCGCTCAGGCAGTTTCAAGTGGGATGTCGAATCAGGTCTGTGGGGAATTTTCAGAGTTCTGAAGCATGGTATTCGCTGCAAATGTAAGAACCTTTGCAGAAAAGCATTTGAATGTATCTGTAAAACAGGTTCTTGATAGCTACAAAACGGCTGGCGTATTTATATACGCATAGCCGTTTTGTTTATTATCTTTCGTCTTTAGAACAGATGAAGAATTGATTATCGTAGTAAGCGAACACACTTCTTCGTATACTCTATAAAAGAATCGATATTACTCAACAACCCTTCCTGCAATCTCTTACTTGTCTCAAGGGCAAGTTCAAATTGCTCCTGAGTAATATCCTTCTTGGCAAGTGCATCCTCCAGCTCGTCCATATCATCTACTATGACACTTCCATCTGGATAAACTACTAAATCCAAATACAAATCATCAAAATAAGGTACACCGTCTGAATCAATTCCCTGTGATGCAATCATATCTATATACCACAAAAGAATCTCTTCCTGTTCGTTCATCATCGCCGTAATGCAATAATAATCATTCGCTGGTAAAATGGATAACCATTTTACACCATTATCACACACTACAATATCTTCACCATTAAACTTCCAAATCTGTGGTACACTAACCTCATGAACCTCTATTAATCCGACATATCCTGTCAACAATTCTGATTCTACTCTTTTTCCATGCAAGTCCTTTGATAATATGCACTTCCATTCGTCATATGATAATCTGCTTCGTTTCATAGCCCATCTCCTCCTCTTCTACTTCCATCCATAAGAAATCATGATACCACCGCATTTAATTAAAGAAACCTCACCTTTATTTTTCTTCAAATATTTGATAATACCATTCTGTTGCCTACAATAATCCTCTGCTTCTTTTCGGTTCATACCATGATTCATGAAATAAGCAATGTTTTCTTCTATTTCCTTATCTGTTTTTTCATCATCCCAGTGGTCAGCTTTTATACAGCTTTCCAACAGTTCTTTATAATCTATTTGCTCTGGCTCCAGATACGTTACCCTATCATTCATTCGGCAGGATACATTTTTCAAACCTGCCTTTTTCATATAATACGGAATTTTCATTGCAATTGAATAATCGCGGTTTTGCATTTCTAATTCTGTCTGCCACAGCTTCTTCAATCCATCATGCTGGCATAACTTTAGATAATCCATACCTTGCACATATAGACCATCCGCCTCAAATTCTCGATTACACTCCATGCTGACAAGGATTCCGCCCTCTTTTACATGGCTTGCCATCTTACGCAGAAATCCCTCTCCATTATCTACATGCCTTAGAACTGCCTGACTGATTACCATGTCATACTTAGTAGTTACCTGATATTCCATAATATCTGACAAAACAAACTTGGCATTTATATTAGAATGAGAAAAAATATCCTTCGCTGCATCTAGCATTGTCTTTGAAAAATCAATTCCTGTGTAGGTACTTCCCTCTGGTAGTAATGGCATCATCATCAATCCCATAGCTCCAAATCCACATCCACAATCCAGTATAGATATCGGCTTATCTATTTTCCACACATCACGAATCAAAAAACGTATGTAATCTTCATTCCACATTGTCTTTCTTGTTCTCTGTAAATATTCGAGTCTCTCTTCCCAATATTCTACAGTACCTGAATTAGACGGACAATACTCTTGCTCTAAAGGAACTAATCCTAATAAAGCATCAACAGATACTCCAAAATAATTACTAATCTGAGGTAGAACGGAAATATCAGGATATACCACTCCATTCTCCCACTTGCTGATAGTTTGATAAGAAACGCAAAGAATGTCGCCAAGCTCCTGCTGAGTCAGATTATTCTTCTTTCTCAGCTCAGCCAACTTAAAATTAATCATATGCATAATCCCCTTTCTTTTTTCTTAATCATATCAGTATCGGTCATCTTTTGTCTTTAGAACGAATAGGGAATTAATTATCGTAATAAGCGAATGCAGACAGCCTTTTATACTACCTGCTACATACCATATCTACTTCGTTAACACACGCTTACAATACTTTGTTGCCCCGCACTTTGGGCATTTTAATCTTCGTCTCGTAATTGTATGTGCTGCCATAACATATTCCTTCATCGTCGGAAGAAAGCGTTCCTCACACTCAGGACATTCAAAAGCTCCTGCTTCTCTGTCGAGAATACATGCAATGATAATTCCAAGTACAATTACCAAGATGCCAGTAGCAATCAATGCAACTCTTGCCCATGTTTCCATTTCAAATACACCTGCTGCCAGAAACAAAGGTGTTCCTGCGATAATAACCAATACTGCTACCAATGCTGACAATATAATTTTCTTTCTGCTTTCCTGTGCTTCTTTTACTAAATTCACCATATTTTCCTCCGCTTTCTTTTTATAATCTACCTCCTGTAGTCTTTCACCGAATAATAACTCATTTACCGTTATCCCCAGTTCGTTACAAAGTGGCAGTAACAATGAAACCTCTGGGAAGCCATTTCCACGTTCCCATTTTGAAATTGTCTTATCACTAATTCCAAGAATCTCTGCTAATTCCTTTTGTGTATAGCTCTTTCTTTTTCTCTCTTCAGCAATAAATTTTCCTATCTTAATCTGGTCCATTTGCTTCCTCCTTTCTGATTTCATTTTAGAAAATCATGCGTTAATTTCACACCCACGTAGCGTAGAATATGGTGAATTTATGCGGATTCTACGTTCCGTGGAGTTATGAAAAGTCGGGCTTTGTAAAATCGTTACCTCTCTCTATGGTGGAACGAAAACCTCTCCTGTTACTCCTCATCACTAACTAAATTACTATAGTATTTTGTTTTTCCAGACAAAACATCATTATAAAAGCTCTGTTTCCAATCAATGTAATCTACGCTTTCTTGAAGTGTTTTTATTTGTTTCAGCAGACTATTCCTTTTGGCATCCAAAATTACCTTTCTTTCAGGAATGGAGCTTTCGCCAAGCAAACATAAATTAACGTATTCCTGCATTTCGGAAATGCTCATCCCGCAATTTTTCAAACAATGTAAGCTATTAATCCATGCAATATCTTTATCATTAAATATCCGATGGTTATTTTTATCACGTTTTACATTCGGAACAAGTCCTTGATTACAATAAAATTTTAGTGTTTCATAAGCTAATCCTGTTTTTTCACAGGCCTGTTTCATCGTATACATAAACTTCTCCTAAATAATAAAAAGTACTTGTTCGGTAGTTACTACCGAGTGCTACACTATAAAAGTAGCATGAACATAACATTATTTCAATAATGAGCAGGAATTTTTTATACAGGCTATTAATAAGAAATATGTTTGTATCAAATCAATATTAAGACGGAGGATTTATGATGGACTATAAATTATTAAGTAATGGTGTGAGAATGCCGCAGTTAGGCTATGGCGTTTATCAGGTAACAAAGGATGAATGTGAAAGATGTGTACTGGATGCATTGAAAGCAGGGTATCGTTTGATTGATACTGCACAGTCTTATTTTAATGAGAAAGAAGTGGGAAATGCAATTAAGAAAAGCGGTATTCCAAGAGAAGAAATTTTCCTGACTACCAAGGTATGGATTGAACATTACGGATATGAAGCATGTAAAGCATCTATTGATGAGTCACTGCGAAAATTGCAGACGGATTATTTGGACCTCTGCCTTCTTCACCAGCCATTTGCTGATTATTATGGTGCCTGGAGAGCTTTGGAAGAATATTATGAAGCAGGAAAGATAAAGGCTATAGGTATTTCAAATTTTTATCCAGACAGAATGATAGACATTGCAACATTTGCACGCATTAAACCAATGGTAAATCAAGTTGAAATTCATCCTCATCACCAGCAGGAGGAATCAAAGCAGTGGCATGATAAATATGGAATACAATTAGAAGCATGGGCGCCATTTGGTGAAGGTCGAGGCGATATGTTTGCAGAGCCGATATTAAATGAAATTGGTTCAAAATATGGAAAAACCGCAGCTCAGATAATTTTAAGATGGCATTTACAGAGGGGAATTATCGTTATTCCAAAGTCGACACATTATGAGAGAATGGTAGAAAATTTCGATGTGTTCGATTTTACATTATCTGCTGATGATATGGAACAGATTGCTGCTTTAGATAAAAAACAAAGTTCCTTCTTTTCTCACTATGACCCAAATATGGTCGAGTGGTTTGGGAAGATGGTTGAGGAAAGAAAGAAACAGCATGATTGCACAAAGGAAAAGAAAAGCTGGTAAATCCAATTGCCACAAGGCAGTAAGAAACCTTCCCTATACCTTGAAGAGATAGGGAAGGTTTCTTATCCTCAAAATTATAGTTTGTAAATCTATTGTGATTGAGCACTCTTATTGTTTTTACCAGAGAAGTAAAGTGAAATATTACATAACAGTAAAACAATCCACGTTGTTATATTATCACCAGTAGTTGTTAGCTCTAATGCTAAAAAAATAATGCTACAGATAATTCCAATCAAAGAGCATGCATTACCTATCATTGTACCAGTTATAATTATTTCTTTGTCTTTTACTTTTTTCATAGTAACAAGTCCTCCATAAATTCAAGTTTACATAACTCATTATAAGGTCCCCTGCAATTTCACACAACACATTTCTTTGACATACAATCTGTCTCATTACCATAATTAACAATATCCTTAAGATAACGATATCACTACTTTTCATACAAACCCAAAGTGTCGCTCTACTTTTCCTACAGTTTCATCAACTGTACTTATTGGAGTTCTTTCAACCCAGTAATAGCCACTATCCTTAATAGCATGGTAGTGATTCTCGTTGAGACTTTTCAAGGTTGCATTACATGTCATCTTTGCTTTCTCAGGATTAGATGCACTATTGATAAACTCATTAAATCCCTGATGGTCAGGGCGATTACAGTAATCATCAATTATGTTCGAAGGTTCTTTTATTAAAAAAACTATTCTGCATGGGTCTGTAAATTTTTCAGCTTCTTCCATAGTCAAATGACAATCACATAATACAATTTGTTTTTGCGAAAGACGTATCAAATCCAATAATACAAAGTCTAATTGTTCTCTTGTGTTATCAATCAGCCATTTTCTGTATTCCTCTACAGTACGTCCAAAAAACTCATCCGCATCTCTAAAGACTTTATTCATTGCTGGTTGATAAGCAGCGTTTGAAATTTTTTGATGATTTGCAAACTGCTCATTAATATCATAAACCAATAAATTGTATCGCTTAGCCAACTCTCGTGAAATCGTTGTCTTCCCTCCACAAGGTGTTCCAGTTATAAAATATACATTTTTTAAATATTCTTTGATTACATTATCTTGAAATATCATTACAAAATCTCCTTTATTAAATAGTTTTTAGTGTTCTGCCTGTACATAAAACTATTTAACATAGTTCCATGTACTTAGATATTTCTCAATCTTAAAAACATCACCATATTCTTTACCTCCATTACATTATAATTCTATTCCTTTATCTTGAAGCGTATGGTATGTCAGCAGTACCAAGAGGAACATTCATTTAATGTATAGTCTATTACTGCCTAGGCGGCTTCTACCGCATATCCTTGCTTCCAAAACTTTGGGCGCAAATGGAAACCAATTTCATATTTTTCTTCATTATATGTTCTTAATCCACAACATCCAATAAGCTCATCTGAAGTCAATTCAAAGATGGGCCAGTATTGAACATGATACTCTATATTATTATCTATTTCTTTATTTAATCGACCTACTATGTCCTCTGCATCAAATCGACCGCTGGCACAAATAAATTTTGTCACATCGGGATTCCCCAGAGTATCTTTGCCAATTCAATATCATCTTTTTTCCATTCAGAAAAACCGATTCTACTTGTTTTTAAGAAGAACTCTCTTTCCATATTCTACCTCATAAATTGGGATTTGTCGCTGTTGCAATATAATCATACTGTACTTTTAGAAAATTTTATAAATTCATATGGCAATCCTATATCTTCCGAATATTTACAGATTTCTATCTTTTCGTTATCGCTCATTTCGTCATAGAAAGGGCGATCCGATACTTTCCAGTATGTTTTAACTTCGTCTATTTTCAATACATCACCCCATGGGGCAGTATATAATTCCCCAACTTTATATTTCCCGATTTCTTTATATACTCTCGTGGTATAACAATACCCCAGTTTATTTAAATAATTTTGAATTGATTCATATTCATGTTCAGGGAATGATATTTTTTCAAACATACAATAAGCCTCCTAACAATGTAAAGCTCAAGTTTGTTAATCTCTCTTGCCTATACAATTAAACTACGTTCAATTGCCATCCCTCGCCCTAAAGAGCTCGGTCAATTCTAAAATACGGATATTTTCGAGCTTATGCCTCATTTCCTCCGTATTTCATTCCGTCCCGCATTACAAAATACGGATATTTTCGAGTTTATGCCTCATTTCCTCCGTATTTCATTCTGCCCCACATTGCAAAATACGGATATTTTCGAGTTTATGCCTCATTTCCTCCGTATTTTACCCTTTTCTCCTCGAATAGCACGAACGCCCCACTCAAAAGTGTTTCACACTTACTCGTGGGGCGGTTACGCTATTCTAATTATTATCATTCATCTTTGCCAGCTTCGCTGCCTGGTCGGCTGCGATACAAGCATCAAGAATCTCCTGAATATCTCCATTCATAACCTTATCTAACTTATAGATAGTAAGGTTGATACGATGGTCTGTTACACGTCCCTGTGGGAAGTTGTAGGTTCTAATCTTCTCTGAACGGTCACCTGTACCAATCTGGCTACGACGAAGCTCTGCCTCAGCGTCATGTCTCTGCTGCTGCTCGATGTCATAGAGCTTAGCCTTCAATAATGCGAAAGCCTTTGCCTTGTTCTGTAACTGTGACTTCTCTGTCTGGCTGTATACTACAATACCTGTTGGGTAGTGAGTAAGACGAACCGCAGAGTCTGTTGTATTGACACACTGTCCACCGTTACCTGACGCACGCATTACGTCGATACGGATATCCTTCTCCTCGATTACGATGTCGATATCCTCGTCAACCTCAGGCATAACAGCCACACTGATAGTAGATGTGTGAATACGTCCACCTGACTCAGTCTCAGGTACACGCTGTACACGGTGTACACCTGACTCATACTTCATAACAGAGTATGCGCCCTGACCTGAAATCATAAAGGTTACACTCTTCATACCGCCGATACCGATTTCTTCGCACTCCATAGTCTCTACCTTCCAGCGTCTGCCTTCTGCGTAGTGTACATACATACGATAAACCTCAGCCGCAAAAAGTGCTGCCTCATCTCCACCTGCACCTGCACGAATCTCAACGATAACGTTCTTATCATCGTTAGGGTCCTTAGGTAAAAGAAGAATCTTAAGCTCCTGCTCAAGCTCCTCGATACGCTTCTTCGCATCATTCAACTCTTCCTTGAGCATCTCTCTCATATCCTCATCACTCTCTGACTCCAATAAAGAAAGCGAATCCTCTACTGTTTCCTTGCACTTCTTATACTCTTTATAAGCATCTACCAACGGAGTAAGATTGCTCTGCTCCTTCATCAATGCTCTAAATCTTGTCTGATTTTCTGTTACATTCGGTTCATTTAATTCACCCATGATTTCTTCATAACGAATCAATAAATCTTCTAACTTATCAAACATCTTATTCCTTACCTTTCCATGAAACTTGTTCTATCTTAATAAAACTCTATCAACAACCTACGGCAATAGCCACTTTCCAACCACTACACGGTCAAGTCCTGCATAATCTTTTATGACCTTCACATCCTGAAAACCCTTGTCTCTCATTAGTCCGCTTACGGCTTCGCCCTGGTCATAGCCGATTTCAAAATACAACCTTGCACCATTATACAGATAATCGGTAGATTTTTCCACTATCTTTCGATAAAAATATAATCCATCCTCCATGCCGTCTAACGCCTGTATCGGCTCATGCTCACGCACCTCTGGCATCAGGGTCTCGATTTCCTTCGTCGCAATGTATGGCGGATTCGATACCAGCATATCAAATCTTCCCTGCACCTGCTCAAACAAATCACTCTGTATAAAATCTGCCTTGAGACCAAGTCTCGTGGCATTCTCGCCTGCGACCTCCAGTGCCTGCGCTGAAATATCCACTCCGACACCTTCACACTCATTACTATACTTCAACAAGCTAAGCAATATGCATCCTGAACCAGTACACATATCCAGAATACACATACCATCGTGCAGATGGCGCATCGCCTCTTCTACAAGAATCTCAGTATCCTGCCTTGGTATCAAAGTATGCTCATTTACACGAAATGAAAGTCCCATGAACTCCTGCTCACCAGTAATATGCTGTAACGGAATCCTCTCGGCACGCTTAGCGATAACAGCCTTATAGAACTCTTCCTCCATGGCATTACGCTGGCTGTCACCATGTACCAAAAGCGTATTCCTGTCCGTATGGCAAATATACTCTAATAATAATCTGGCGTCCAGTGCAGCCTCTTCGATTCCAACCGCAGTTAGCTGCTCCACACCGTAATTATATAACTCTCTATACGTCATACCGCACCTTTATTCCTGAGTCTTACTCTGCATCCAGCTCTCGTCTACCTCATAGCCAAACTCTTCCTTCAGATATGCCTTCCAGTCAAAGATTGCCTCAACAGCAGCAATCGCAACCTCTATCATATCATCATCTGGCTCCTTGGTAGTGAGTCTCTGCATCCACATACCAGGCGCAGAAATAATTCTAACAAAAATATTATCACTTCTGCCTGCAAGTCTGATAATCTCATATGAAATACCTGCAATAACAGGAATCAATGCAAGTCGGATAACCAGCTTCAAAAGCATATTATCAACTCTGATAAAGAAGAAACAGATAACACTAATCATAACTACCAATAACATGAAACTGGTACCGCAACGCTTATGCTGTCTTGAGCTTCTTCTCACATCATCAACAGTAAGAGGTCTTCCCTTCTCAATACAGTTAATACACTTATGCTCTGCCCCATGATACATGTACAAACGTCTAATATCCTTCATCAGGGTAATCGCTACCATATAGATTAAGAAAATGGCAATTCTGATAACGCCCTCTAAAATAGCAATCACGCTTGCATTATGGATATATTTGCCAACAAAATCTGAAACAAAAAATGGCAATAACATAAACAATGCCACTGCAAGTATCACTGACATGGCAACCGTTACGCCCATAACAAAATCATCTGCCTTGTCGCCAAGAAGCTTAGTCAGCTTCTGTTCAGTCTTACTTGGTGCCTCTTCTTCCTCTTCAAAAAAAGATGCAGAATACATCGTAATCTTCATACCAAGTACCAAAGAATCTACGAAATTAAACACACCTCTGATAAACGGAATCTTGGTGAGCTTATTCCCGCCGCAAACTCCCTTGTACTCTTCAACATCAACATCTATCTCGCCATTCGGCTTTCTAATCGCTACTGCGTATTTGTCCTTATTCTTCATCATAACGCCTTCCAGTACAGCCTGTCCGCCAATACCAGAATAACGGTTCTTCTTGTCTCTCTTTGCCATATAATATAGCCCTCCCGCTTTAACGAAAAATAAGGTTGAGATAAAACCCTTTACCTCAACCTTTTACGTTTCTTATTTGCTTTCTACGCCGTACTTCTTATTGAACTTATCAATACGTCCACGAGCTGCTGCAGCCTTCTGCTGACCTGTGTAGAATGGATGGCACTTTGAACAAATTTCAACGTGGATACTATCCTTTGTAGAACCAGTTGTAAATGTGTTACCACAGTTACATGTTACAGTTACCTGATTGTAATTTGGATGGATTCCTTCTCTCATGATTTTCACCTCTCTATATAAATCACATATTTTTTACTTTAATCATAAACAGCTTATTCAGTATAACATAGCACTTTATGTTATGCAAGTACTTTTTTCGACTTAATTTATATTATTTAAATAAGCTTGGTCTTCTTCACAGTGTTCACAAATTCAACATTGTTGCCTGTTTTTGCGAAAATATCAAGGACACGGTCTACTGCCTCCTCAGACTTCAAACCATTTAATGCTCTTCTAATCTGGTTAATTGCCTCAAGCTCATCTGCATTTAACAGTAAGTCCTCTCTTCTAGTACCTGACTTTGGAATATCAATGGCAGGGAAAACTCTTCTCTCAGAAAGCTTTCTATCAAGCACCATTTCCATGTTACCTGTTCCCTTGAACTCCTCGTATACCACATCATCCATCTTAGAACCTGTATCTACAAGTGCTGTTGCAAGAATCGTAAGACTTCCGCCCTCACGCATATTTCTTGCTGCACCAAAGAAACGCTTTGGCATATGTAATGCTGCAGGGTCAAGACCACCTGATAAAGTTCTTCCACTTGGTGGAACTGTAAGGTTATACGCTCTTGTTAATCTTGTGATGCTGTCTAACAGAATACATACATCCTTCTTATGCTCTACCAATCTCTTTGCACGCTCGATAACCATCTCGGAAACTCTCTTATGATGCTCTGGAAGCTCGTCAAAGGTAGAGTAAATAACCTCAACATTTGGTCCCTCAATTGCTTCTCTGATATCTGTTACTTCCTCTGGACGCTCGTCAATCAAAAGAATAATCAAATGCATATCAGGTGAATTCTTCTTCAACGACTGGGCAACCTCCTTCAAAAGTGTTGTCTTACCAGCCTTAGGAGGTGATACAATCATACCTCTCTGTCCCTTACCTACAGGACTCATCAAATCCATAATACGCATTGCAACACTGGCACCCTCTGTCTCAAGACGAAGTCTCTGATTAGGGAAAATAGGTGTCATATCTTCGAAATTATATCTCTTAGATGCAATCTCTGGTGGCAGTCCGTTAATTCTCTTTACATATAATAATGCGCTGAACTTCTCATTCTGTGTCTTAACTCTGGTATTACCCTCAACAATATCACCAGTCTTCATATTGAATCTTCGAATCTGACTTGGTGCTACATAGACGTCATTCTCTCCTGGAAGAAAATTCTCACAGCGGATAAAACCAAATCCATCAGGCATAACCTCCAAAATACCATTTGCAAGGATACCACTATCAAGCTCTGCTGGGAATTTGTCCTCAGGTCTTTCTTCCTTCTGCTCACCTGGCGCTCTCATAACAGCTCTTGGTGTTACATCCTTACCCACTGCCTTATCCTTCTCGTCCTCCTGAAGCATTGCTTCTACAAGCTCTGACTTCTTCATCGTTGATGTACCTTTTAAGCCTCTTGACTTTGCAATTGCACGCAAATCAGCAAGGGGTAAAGATTCATACTTTTCTCTCATAATCTTCCTCCATATATGAAATTATATTAAATAATTCGGGATATCTAAATACGAAATGTATATTCGACTTAACTTGAATGTATTGAAAATTTCTTTCGCATACAGTATACACTATTTTTATATAAATAGAAAGAAGAATTTATTGCGAAGTGAAGTAATTTAATATATTATTACTATTGGTTATACGTCCAATCAGAAAGGTAGGGTACGAATTATGACAATTCAAGAAAAAGCATTAGAACTTCACGAAACATGGAATGGAAAGCTTGAGACAGTTTCCAAAACACCTGTGAAATCAAGAGAAGATCTTTCTCTTGCTTATACTCCTGGTGTTGCAGAGCCTTGTAAGGTAATTGCAGAGAATAAGGAAGCTGCTTATAAATATACAATGAAAGCAAACACTGTTGCAGTTATTTCTGACGGCAGCGCAGTTCTCGGACTTGGAAACATCGGTCCACACGCTGCTATGCCTGTTATGGAAGGTAAAGCTGTATTATTTAAGGAATTTGGCGGTGTAAACGCTGTACCGATTTGTCTTGATACACAGGATACCGAAGAGATTATTAAGGCAGTCACATGGCTTGCTCCTGCTTACGGCGGAATTAACTTAGAGGATATCAGCGCACCTCGTTGCTTTGAAATCGAAGAGCGTCTTAAGGCGACATTAGATATCCCTGTATTCCATGACGACCAGCACGGAACTGCTATCGTAGTTTTAGCAGGTATTATCAATGCTCTTAAGGTAGTTGGCAAGCAGAAGGAGAACTGCAAGGTAGTAGTAAATGGTGCAGGAAGCGCAGGTGTTGCTATCACAAAGCTTCTTCTTACATATGGTTTCCAGAATATTATTATGTGTGATAAGGTTGGTATCATTTCCAAGGCAACTGAAGGCTTGAACTGGATGCAGGAGAAGATGGCACAGGTTACCAATCCAAATCAGGAAACAGGCTTACTTGCAGATGCGTTAAAGGGTGCAGATATCTTTGTTGGTGTTTCTGCTCCAAACATCGTTACCCCTGAGATGGTTGCTTCTATGGCGAAGGATTCTATCCTTTTTGCAATGGCAAACCCTACTCCTGAGATTATGCCTGATGTGGCAAAGGCTGCTGGTGCAAAGGTTGTTGGTACAGGACGCAGCGACTTCCCTAATCAGGTAAATAACGTAATCGCTTTCCCTGGTATTTTCAAGGGCGCATTAGAGGGACGTGCTACTCAGATTACAGAGGAAATGAAGCTGGCTGCTGCCAATGCTATCGCAGGCCTTGTTTCTGATGATGAATTAAATGAAAACTTTATCCTTCCAGAGGCATTTAATCCAAAGGTTGCAGAGTTAGTTGCCGAAGCTGTTAAATCACACATTGTACGTTAATAAGCTGTGCAGAGACGCTGGATGCTTCTTGAACAATAGTTAGCAAATTTATGAAGAAAAATTTATGGAATGAAAAGCCATATCACTCCTTAGACTATGAATTAAAATCAAGATATGGCGAAAAAATATATAAAATTGCAATTGATGCAGGCATGACCTGCCCCAACAGAGACGGCACCATAGGAAAAGGCGGCTGCATCTTTTGCAGTGAAGGTGGCAGCGGCGACTTTGCCAGCGATGGCACTACTCTATGTAGCCATCCTACAATTGCTCAGCAACTAGAAGAAGGAAAAACTTATTTTCATGATAAGAAGATTGGTTCAAGGTTTATTGCTTATTTTCAGGCATATACCAACACCTATGCTCCTGTTGAACGTTTAAGACAACTATATAAGGAAGCATTAGATGAGAAATCTGTAGTTGGTATTTCCATTGCCACCAGACCAGACTGTCTGCCTAACGAAGTAATTGCCTTACTTGAAGAGTTGAAGTACCAGTATCCCCACAAATTTATCTGGGTAGAACTTGGCTTACAGACGATTCATGAAGAGATTGCTGCTTTTATTCGACGCGGATATCCACTTTCTGTCTTTGAAGATGCATTTTGCAAACTCAAACAGATAAATATTCCCGTCATTGTGCATATTATTCTCGGGCTTCCTGGCGAAGACAAGCAGATGATGCTGAATACCTGCCAATATCTGAGCGACTTAGGCATAAACGGTATTAAGTTACAGCTTCTTCATGTTCTGAAAAACACAGACCTTGCTCTCCTCTATGAGAAGAAAGCCTTTGAAATTTTGTCCTTTGAGGAGTATATTGATATTGTGGTCTCTTGTCTGGAGGTACTATCTCCCGACATCGTAATTCACAGAGTAACAGGTGACGGACCAAAAGATTTACTGATTGCTCCTTTATGGAGTCTGAACAAACGTAATGTTCTGAATACACTTCATTCGCAGATGAAGGAACGTAACACATGGCAAGGCAGATTAGAAAGGCGGCTGAATACATGACACAGGATCCATTAACTTTATATAAATTGATAGTTTTATATATATTGAATAAAGTAAAGTTCAAGATTACCTATTCACAGATTAGTGAATTTATTTTAGAGAAAGAGTATACGAACTTCATGACTCTTCAGCAGGTAATCTCTGATTTGCAGGATACTGAGTTAATTAAGACTGATACCTTAATGAATCGTACCTATTTTTCAATTACAGACGAAGGCAGGAACACTTTATCCTACTTTGGTAATCGAATAGGTGATGCCATTATTCAGGATATAGATGCATTCTTAGATGAGAAGCATCTAGAGCTTAAGAACGAAGCTTCTATTACCGCTACTTATTATAAGTCTACCTCAGGTGAATACGAGGCTGCTCTTGTAGCCAAGGAGCGTGATATCGAACTTGTAAATATTAAGCTTTCTGTACCAACAGAAGAAATGGCAATCTCTATCTGTGACAGTTGGCAGAAGAAGAATCAGGCGATTTATCAATATCTAATGAAAGAATTATTCTAATCATAATCGAGCAGACCTCGCTCTGCTCGCTGTGCCGAGCGCATGTAGCGAAGCTACTATTTCCGAATGCGCTCGTGTACATAAGAACACGCAGCTTATAACTGCGTGTTTTTTGCTTCATCCTTTATACGTTTCATATGCTCACGAATCTTTGCTTCATATCCGTTCCATGACGGTTCATAGAAGGTCTTACCCTTTAACTCATATGGCAGATACTGCTGCTCTACATAGTGATTCGGATAATCATGGGCATACTTATATCCTGTTCCATGTCCCAATTTCGCTGCTCCTTTGTAATGGGCATCCTGCAAATGTGTAGGCACTGGCAAATTGCCCGAATGCTGTACCTCTGCAGTTGCTGAAAATATCGCATTGCATGCTGCATTACTCTTCGGCGCACAAGCTACGTAGATTGCCGCCTGCGATAATATAATCTGTGCCTCAGGCATACCGACTCTTTCTACTGCCTGAGATGCGCTTACCGCTACCGTCAATGCCATCGGGTCTGCATTCCCCACATCCTCAGCCGCACAAATCATAATACGTCTTGCAATAAAGGTTACCTGCTCTCCTGCATACAGCATCTTTGCAAGATAATATACAGCCGCATCAGGGTCAGAACCTCGCATACTCTTAATAAATGCAGATATCGTATCATAGTGATTGTCACCATTCTTATCATAGAGAACTCTTCTCTTCTGAATACACTCCTGGGCAACCTCCATGGTAATATGTATCTTACCATCCTCTGCTCTGTCAGTTGTCATCACTCCAAGCTCTATCGCATTCAACGCATGTCTGGCATCACCCCCTGACAAGTCTGCAAGGAACTCCAATGCCTCCTCGTCAATATCTGCATCATAGGCACCCATTCCCTTTTCCTTATCATAAACTGCTCTGTGAAGAAGCTTCTTAATCGCATCCTTATCCAGAGGCTTCAACTCGAAGATAATAGAACGGGAAATTAACGCGCCATTTACCTCAAAGTACGGATTCTCCGTAGTAGCACCGATTAAGATAATCGTTCCATCCTCTACAAAAGGAAGCAGATAATCCTGCTGCCCTTTGTTGAATCTGTGTATCTCATCGATAAAAAGAATCGTTCTCTTACCGTACATTCCCATGGTATCCTTCGCCTTGGAAATGACCTCCTCCATATCCTTCTTACCAGCTACTGTCGCATTAATCTGTGTAAACTCTGCACTGGTGGTATTCGCAATTACCTTCGCAAGGGTAGTCTTACCAGTTCCAGGCGGTCCATAGAAAATAATAGAGCTAATCTTATCCGCCTTAATGGCACGATACAAGAGCTTATCCTTCCCGATAATATGCTCCTGCCCTACTACCTCCTCCAACGTCGTCGGACGAAGTCTTGCCGCAAGCGGAGACTCCTTCTCTTTATTTGTCTCCTGTATATAATCAAAAAGATTCATTGTGTCACCTTCTCCATGTAATCTGTCCTATGTAAACAATACTTCTAAAGTATAACACAAAGAATTTTGAAAGTGAACAAAGTGTTGTCTCCTAATAATCCTTAGGCAAGCTTTATCTTCAATGCTCCATCGTATATCCTTACAGGTACTTCATTGTCAAATGTATATATATTCGGCATCAAGCCATCCTCTTCAAAGAAGTAGCAAATCAATCTTTCCTTATCCGTATCCACAATCCAGTACTCTCTCACACCTGCATTCTTATACTTCAACAGCTTAAGGTCAGTGTCGTTCTTCTTCGTGGAAGGAGACAGTACCTCTGCGATAAAATCAGGTGCACCATATACTCTATCCTTATGCACCTTATCCTTATCACAAATAATCATAAGATCAGGCTGTACCATGGTCTTATCATCGCAATCAAGCTGCACATCAAATGGTGCAATCATCGGCTGACAATCACCATTATTCTCTTTAATATAAGACATCACAGCATAAAGCATATCTATAAGTGACTTCTGATGATTCGATGTCGGGCTCTGCAAATAGAAAAACTTTCCATCTATTAATTCTGCCCGTACATCATCAGGTAACTGATAATAGTCCTCTAGTGTATACTCTCCATCCACTTTGCCCACATGATATGCCGCTGTCTCCTGCACCATATCTATTCCACTCTCCGCAAATGCCTCGTCCAAAGCTTTCATCGTATCATATCTTGGTGATGCGGTCTCGCCATTCAATATCTTATTAATCGTTCCAACAGGTACTCCTGAACGCTTAGAAAGCTCCTCAGTTGTCCAATTCGCCTTATCCTTCTTCTCCCGTAAAATATCGCGATACATCTAACCGCCTCCTCTTCCCGTTTGTTAACCTTATTGTATATCCTTAAACGGTTGGCGTCAAGTGTATTTTTACCTTTTTCGGTTGCAGCAACGCAATTCTAACCGCAAACGGTTAAGATTTAAAAATATAAATGCCAGTAATTGATACAAGTTCAATTACTGACATCCAAATCATCCTCTTTATTAACCGATATAACACTCTATACAAACTGGTTTCTCTCACTATCATAACGATAATCTATCGCTGCCAGCTTATCTATAATCTCCTGCTTATCCACGTCCATATCCTCGCAAAATGCATCTAGACTCGAATAAAAATCCCTCAATTTCAAATTCATAAAGCTTAACAGCATTACAGGGTCCTTTGGTATCATGACTATTCCTCCTTACTTTGTCGGCATACTATATCGAACGATAATAAGCTCCACACTCATCAAATCCGACATCTTACCAGTTTTTACCGCTTCATCTGCCTCTACGCATGCCTGCATTGTTTCTCTTAGCTGCTCCATCTTAAAGCGCCCTGCCTGAGAAATATACTTATTCACAATAAAGCCTGCGCGTAAGCCCGTCTTCTGTGCAATTGTTGTCGCATCATAGCCCTTTAGCTTCATCTCCTTTACCTGCAGGAGAAGATTAAACTGTCTTGCAATCAGCGCCAATATCTTCATCGGAGCTTCCTTCAAGGTCAGCAAATCATAATATAAATCCAATGCCTGCTTCTGTTTCTTATCCGCTACAGCCTCTACCATATCGAATATCTTATTCTGAATACGGGTTGTACAGATTTCTTCCACATCCTGAGCCGTGATTCCCTCATCAAAGAACTTATAGCAAATCAGCTTTTCCAGCTCACGCTTGATATTCTCCATATCTGTACCTGTCTTGTCCAAGAGCAGTTCCAAAGCATCGCGGGTAATTTGTTTATTCTCCTTTTTAAGAAGTCCCATAATCCAACGCTTCAAGGTCTCCTCATCCTGCATATCGCACTGCGCCGCATAACCATTTGCGGTTACTGCCTTATACATCTTACTGCGTTTATCCACCTTCTCTTCTACGAAGATGATACAGGTAGTGTCAGGCTGATTCTTTAAAAACTCCGCCATTCTGTCATTTCCAGAATCCAGCCATCCACTATTTTCAATCAGAATAACTCTTCTTTCAGCAAAGAAAGGCATAGTTCCTGCCAAATCAATGACCTCATTTACATTAATATCCTTACCCGAAAATACCGTACAGTTCATCGTATCATCTGGCGGCACAAGGGCATTTTTTAAATTATCTCTATACTGCTTTCTTAAATACGCTTCCTCACCATACAACAGATACAGCTTAGAAAAACGTCCATCCTTTATATCCTGCGCTATTCTTTTCATGCCTAAATTACGTCCTTTCCCTACTCGCATTATATATTTAAAACAGTACTCTGCGCAATGCTTAATATATTTGATTTTATCACACCCTGTAGTATTCACAATAAAAATAAGGCAGAAGAATTCCTTTTCTTCTACCTGATTATCGTTACTCATATAGCGCATCCCACAAGGTATCCTCTACCACCCTGCAAGTATCGTCAGCCGCGGCCTTCACATAATCATATGCAGTATCCATTGCATAGCCTATTTTTGCCGCCTTCAGCATAGTAATATCATTTTCCTGGTCTCCAAATGCGACTGTTTCCTCCAAAGAAAATCCTGCAATCTCAGCCAAATATTTTAAGGCCTCACCTTTACCGCTTTCCTTTGGCATAAAATCCAGCCAGCCATTTCCACTGTCCACAACACAAAGCTCTTCGCCATACTTTCTTTTATAGCGTTCCTTCGTCTCCTCGGGAATTCCATCTTTATAAATGGCTGTAATCTTCATCATACCTTCTTTCACTTCCTGAAATGAGGATATAATCTCGATATCCATTCCCGCACTCTCTAGTGTATCCGTGTATTCCTTATCATTTGAAGTAATATACCCTGTATACACTCCGCTTGCATAGATGTTCGCATCCTGCTCTTTCTTTAAGTCTTCAATTAACCTCATTGCACATTCTCTTGCTATGGAAATCTGGTGTATAATTTCCCCTTTCCATATAATAAGAGAACCATTTTCTGCAATAAATCCAACATCCTTTTCCACCTTAGACAACATTTTTCTCAGGCTTGGATATTGTCTGCCACTCGCCGCAATAAATCCAATATTTCTTTCCAGCATATCATCTAAAACCTGATAAAATTTTTCCGACGGAATCATCATACCGCTGCGCAGTAAGGTTCCATCAAAATCACTTACCACCATTTTGATATCTGTATTCTTCATTTTCATATCTTAAAATCCTTTTTCGAGAAGCTCTTGAATATCTTCTTCTATTTCATCTAAATTCTCCTGATTTGGAAGATAATATTCCAATACAAGCTCTGCATTCGGAGTGTATCTTTTATATAATTCCACAAATCTGTCAAAATCCAGTGTTCCATCATGCATTCTTTTATGCTGGTCATTCTTACCATTATTATTATGAACATGATACGACACAATTTTATCCTTAAGTGAAGATATAACATGCTCCAAATCCCAGCCATTACACCATGCGTGACCGATATCAATCAGCACATTATTAGGCATTGCAAGACATTCTTCTATAAATTGCTGCTCATCGAATATCACATTTCCAAGAGAACAAACGCCTACATTTTCAATAAGAACCTCCACGCCTGCCTCTTTTGCCATATTGTTTACCTCATGCAGATTTCTTCTTGTAATCTCCAGCATTTTCTCACGCTTATCGGGTAATACTTCCATATTATTATAATGATATACTATATATTTTGCTTTTAACTCCTGAGCAAGACTGATAGCTTTCTTAGTTACCTCCATAGTGAATGCGTATCTTTCATCGCTCTCATCCACCGAATGCTCACTGCCATAATACTGCTCATGTATAGAAATCGGAAGCTGTGCCAATCTTTTCTTATGTTTTGCAAGCATTTCATCATATCCTGCCCTCTCCCAGAAAGGAAATATTTCCACTCCTACCTGCGGATATTTTTCTGCCATATCAATTACTTCCCCAAAATCCACACAATCATTTACAAATGTACTAAGTAATATCATTTCCTTATTTCTCCTTTGGATATCCAAGATTCTTCTTTGTCTCACCATCAAAGAAATGTACCTTATCATAATTAGGCTCAAAGTAAACAATTTCTCCTGGTGTTGGAGCTTCACTATCACACAATGCAAGCATTTCCACTCCGTTTATCTGGAAATACACGCCACACTTGTCTCCATAATCCTCTACATAACGAACGATTGCCTTCATCGAATGACTGGAATTATTCTCTTTTCTTGTTAATCGAACATCTTCAGGGCGAATTCCAAAATATAACTTATTCTGCTTTTTAATCACCTTGCACCACGCATCTGGAACCTTCATTTTCTTACCGTCTATAAAAATTTTTCCATCATCATAAGCTGCCTCAACTACATTCATCGCAGGAGAGCCAATAAACTTTGCAGTAAATACATTAGCAGGCTTATTGTATATATTTTTAGGTGTATCAAATGCCTGCAATACGCCCTTATCCATCAATGCAATCTTCTGACCTACTGTCATCGCCTCTGTCTGGTCGTGTGTAACATAAATCATTGTCTGATGATACTGCTCGTGAATCTTTACCAGTTCCTTTCTCGCATGTGCTCGTAGCTGTGCATCAAGATTTGACAATGGCTCATCCAGAAGAAAATAGTCTGCTCTCTTTACAATTGCTCTTGCCAATGCCACTCGCTGCCTTTGTCCACCCGAAAGTTCCTTCGGTTTTCTCTCTTCAAGTCCTACCAAATCAAGCATTTTCACTACTTCACTTGTTCTTTCTGCAATCTCATTTGCAGGGAATTTATTAACCTTTAAAGCATACGAAATATTATCCCTTACATTCATATGAGGATATAACGCATAATTCTGAAATACCATGGAAACATTTCTGTCTCCGCTCTCTACATCATTTACTCTGCGTCCTCCCATATAAAGGTCACCTGATGTAATTTCTTCTAATCCTGCCAGCATACGAAGAGTTGTAGATTTTCCACATCCCGATGGTCCAAGAAGAATCAGCCTCTCTCCTGCTTTTATTTTCATATTTAATTTTTTAACAACCTGATTCTTGTCATATGTTTTACAAACCTGGTCAAATACAATTTCTTTCATAAACTTCCTCTCTCTTTCAAGTAATTATTTAACACCTGAAAGTGCAAACGTATTGATAATGTATCTTTGGAATATGATATACATCAAAAGCGGAACCAGCATCGTAATTACCGATACAGCCATTGCAACCGTGAAGTCCGTTCCTCCTTCTGCACTGATAAACATCTGCAATGCCAAAGACAAAGTATAATTATCCTTAGACTTCAATATCAATACAGGCCATACATATTCGTTCCATGAATTAATAAAGAAAATAATTCCTGTAGAAACAGCTGACGGTTTAATAATCGGTACAATAATATCTCTCATAATTCTGACATGACCTATTTTTTCAATCTTTGCCACCTCTACAAGTGACTTCGGAATTGTTCTCATAGACTGTCGAAGCAGGAAAATTCCTAAGGCATCTGCAAGCTGTGGTAATGCCACACCCATGATATTGTCATTTAATCCCAGCTTTGAAATGGTCATATAATTCGGAATCATCGTAACTGTAAATGGTATAAACATCGTACTGATTAATAAGAAATACAAACCCTTCTTCCCCTTAAAATCAAAGAACACGAATGCATACGCTGCCAAAACACTTGTTATACTTTTAAAAATCGTAACTGTAGCTGCAATAATAAATGTATTCAATGTAATTTTTCCAAATGGAAGAGTAGAAAAGACATACTTATAATTTTCCAGCG
>JAFUKJ010000052.1 GCA_017467805.1 Lachnospiraceae bacterium
AGATTGCTCATAATCTCTCTATCCTCTGCATAATAAGCCTTTGCCGCTTCGCTAAGCACTGCCACAAGTTCCTTCATTCTCTCCATGTTCTTATCAGCCATAACTATTTGATGCCTCCACATATCTTATATAATTCCTGTAATTCTTCCCCTGTAACTTCCCGATACTTACCTACGGGAAGCTTTCCAAGCTCTACATTTACCACTCTGTCTCTTCTAAGACTTTCGACCTTATACCCAAATTCAGCACACATACGACGAATCTGGCGGTTCAAGCCCTGTGTAATCGTTATCTTAAAGGTATACTTCCCAATCTGTGAAAGTTCACACGGCCTTGTGGTCTCGTTCAGTTCCTTTAGATATACGCCCTTGGACATTTTCTCCAGAAAATCTGATGTTATTTCCTTATTTACCTTAACTGTATATTCCTTTTCATGGCGATTCGCCCCCTTCATCATTCGCTGAATCAAATCGCCATCATTTGTCATAATAATAAGTCCTGTTGAATCCTTATCCAAACGCCCCGCATAAGTCAGACGCACAGGATAATTCAACGCCTGCGTAATTGTCTTTTGGGCAAACTTATCCTTCTCGGTGCAGGTTACCCCAATCGGCTTATGATATGCCAATACTACTTTCTTCTCGACACGCCGTATGGACTTGCCATTTACCTCTACACAGTCCTCGTCAGATACCTGCATACCACTAACAGCAGTCTTACCATTCACCTTTACTCTTCCCTGCTCTATATACTTATCCGCTTCTCTTCTGGAACACACACCGCATTCCGCAAGATATTTATTCAGTCTTACCATACTTGCCTTACACCTTTTCCTGCACCCATAGTTGCATAGACTTTTAACCCCATGCAGCCTGTGCCACATGGGGTTAATATTAACATCCTATTAATTACTTTTTATTAAAAAACTCAGCCTTTACATAGCCAACCTGACCATTGTAGTTAATCTTGTACCACTCTCCCTGGTCTTCCAGTAACTCAAATTCTGAATCCGCCTGTGCCATTCCAAGCTTATCACCTGATGTACTGGCACTATTTCTAACATTGACATTGGTCTTGGCTACAACCTTACCGATTGCTTCACCATCAGCCTTCTCACTGACAAGCTCCAAATAGTCACTCTTAACATAAGCCTCCGTGCCTTCATAAACAATCTTACTCCAGCCATTCAGCTTCTGCTCTAAACGGGTAACAACCTCTCCTGTTGCCAGTTTACCAAGCTTATCCGCCTCACTGCTATCCGAAACTCTGACATTTACCGTAGCAGTAGCTTTCACCTTCTGCGATGTCTGCTCTACTTCTACGTCTACATCTGCCTGCTCCGCCTCTGCCATAGCTGGAACAGCACTTTCCTCAGGACTTTCTAATAACGCCAATGCCTCTCCTACAGAGGTCTTAACCTGTGCTGGAAGCTCTGTCAAAAATACACTTAAAGCTTCATCCTGCTCAACAGCTTCCTTGTACTCTACATCAACCTTATTAAACAAATCAACCACATCATCATGAGCAGTTACTTCTTGTAATGATGCAGAAACAAGGTCATTCATATCTCCATCAATCTTCAGAGAACCCTCCGAATCTGTATATACATACCATGCATTCAATCCAGGAGCTGTGGTCTCTATATCCTTAAACTTCACATCATAACTTACGTATACATAATAGGAATTCTCTTCAAATCCACTCTTAGTATAGCATACCAAATTATTATACGATTCGATATACTCACTCTTCTTCTCATATGTGATAATCTCGGTATCCGCATTATAATCTTTAATCGCCTTTACCGTATCCATATCTCCGTCTGCCAAAGCTAAATAAAACTTTGCCATCAATTCATTAATTGCCGGGTATGCATCCTGCTGCAATGGCTCTTGAAGCTCCTCTACAGCACTTTCAATACTCTCAGACATAGGCACTGACTGCTCAACAATCTCAGTTGCTGGCTCAGGCTTATTCTGTATAGCAATTACTACTCCTGCGACTACAGCGACACATGCCACTCCTGACACTGCAATCTTTATCATTGACAGCGACACTGATGGAATCGCCTTTATAGACTTCCACAATGCGCTAAAAAATTCTGCACACTTCTTAATCTCTACTTTTATGTCAAACTTATTAGATGCCTTTGATTCCTGTACTCTTTCGTTCTTTGCAATAGACTCCTGCTGCATAACGTTTGTCTTTTTTGCAACATCGTCTCTGTGGCTATTATTGTTAGTATGGTTTTTCTTCTTATTATTACTCATTTGATACTCCATTCTAGCGGTTTACACAGTATTTCCCATCTCTCCCCAGAGAATATGCTTTCTTACACAACATAAAATTGGTAGAAAGATGCACCCGACAGGAATCGAACCTGCATTAAAGGCGTCGGAGGCCTCCGTTCTATCCGTTAGACTACGGGTGCATGAAATATTATTACAAAATTGTTACATCACACATTAGCTATCATAACATAATATATTACTTTTGTCCAGTATGACTAAATAGTACCACCATTATGCTTGGAATATTTGGCAAAAAGTTCATCGAACTGGAATACCTGTGCCTGTAAATCACTGTAAACCTGCGGTTTCTCAGACTCCAGTGTTTCCAAAAACTGGAACATCTTCTCCTGCAGTTTCAAATGCTCTGTCGCATCCACTCTATACATATTTGCAATACGAATTACCTTATCCAGATACTTTGCTATCTGTCTCTCATTATTCTTCTTTACCGCATTCTGAAGAAGCTCCAAATTATCTATCGCATCCATATCTGTAACCTTTGTTAAGATATTCGCTCCCATCGCATAATATTCATCCTCTATCTGATAAATAAATCCATATTTCTTATACATTGTCTCTGCAAAATTGCTCATCGTACTACATCCTTTCTATAAATATACTCACATTTATATATAAAATCTTGTATTCATAATCAGTTGCATTATATATACCACTGTAGCATTTTATCATTAAATGCGTATTTTGTCACTAAAAAGCTGTCCCCATACAGAGGACAGCCCTACTTTAAAATTCAATTGTTCCGTCAGCCAGCATCGCAAGGAATATATCAACAAGCTTAGGGTCAAACTGCTTGCCCTTATTCAGCTTAAGCTGCTCTACTATATCTTACTTTGTCATCTTCTGTTGATAGCAACGCTCACTATTCATTACATCGAAGGAGTCTGCCACGCAGATAATACGGGCAATCAAAGGAATTGCATCTCCCTTAAGGCCCTCAGGATAGCCCGCTCCATCATATCTTTCATGGTGATACAACGCACCCTCTTTGATACCTTCGATAGATGTAAACTCTTCCAATATTTTATTTCCCTGAGTCGTATGAGTCTTAATAATCTCAAACTCCTCCTCAGTCAGCTTATCAGGCTTATTCAAAATCGCATCAGGTATACCAATCTTACCACAATCATGCATCAGTCCAATATAATATACTCTATTACACTCCGACTCCGTAAAGCCCATTCGCCTAGCCAGTTCCTTTGCATACTTCGCCACCCGCTTAGAATGACCATTCGTTGTAGTATCCTTTGCATCAATAAAGCCCATAAAAGCAGATATCGACTGCTCTATAATCTGAGCATCCCGCTCTGTCTCAGCAAGCAGACGCTTAGTTCTTACATATACTATATATGCGTTAATAAGGCAAACTCCCCAGATTCCAAACGCAGCCACTAACCCCCAAAATGTTGGAAGCGCTGTCAATTCTTTATTCAAATAATAACGAAGCACTGCATCAGGATACTCTACTGGTGTCTTATCCTCATTCACAGTCTCATGATAAGCAATGAAATCTACTCTCTTACTCTTATACTCACCACTTGCAATATCTGAGGCTTCAATTACATCCTCATGGTCTCCTACGCTTGGTAAATATACGAAATAATCTCCTCCATATACAGGAATCATCAAATCCCCAACGGAAACCTCATGTTCCAGAACGATATCCACCTCCTGTTCAATACACTTTCTTAAATCCAGTGCCTGAACGCGAGGTTCGCCCGTTACATTCTGATGAATCTCCAACTGACCACACCATGCATTATTGATATAACTGTCCTGTGGAACCAAAACCTCTAAAGTCCAATCTCTTACTACATACTCAGTCTGATTCACAATCATCATATCATAAATGATACCAGCATACTGTCTCTCTTCAACTACTCCGCTCTCGTTCTCTTCCTGTATTCTCTTAATCCATGAATCCGTATTGCCACCACGTGGCTTAATTGTTACTGCACAATCCTTTGCCGAATTGTCTTCTTCGGCATCGGCCGCCGAATAATAAAGCACTCTCTCCTGATTATTGAACTGATTCACACTAATACATAATGCCAGCATCAAAACTACAATTATGCCAAGTGAACAGCCAAAAATCCTAATCTGCTTCCGCCAGTCCATGCTATACTACCTCCACACGTCACTCGGAATTTACATTTTTTAATCTTTTTTAGTCTACTCCCGCCCATAAATTATGTCAATGACATAATTCGTTTTCCATATGTCAAAATTTGTAGTAACATTTGCACAAAAGTAGAACATAGAATGTGCCAAGGCACATTCTCGCACCGCAAAAGCGTCGCATTTATGCGACATATACATTGCTTTTGCGTGTGCATCATATTTTTGCTTTATAGGAATTTCTTATAAAGCAAAAACGGCCTTGAACATTCGTTCAAAGCCGTTTTCTTTAACTTATACCCACTTTAGAAATAATATAATTTCTATAACCCTTTTCGCCATACGGCGATACTTCCCATATGGAAAGTAAATACCTTATCTATAAAGAGTATATTATGATTTATTTTTCTGCAATAGCAACCTGTTCAGCATCACAAGCCTTCGAAGTGCATCTTATTTGTCAGCGATTGCGGCCTGTGCTGCGGCTAATCTTGCGATTGGCACACGGAATGGTGAACAAGATACATAATCAAGACCAATCTTATGGCAGAACTCAACTGAAGAAGGATCTCCACCGTGCTCACCACAGATACCGATGTGTAACTTGTCATTTACAGGCTTACCTAACTTAATAGACATCTCCATTAACTTACCAACACCTGTCTGGTCAAGCTTAGCAAATGGATCGTTCTCGAAAATCTTTGTATCATAGTAAGCATCTAAGAACTTACCAGCGTCATCACGAGAGAAACCATATGTCATC
>JAFUKJ010000053.1 GCA_017467805.1 Lachnospiraceae bacterium
TCTTTACTCCCTCAATTTTCTTCATCTCTTCACTCAGTTCTTCATGCGCCTGATATTGCCACTGCCAATATTCGTTATCACTCATTTGTGAAAAGTCTTCTTCAAAAGCATAGCTTGGAAGCCAGACAAACTGAACCTTTTCTCTTTGTTCCTGTAATATTACACGAAAGGTTTCTGTCGATACGCCCAGTAAAAACTGTGTCAGATAAAACAACACCAGACACATCGCCATACTGACAATCAGTACTGATACCTTACGCTTATTATTTTTAATATAAGTCATGGCAGATAATTTCTGTCCCATTCTTTTTCTCCTTCTTCTCTTTTCTTTCTCTTGTGCACATACTTATCTAACCACATTTCGCGTTAACATAAAAGTAACCGCAGTCATATTTTTACACATGACTGCGGTCACATATTACATTTTCATCGCTACTATCAGTTTTGCACGGTCATGAATCCCTGTTTTGTCATAGATTCCTGAGATATAATTCTTCACGGTTCCCTCAGATATGTACAACTCCTTAGCAATCTGCTGATTGGTATACCCCTGCACCATAAGGCTTAAAATCTCACTTTCACGCTTAGTCATACCTTCTGGCTCTGTAACAGTTGAAGGCTCCTGCTTCCCACTCATTAACACCGCAAGCCTCTGCATCACCTTGTTGTCAATGACATTTCTGCCCTCCATAATCTGACCAATGGCACCAAGAATCGCTTCCTTTCCACTATCCTTCAAAAGATATCCATCAGCACCGTTAGCTACCGCCTCTGTAATATAGTGGTCATCATAGAAAGTAGTCAGCACCAGTATTTTCAGCTCAGGATACAGCCTCTTCAAATGAGTGATTAGCTCAATACCGCCCATGCCCTTCATATTCAAATCCACCAATGCCAAATCACATGACACCTGCTCTAATAATTCAAGTGCTTCTCTGCCATCATGTGCTTTTCCTACAATCTGCATATCATTTAAGGATAAAATAATTTCAAGACTCTCTAATAATAAAATCTCATCATCTACCAACAAAATCCGATACTGCTTCATCATCTCTCTCCTTCTCTAACGGCAAGGTCAGCTCTACACCAAAGCCCTGGCCATTCTCCCCAGCAGAAATCATAAGACTTCCACCACAGTGCTGTACATAGGAATCTAACTTTTTAAGCCCAAATCCCTTGGCAATTCTTTCCTTCTGATTCACCTTGGAAAAATCGTTCTTTCCATTATCGTTTACCCAAAGACGCACATGACAGCTATCTGCTGTCAAACGCACTACAAACCGATCCGCCTCTCCATGCTTTACACCATTGGTTAACAGTTCCTGCAAGGCTCCTGATAAAAACTCTGTATGTTCTCTAGATATATCAATTGTTTTAGGAACTGTTTCCCAATCCGTGGAAACTCGAATCATGGTATCCATCGTAAACTGCTCCACCACAGTAGTAAAATTCCGTATCAAATCTCCTACTGTTAAATATACATTCTCTTCATCCAACACTCGAACTGCATGACGAACTGCTGCAAGTCCTTCTCTCATTCTTGCATTTGCTGTATTCATACGTTCTCTTGCTTTCTCGGGTGCTGTGTCATAGAGCATGTCCGCTGCATCCAAAGTCATAATCGCTGCTGTAATAGAATGTCCTACACTATTATGTATGTTTCGACTTATGGTTTCTCTCTCTTCTAATCGGGCATTCTTCTCTCGCAGATAATTCTTCACTATCAGTTCCTTTCGAAGCTTTTTATCTACTAATTCATTAATTGCTGCCACACGAAGAACATCTCTATTCTGGCCTTCCGTTGTAATATATCTCTTGATTAGGTACTCAGTTCCCCATACAAAAGCTACAATCAATAAAAGCACCAATGCATGCAACACAATCCAGGGCACTTCCACATGCCATAAGCCTACTGCATTGGCACATATTGCTGTCACAACATACAAAGCTGAAGGCAGCCAAACACCTGCATATTTTATTTTCTTTCCTTCTTCCACATAGAAAGCACTGAATATTAAAAACGATAGAAAATCCGCTGTTGCGATACACAGCAACCCCGAAAGCAAATATTGTATAAAAAGAAAGCCTGAAGAAATTTCTTTCTCCAGGCTCTTTATCGTAAATAAAATCATTAGCATACCGGTTAATATCAGACACAGCAACACATTAGAAGTTGTCCGAATCCCCAATAAACCAAGCATAATCAATAAACATTCTGCCTGAACAAATCGTCTTATAGAATACATCGCCATCACCATTTTATTTGTAACATAAACACCGCTGTATTACAATATGACTGCGGTCACAATATGTTACTTTGCCTACTTAGCCCTTCGCCCTACTCATATTTTTACGATATTCCGAAGGTGATACTCCATATGTATTCTTAAACAACTTCATAAAATGCTTCTCGTTATCATAGCCCACCATCTGGCTAATCTCAATAATCTTCAAATCACTCTCTGTAAGCAGCTTCTTTGCCTCACGCATACGAATTTCCTTCAGATAATTCACAAAATTGTTTCCTGTATACTGCTTAAAAGAATAGGAAAACAAAGAATAATTCATCGAAATATGGTTAGATACCACTGCCATATTCAAATCATCTGCATAATGCGACTCGATATACTCTATGGCACTACGCATTTTCTGGGTATTTTTGCTGATATCAAACTGATGGTTAATCTTCTCCTGTAACAAAACCACAAATTCCATCAATTTTTCTTCATATGCATCCACACAGTCAGCTGCCCAAATATCCTTACATTCCTTCAAAAGCTCTTCCACATTTACTAAAGCACTAGTATAAGTCTTCTCGACCTCTGTAAAAAATTGATTCAAGCACTCCTCATACTGCTGTGGCGTAACACGCCCATTTCTTACAACAAAGAAGAACTGCTTAAAGCTTTTCGTAAGCTCTTCTATTCGCTCTGTTCCTAAAAGCTGTACTCTTTGCATATTGCATTCCGCAGTTAACAGCTTTTCCGCCTCAACAATCAAATCCTTCGGTACTCTCTCTGTCTCACAATCCAAGCAAAATACATTACGATTACGCATATATGCTGACTGCCTCATAGAAAGTGCCTCCTCATATGCCTGCCTCAACTGACGTACGCCCTTATATACACCACTTACTCCAACATATGCATCACTAAGCTCCTTTTGCAAAAGAGATTCCAGCTCTTTGCCAGAAACAATATATATATCATTCTTGCCTACTCTATCAAGATAAATACATTCTTGTACATGCATTTCTCTTTTAGCAGCATTTTTACAGCATACATAGTATTCTGCATTAATGAGTTGTCCATCTGTCTGCTTCGCATACTGCTTTTCTATAGTTGCCAGCTCTTCCTTCGTCATTTCATTACTCACCAGCATATGTTTTATCTGCTGATAGCTGATTTGACGTTGCGTTGCCTGTTGCTCATTACGGCTTTCAATCTCTTCATTTAACTTTGATAAAATACTAGAAATCTGTTCGCGTTCTATAGGCTTCAACAAATATTCACGTACACCATTTCGTAGCATTTCTACTGCATAAGAAAAATCATCATATCCACTAACCGCAACCGTAATCGGTACATTCTCACAGCTTTGCATACGCTTCACAAGCTCTATACCGTCCATCTTCGGCATACGGATATCCGTGAACATCACATCAATTTTCTGTTCTTTAATAATCTCTAATGCCGTTTCACCATTATTACACTCTATAATGACCTCAACAGGCACACCACTTCGTTGTACCATCGTCTTGATGCCCTGACGGATCATTTTTTCATCTTCCACTATTAATAATGTTTTCATGTAACCCCCAAATAATCTCTCACTACTCTTCCTTTGCCCTATGCGTAATTGGTATTCTTACAATAATTTTTGTATAACATCCCAACATAGAGGCAATCTCTATTCCATACTTCTCACCAAACGCAATATGAATACGGTCTTGAACGTTCTTGAGCCCTATACCATTGCCTGAACCTCCATTAGAGTCCAGCTCTCCAGCAATCTTCATACGAAGCTTCTCAACATCCTCCTCGCTCATTCCCTTCCCCATATCTGTAATCTCTATTAGGCACTCATCTTCCTCGATAATACCTTTCATATAAATATTTGAGTCCTCAGCCATCTCTTCAATGCCATGATATATCGCATTTTCAATAATTGGCTGCAAGGACATCTTGGGAATCTCCTGCTTTAAGATCAAATCCGGAATATTCAAAGACAGGTAAATCTCATAGTCAAATCTAAGATTAATCAATGCCATATAATTTTTAATATATTCCAATTCCTCTGATACTCGTACATTTCCAGAAACCCACTTCATACTGTATCGCAATAACTTACCAAGCGATGTTACCGCATCAGAGATTTCATATTCCTCTTCAATCTCTGCCATCATCTTAATAGACTCTAATACATTGTAAATGAAATGCGCATTAATCTGATTCTGCAACGCTCTAATTTCCGAGTTCTTCACTAGCATCTCTCGCTTCAGATTGTCCTCCATCAGCTCCTTGATACGACGAAGCATCTTATTAATCTGGTTGCCAAGCTCCCCCATCTCATCCTTGCCACAGTTCTCGATAACCACATCAAGGTCTCCCTTTTGTACCTTTCTGATAGAACGCAAAATCTCATAAAACTGCTTCAACAAACGTTGTACCACTCGATTAATTACAAATGCAAGCAACACCGTCAATGCCCCCATAGCAAGCACGAAAACCGTCTGAATGTTCTGCACGTTTTTTACGCTGTCTGCTATATTCTTGACACACACCAAGGTTCCATCCAATTCATTAATCGGCATAAATGACAGTACTAGCTTTTGATTTCCGCTGGCATAATATTCTGTTACTATTTCCTTCCCAGCTGGTAATCTTGCAATAATCTCCTGTAAAATGGCTAAGTCTGGCGTTTCCTTATTCTCATCCAGATAATACTCACCATCCTCTGAATAGAAAAAACCCCATTCATCCTCTATGCTCTCATAAATACTTGGGAACATAGTTTCCATAGTCATTGCGGCCTCAATGGTACCAATTTTTTCATTATTATCATTAAAAATAAAGGTAATTAGACCAATTAACTTACGCTCCTGATTCAAGTTATACTTAGAGAACAAATTATCTGTGTAATCATAATTCCATCCTAAATAATCCTCATTATACGCCCACTCCTGCTTATGTAATCGCTCATTCTGATATAGAATTGGCATCATCTCTTGCACATGATTATTTTCGGAGTATACACGTACTCCATATAAAACAGGATTATTATTTACTAGACGTTCTAGGCTTGAGACCTCGTCATTCTTGAATTCAAGCCACTCCTCCACCGTAATTTCTTCATTCCTTTGTGACCTCGCAAGTATATCTGCAAGAGACTCATCACTTAAGAAAAACTGGGTAGACATATTAATGGAATCTATCTTTGAAACAGTATACTCTTGATTACGTCTCATCGTATATTCCATATAGCTCACGTTTTCATCAATCACATTCTTTTCCATCACGTAAAACAAATAACTTGCCAATATTCCTAGCGGTACAATGATAAATAAAACAATGATAAAGGTAAACTTTATATTTAATTTTTGATTCCTGAATAAATCTAATAATTTTCTCATTCCATTAACCCAAGCTTTTTCTTCGCTTCATTCATGTACTCTGTTGCCGCCTTCATATAAAGGCTAAAACCTATTTCCTCACGTTTTGCTACAAAATCAGCCATTATTGCATCAAATGCCTCTTCCGACTCGGCACGCAAAAGCTGTGGAAGTGTCTCACTCCAAAGCTTACGAATCCGGTTGTCCGTTGATGCTGCCTCATTTCCCAATGGCAAATATACTTCATACGGACCGTTGTAGACTACGTATTTTGTAGACCACTCTCTAAGCTGTTCCTCGGCTGGCGAAGCCTCCTGACTCCATTTTTGTTGCATAACAGTATCCTGAAACATCCAGTATGTATTATCCGCTCCATATCGCTGATCAAAAGCTTCTCTGTCCTTATCTAACAGTTCCTTTACCTCTGACTTCCATACTGGCTTGCCTTCCACCATGTCATAGGTTACGCCCTCTACCCCAAGATACGTCCGTAGCTGTCCCTGTTCACTGAGCAAATAGCTGATAAACTCTATTGCCTTATCAGGGTTTTCACAATTCTTGGAAATCATAGTTAGTGTCCATCCGTTAACACCATTGCAAGGAAGTGTTGGTTCATCACCATTGGCATTACGAGGCCCCTCTACTGCTATATAAATCTTATTTGCATCCGCCTCATATAGCATCTTTTGTTGTGAGAGCATATCTGTATATTGATAAATCATACAAAAATATCTGCCCTCTGCCAGCTTCTCTTCCATCTGAGTTCTAGTGTCTACAAAAATATCTGTAGCCAGTAACCCCTTCTCATTCAGTTCACGAAACATCTTCAACCATTTGATATATTCTTCATCCGTATATCGATCATATAACTCGCCATTCTTCTCCCATGGAATTGCAAGAAAATTCATCAAGTATTTATCAAAAGATACATTGCCCTCATTATCAAAAGTATGCGATCCTACTGGAATCAAAGGCTTACCATCTACTAGTGGGAACATACTGGCCGCCTTCTCTACTGCTGCCACAAAGCCTTCTCTTGTTGTCATGTCAGGACTACCAATCGCCTCATAAATATCCTTTCGTACAAGGAAAGTCTGATTTGAACCAATATAACTATTTTCTTCCAAATCCTGAGGTGAGATAGAAGAATTCGGATATGCATAAATATTACCATCCGCTTTCGTATACCAATTAATTGCCGCTTCATCCGTTACTTCCCAAAAGTATGGCTCATACTCATCTGCAAGCTCATTCAATGCATATACCATGTCCTTCTGTATCATTTCGTCTACCTGTGGCTCCCAATAACCCAAAGTAATAATATCCGGTAGCGTGTCAGATGCAATTAACGCATTTAGCTTCTCTGTTTCATTTCCTATGGGGCTAATAAAGTTCACACTTACACCTGTTTCTTCTGTTATGGTATCTGACACCACATTTCCTCCCCATGGTGTTGCAAACCACGAATAGTTCACATACCAATCCAGAGAAATCTGTGTAGCTTCACTTTCCACCGGCTTTACTTCTCCACAGCCTGTAACACCAAGAAGCATCAATACTCCAAGCATTACCCCAATCCATCTATTTCGCATACTTTACCTTCTTTCATAACACTCTATATTACATATAGAATACCATTTTTGCCTCATTTTTCCTATTCCTTCTTTAGCACATATTGTAAACGGCCAAAAGACTGCCACAAATTCCAACATTTGTAGCAGCCACTTTGTATGCCTTTATTCTTTTACCGCACCTGCGGAAATACTACTGATAATGTATTTGGAGAAGAATGCAAATACCAGCAGTATCGGAATTACCGAAATCGCAACCGATAAATAAATTGCGCCCTGATTAGCATTAATGTCTGTGGAGGCTCTAAGACTTGCCATCATAACCGGTAATGTAAATTTACTATTTTTATTCAAAATGATCATTGGTGTTAAATAATTGTTCCAATTACCTATAAAAGCCATAATCGCCATAGTTGCAACACCTGGTGCCATAATCGGCAAAGCAATGCGATGGAAAGAATAAATTTCATTTGCTCCATCAATTCTTGCAGCCTCGATTAATGACTTAGGTAATGCTGACAACACATACTGTCTTAGGAAAAATACAGTTCCTGGTGCTGCAATAGCAGGCACAATCAATGGTATGTAAGAATTAACCAGCTTTAGCTTTGTACACAAATTATAGAATCCAATTAATCCTAACTGTCCTGGAATCATCATAAAGACTAGAATTGTACCAAAAATCACCTTACTGCCTTTGAATTTATACATTGCCAGCGCATAAGCTGTCAAGGCCGAGAAATAGGAAGTTAACAAAGTTGCTGGCACGGACACTTTCACACTGTTCCACATTCCCTGAAACAAATTAAAATAATCAAATACCGTTTCCCAGTTCTCCTTTAAGCTGTTTCCAGGTATTAACGTAAAAGATGTTGCTATTTCATTTCCTGATCTGGTTGCATTAACAATCATCAAAAGGAAAGGAAGCAGACAGGTCAAGCCAAGGGCAATTAAAAGGAAGTAAAGCAAACCTTTTTTTATACAAAATCCAATACTTTTCATCTGCCTAATCCTCCTTTCTATTGAATATCTTTAACTGCATGATAGAAACACCACAAATGATTGCAAACAGTACATACGCAATGGAAGATGCAAAGCCAACCTGTGTTGTTCCTGTTTCAAATCCAAATTTATACATATACATTACAACTGTCTGTACCGAATTATAGGATGACATAGTTTTATTAATCATCAGATATGGCAAATCGAATAACTGCAAACCACCAATTAAAGATGTAATCGCCACATATAATAAAATTGGTTTCAACAATGGTAATGTGATTTTTCCAAATATTGTCCATCTTCCTGCGCCATCAATCGAAGCCGCCTCAAAATAATCCTTTGAAATTCCCTGAACACCCGCCATAAGCATAATAAAGGAATTACCAAACCACATCCAGGTCTGAATCACCGATATAGACAAACCTGCTGTTGACGCGTCATTAATCCAGTCTATCGGATTATAGCTTGCTCCAAATAATTTAAATATCTCATTGATAATCTGATTAAACGTACCATATCTCCAGTTCAACAATGTTGAAAATAAAAACGCGATGGAAGTGGCCGCAATCAGATTTGGCAAATAGTAAACAATACGGAACACCGCAAGTCCCTTCATTTTATATTTTACATCCGAGAATACCATCATAAGTAAAAAGGCAAGTCCCAGCTGTAAAATAATATTTAGTCCCCAAATTCTTACTGTATTCCACAATGCGTTCCAGAAAAATTTATCCGTTAATACACGAATATAATTATCTAACGCCACAAAAGAAATTGCTTCTCTTTCCGATATTTTCATATTGGTAAAGCTGATATAGAGTGTTCTTAATACCGGATATATATTGAAAACAAGAAATACAACAACAAACGGAAGTACAAACAAATATCCCCAATTGTCATAATTCTTAACACCTTTTCTCTTTTTCATCATAAACCGTGTCCTTTCCCGGCATATAATAATCTGGGTGGCTTTATTCGAGCCACCCTTGATTCTTAAAAAATACCAATTATCTTGTTACTTCAATTTCAGGATAGGTTGACTCAACTACATCATAGAATCCACTAATTGCTTCTTCCTTTGACATAGCACCTGTCTTAATATTTGAAATTGCATTACCCCACGCATCACCAATTGCTTTATCATATTTTGTAACCTTAGAGTAATCAATTCCCTGTGCCTGCTCTAACCAGAACGCATAGAGCTTCTGTCCACCATATACTTCGTTAGCATCATCCTTATGTGCTTCCAAAGCTGAAATTAAAGAAACTGTATCTCCCTGCGATTCTTCAATCCACCAGTTTGCTGTGTCTTCATTTAATGTACAGAACTTCACAAAGTCCCATGCCAACTCTTTTCTCTCAGACTGTGATGAAACACCAATATATGTACCTCCACCAAAGCCATATGCAGGACCTGAGCAAACGCCCCATTTACCTGCTGTATCGCCTACATGTTCCTTCATAGTGATAACACCCCATGCTGGAAGACCATATGCAAATACCTGTGTTGTCTCATAATCAGCTGTTGCTGCATTGAAAGACTCTGCATCCCAGATATTCATTTCGTCTGTACCCCACTGTGTCTCGGCTGTAAGAAGTGGTACCTCGCCACCCATAGCCATATACCAAGGTGTTGCCCACTGCGAAGCATATGCTGTTAAATCCTCCTGATATAACTCAACACAAAGATCCATATATGCAACTCTGTCTGCATCTACATTTAACTTTCCATCAATAACCCATGCTGAATCTCCTGCAAAGTAAGATGTTTCTGCATCAGAAGCAAAAATTCTGTAGCCCTTATCCTTCAATGCGTGTGCTGCACTTACAATCGATTCATAATCAGCAAACAATTTTCCAACCTCTACAGGATCATCTGTACCGAATACTTCCTGAGCAATATCTCTTCTGTAGTAGAAACCTGCTGGTGTAATCTGGTAAGAAATTGCTCTCTGGATTCCCTCTGAGTCCTGACCTACCTGCCATACATAATCAACAATCTGATCTGCATAGTCCTGTGCGCCAAACTGATTCAAATCCTCAAAAAATCCTTGCTCAAAGAAGTTCTCAAGCATCTGTGGTTCACCTACGATAACATCCGGCTCTGTCTCGCCACCAAGCAATGCAGTCTGAACCTTAGTCGGATAATCTTCAGGTGCAATAACTGTTGTCTCTACTGTTACACCTGTCTGCTCCATATATCTGTTAGCAAATTTCTCCAAGTCTGTTGCTAATGTCCAAATGACAAGCTTTTCATCTCCAGATGAGGTTGCAGTATTTTCTTCCTTAATCGTGTTTGTTGCTGTGTCCCCACATGCAGTCAACGAAAGTGCCATTGCTCCTACTAAGGTTGCTGAAATAAGTCTTTTCCAATTCATAAAATATCCTCCTTCTCTTTATGGCATCCGCCATATGTACCCTCTTGATATTTGTATTGTATTCTGTAAACCCCTTCAAAAAAATGCACCATATTTTAAAAAGGTATCATTTTTTTACTTATGCCTACTGAATATGAATCACAACCTTCTTCACTAAACCATCGCGAACATCCTTAGCCAGCTTTTCTCCTGCATGTGTACCGCTGATGGTTGCAACACTTCCATTACGATAGGCAAATGCCATAGATTGAATCGCATAGTTTCCTGGAATATAGTCCTGTTTCTTTGCAAAATGATATTCCAGCTCTGTCTTTCCAAATAATGTTGTTGTCACTGTTCCGTCATCAGGAATCAAATAGGAAGGCATACAAGGCTTTGGTGTAAAGCAAAGTTCTCCATCTACTACGGATAAAATCTCCTTCCCAAACATAATTAACTTCCACATACTAATAAACTCAATTGTAGAACCACTCAGCCTCGCTACAAAACCTTTTCCATGATATGCCTTATTAGGGTTCTTACTGCTGGCAATAAAAGAGGAATTCTCATAGATACTTCTTCCATATACCTCTGGATCCAAGAACGGTACCGCTGCCTTATGAAAATCCTCAAAGAATTCCTGATACATACCGCTACGCAACAACTCAAGCAAGTACTTATACTCCATATGAAGCCAGATAGACTCATTCTCAAGCCAGCCCGGTGTAAAGGCTCTAGCTCTTCCATACTCATAGGAAGCCTCTTGCAAGGATGCATTTACCTTATACATTTGTAGTTTCTCATCATACAAATCACTATTCTTCACCGCCTGATAAAGCCTGCGCTTTTCATCAATATCAAGGTTCAACTTTAAGAAACGTACAGGTCCTTCGAGGAAATGTGGCACTGAATTCACCTTAAACTGTAGCGGTCTATAGCCTTCTTGTGTTTTCTCATATTCCATTACTTCATAAGTAAAATAGGTAGGACAGATACCTTCTCCAAGCACACACGCCTTACGAATTCCTTCTTGTACTGTTATTAAAAATCCACGCAATATCTCCCGAATTCTTACAGAAGAAAATATTTTTTCTTCTCCAGAAATAGACTTAAATACTGTTCTGCGGTATGCTTCCTTGGCATCATTGATACGATTCCAAAACGAAAGATTCTCGCCTTGTTCGCGAATTATTTCCTGATTTTTACATTCTCGCAGACGCTTAATATTTACCCTTTCATCTCTGTTAATTTCATCTAATTCCGTAAGTAATACAGCCAATTCAAACGGAAGCTCCACTTCCCTGTCATATTTTTCTAATACTGCTAAAGTATATTCCAACATTCTGCACAGCTCATAGGTTTCTGACATTGACGAACCAAAGATTGCCGGCATTCCATTCAAAGCATCATACCAACCAGGCTTACCACCTTCCATCTCAATTCCCATCCCATATGCATCGAGTGTTGCAAATTTTGTCGTACATAACAGAACCAGCTTGGCAAGCAATGTCATTTTATAGATATTCTCTGTGCCATAATTCTTTCGTACTATTTTATCTTCTACACTACGCAAGCTTTTCTCGTCTAGCGCATGATATTGGCGCAATCCCTTGGGTGTCTCTGCATATCTTGCCGCTCTCGGATTTATATTTACCTGTGACACAAAGCTTGTATACTCTTTTTCAAACAGCAAATCCTCTTCCTGTTCTGGAAATACCTCTAAATAATCCTGAATCAAATCAAGATTATACGTCCAGTGGTCTGTCCAATAGCCTTCCTTAAAATCTCCGTTCACCATGCTTTGTGCAAAATCGATTAGCTGACAAAATACTGTTTCTACGGCTTCCACACCCAGTTCCTCTAGACAGCTGTATAGTTCTCCTGGTGTAAACGCCTTACTCACAAGGGCGCAAATCTCTCTTCTTTGCTCGTCTGTCAGTTCCATATTTGCCATAAGCTGATTTGCCTTATCTTCTGACAAGCAATAGGTTAATTTTTCTATTCCCAACGGATTATATCCGTCCATCTGAAGCAATCCGTAAAACTGTTTAATATTCTCTCTGCCTACAAAAGGCGCAAAGAAGGTATCACAGCGACGATTCTGATTCACATCTCTGAAATTACCATTTCCCTGAGAATAATATTCTGGAAGCATTGAGAAATAATTATAGTCACGCTCTATATCTCCATGTTTTCTGGAATATACGTAAAAAATCTTATTATGTCCCAATCGAATTGGATATCCCCCACGGAGAACATTATCCATATAGGTATAGCTAGCATATGCATCGAAATCATCTGATGCAGTCTTACAACGTATTCCAGCACAAATTTCCTCAATATAGCCATCCGCTTCACGCTTTTTGGCTGCAAAAAAACTTGTATTCTTTGGAGCCTTTACAAATTGTTTCAAAGCCTCCTGATTCTTTACCTGACCAATCATCTCATAAATAGTAATCTGCTCTCCTGCCTTTAGGTTTCTTTTTATTCCCCAAAAGCTACAAGGCAGCTGATTTGCAACAATCTGATCTTTCTGGTAAAGCTCTTCTAAGGTATTATTCTCAAATCCCACTGCCTTTCTTAGAGAGCTGTCATAAGCAAATATCAGCTCCGGATCAACAATAGGCTTTAATAAGCTACCGTCCTCTGCATATGCCATCGAGAAGTTCCCCCCCTCTATAGCTCTTACCACTGCTGTATCTGCAATACTTGCACGTACTCTAAAATAAGGAATTCCTGTTTCCAAATCCTCTACCTGCATCCAAGCCTTGGCAGTCTGTGCCATATTCTTCATATTGTCCATGTTGACTCCATAGGGAATCACTGCAGGCATACCGTCGAGAACTTCAATACTCTTGAATTCCTGTGATATGTTCTCTATCGTTACACATCTCACAAGTGCTCCAACCTTTTCTCCTGGCAGGGAAAAGTACTGTACACTTGTTTTCAATCCCGTTTCTTCGTTACTTTCTTCTATGGAAAAACCATTCATTGCAACTTTCATGCTGTGGAAAACATTCTCATCCGCAAAAGGTTCTACCATCTGATGATCTACCTTTAAGAAAGTTCGAAAGCCTGTAGTCTTCACATTCTGATATGCTTGATGTGCAGGATAAAACTCCATGATTGCATGATCTTTGTTGTCTACTCCAAAGCTCACAACACTCTGGCCACGATTCACATAGTAGCACCAAATTGGTGTACCATGAATTCCTGAGATTCCCGGCAAGAAGCTTGCAAAGGTTGACTTCTTCCCATAATTTTCTATTACAAATTCTTTCATCTGTTCTCTCATATTACTCCTTCTTTCTAACCCAGTATTATTTCCAATGTATGAAGCTCCTGCTCATTACAATTTCTGTCCAGATATGCTTTTGGAATAATCATCCGTATGCCGTTTTTCTCACCCTCCACTGCTTTTCCATTCATTAGAACTTCCTTTACCACATACTTGCCATATTCCTTTTTATCTGCATTCTTATAGGTAATCTGCCATTTCTTCTGCTGATACCATAGAGATACCCCTGCTTCTCCATTATCGTCAAATTGGTCTGCTAACAGCTTAGGTTCAATTACCATATCCCCTATCTCACCGCGAATACCAAACATCTGCGTAATGACTGTCAGCATATACCAGCTGGCTGCTCCCGTAAGATAATGATATAATCCTCTTCCCTTTCCATTGAAATACTCAGGGATTCCCGGATAAATCCTGCTCACCTCAAAGTTCATTGCCTGCTGATACAACGCACGTAATGCCTTAAAACCTTCCTTTATAAATCCACGCTGATATAGTGCATTGCCATACATAACCGCCATATGAGAAAATACGGCTCCATTTTCTTTATCTCCATATGCAAACCCAAACATTCTGCCAAGGTCTGTCTTTACTTCTTTAAAATTAGTATTGAGACGATAGCCGCCTATTTCCTCCTGATACAAATATAAATCTGCACTCTTGATAATCCTATCAATCTGCTCCTTGCTTGCCACACCTGACATAATAGAGAATACCTGACCTGTCAGCATCATTCGGACACCATGTTCAAACTCACCCTCTACACGATTACCGTGATTATCATAATATCCGTTGAACCAGCCATTTCCCTTACTGTCCTCAACCCATTCCTTTTCGCGAATCTCTTTTGTCAACCAGTCTGCTTTATGAAGCAGATTCCATGAAAGCTCCTTCACTGATACAGCCAACTTATCTCCGCTCACAGTATGACAACAGCTCTCTAAATACGCTGTAAGCAATCGTTTTTTCTGCTCAATTGATTCATAAAGCTGTTCATTATCTTCTAACAGAAGGCACATCTCCTTACTAACAAGGACATTTGTACATCCTGTTCTCTTCGCATATTCCTGTAAAAGTTCTGCAAGCTCTCTAAGATTACCTGCATATGCATTCGTAAATGCTACACTTTCTCCTCGCTCTGTTGCCATATCCAAGGCATCATTCCAATCTGCACCTCTAAGGCGCATCATATTATGCTCCCCTACCTCATAAAAGGCTGTAAGATTTTGAAGCAGCAAATGCTCTAATATCGTCCCTTTATAACATTCTCCAGAAGCACTCCTTTGTAGACAGCCCTGTGCCTCATTCCATTTTTCATCGATTGCTGTGCCTCGTTTCACCTGCTTGTCCTTGAAGTATCCTATCTCCTCGTCTAACAGGCCAATATCACCCGTCTGGTCTATATAAAGCTTTGTGGTCATAAATGGCCAGACACCATGGTCCATCCATACTCTGGTAATATTATTGCGGTCCGCAATAAACTCTCCCTGTCTCGTACCAATAATAGTTGCATTGCTTCCATCCACGCGTACTCCTGCAAAATTATCCAAAAGCATCTGTCGAACACCTTGAGGATTCATAATCAAAAGCGCCAAACAATCCTGCCACAAATCTCTCCAGCCTCTTCCTCCCTTACCATAATCATGGTGTGGCAGGAAAGAACATCCAAAGATTCTGCGAAGCATCGGCTGAAAGCTGACCCATTTCATAAAAAGATTAAAATCTTTATCACCCGTTTTGTATGTTACATTAACTCGTTCTCTCCAATATTCCTGTAATACCAAAAGTTCTCTCGTAATACTTTCACTATCACCAAATCTTTGTATCAGTTTCTCTATCTTTTCATTCTCCTGCGTGATTCCCATTAGAATGATATATCTCTTAGCCTCTCCAGGTATAAGAACTGTTTTCCTAAAATGCAGACCGCCAACTGCTTCCGCACCCTCTATTTCTACTCCTGCCTTTACACCCTTTATATTCCTGAAGATTGCATACGGTTGCTCAAAGCTCCCGCCCATTTCTACAATCTCATCCACTGTCGGATAAAAATCCTCTGGTGTCTCCCCATTTTCATCTACTCCACAGACATAATAGGTTGTATGATTTACCTGATGCCCCCTTTCATCAAAGGAAAGCGTAGGCGTTACCTTAACTCCATGCAAAAAAGTTTTTATTCTATGTAATAATGAGGTTACATGTCTATGATCTCTTAGATTATCTGCACTTCTTCCATAGATTGGAATGATTGCCGTCGGGGTCAAAGTCAAAGATTCATCTCCAATATTCTTTAGTTCAACACACATTACCTCTACATTCTCATCTACCGGTACAAAAGAAGTAATAACAGATTTCAACGAATAATCCTTAGACTCTCTTGTAACACGATGCCACATAAAGCCTGCTTCCATCGTGCTCTTTTCCTGCTCTTTGCCAAAACGATTTGCAATTACCTCTGCCGACATACCTGAAGCTGACCAGCAACCCTTTCCCTCGATATGACACCAAAAATTTCTGCTACTTCGATTATTATGCAGATTCTCCACACTGACAGGCTCCATTAAAAAACTATTCTGGTCCAGCTTAGCATCTCCTGCCAGCTGCGGTGTAACTACCGTTTTTAACCCCTTTTCACCAGCTAACGGAAAATATAAATACGGATACTCCTGCGCCTGTTCCAAGCAAAAAGAACCGTTTTTATCCTCAAATCTACATCTCTTCATTTCATTTCCTCCCGTATACATGGGTTATCTATTTTCTCCCTCATTCTAGAAAAAAGCGTACATACAAAAAAGATACCTTTTTTAACTAAGGTATCTTTTTTTTAGATATTATGCGTTTTGACTAATTTTTTTCGTGATTTTACAATGTTGTTTACATAATCATTACGAAATATAATAAATTCGTAACATTTCACAAATATATATTAGGAGGAAAAACACGTGAGAAAATCGCTCAAAAAAATGCTATGCTACATCACATGCATGGCGCTCACACTCACATCGTTTGCCATCACCCCTGTGATGACAACCAAAGCAGCGGCAACCACTCCGGAAAGTGGTAACATTTATTACATTAAGAACAAAAATAGCGGATTATATCTGCAGGTGGAGAATGATTCCTCATCCTCTGGTGCAAATGTTGTTCAGGCAACAGGAACTGGCTCTCTTGGACAGCGTTGGATACTGGAGCAGAATAGTTCAACAGGCTATTACAGACTTCACCCTGCCACTGACATGACAGGCGGCATTTCTCTAGACGTAGCCAACGGCTCTTCTGCAAACGGAACAAATATCCAGATTTGGGAGAACAATGGTGCTACCGCACAGAACTTTGCCATTACAGCTGCAGACAGCAATGGTGGCTATTACATCACTACCCAGGTATCTAATTTCGCATCCTGTCTGGATGTATCAGGTGCTTCTACGGCATCCGGTGCAAATGTATTGGAATATACTAACAAGGGCAGTGATAATCAGATTTGGTACTTTGAACAGGCTTCTTGGCCAAGCTCTTCAAGTAGCTCCAGTTCATCCAGCTCGAGCTCATCAAGTTCCTCAAGCTCTAACTACATCAGTGACGGCTGGTATTATATTAAGAATGTACATAGCGGCTTATACATCGACGTTACTAACGGAACCGATGTAAACTGTACAAATGTACAGCAGTGGGCTTATAACGGCTGCTATGCTCAGAAATGGTACGTAACAAATCAAGGGAATAATTACATTACCCTAATGAGTGGTTTATCCAGCGGTAGAATGATGGATGTTTGTGGAAAGAGCACATCGGATGGTGCCAACATCGACGTATATGATGCTACCGGTGGAAGCAATCAGATTTTCCAAGTAGTACAAAGCTCTACATCTGGTGCTTACTGCTTATTACCTAAACACGCAGGCGGTTCACAGGCAGTAGATGTATACGGCTGGTCTACCTCAAATGGTGGAAACATCGGCACATGGTCATACAACGGCCTTGCTTGTCAGCAGTTTGTATTCGAATCTGCAAGCAGTTCTTCAGGTTCTAGTACTTCAGGTAGTACATCCTCTTCAACAGCAGGTATTGCAAGTAACTATCCTGTACAGGAAATGAATTTCGTAAACTGTTCAGACGGATATAAAGTAACTGCAGGCAGCTTAAATAGCACTGTAACAACAAATTCTACTTCTTCTGACTATAACAATTGGGTAATCCAGAAGGTAGGAAGTGACTATTACAGAATTGTAAACATGGCTACAGGATACGTATTAGCTCCAAGTGGCAATAGCGCATCCAGTGGTACATCTGTTGTTACAACCGGCAGTTCAAGCACAAATGCTCAGTACTGGAAGATTGTTTCTGTAAAAACTGACTCATGGTCACATGGATTAAACTATAAAATCGTTAACTATGCAAATACCAACCTTGCATTAACACTTTCAGGAAGCAGTTATATCCTTTCAACCTATACAGGCTCTGCTTCACAGTGCTTCCGTTTCAACTCGTACGGTGCAGAAGGCTTCGCAGGTTATTGTAAGGATATGAGTGGCAATGAAAAAGCTTCTGTAATTGGTGGTGTATTAGGTGATGTTGTTGAGGTTGATACTGTATCTGAGCTTCAAACCTACGCTTCTGGCTCAACACCTTATACTATCGTTATTACTGGTAATATTAGCGCAAGTTCATTAACCAAGGTTACAGTTGGAAAGAATAAGACTTTCATCGGTTCTTATAGCAACCATACATTAAACAATATTCATTTCCGTAATATTTCTTCATCAGGAAATAATATTTATAAAAACATTACATTCAGCCATGATGTAGCAATCAACGCAAATGATGATATCCAGATGTACATCTCAGATGGTACAAACTTCTGGATGGATCACTGCACATGGACAGGTCATGATATGACTACTGATACTTCTATTCATGCAAATGATACTGACAAGTTCCTTTATGTTGGTTTAAATGCAACCTTCGTAACTGTAAACGGATGCTATTTCGGCGGTCACAAATATGGTCTTATCTTAGGCTATCCAGGAGAGGACGGAGCAAGCTCATATGATGGTTATCCATGTATGACCATAGCCAATAACTACTTCCGTTCAACCGTTACCCGTGCACCAGGATTAATGCGTTACGGTTATTTCCATTGCTACAATAACTTTGTATATGACTTCAACTTAGGCTACACACCATATACAAACTGTAAGATTTACTCAGAAAAGAACTACTTTGATGCTGGTACTTATGCAGGAGCAGTAATCAATGGTTCCGGAAATAACAGTCAGTTCTTAAGTACAGGAGACTACAGCGCTTCTTCTATCGGAAGCTTGGGAAGTCTTAGCTGGAGACCATCTAACAACTATGGCTATGCTACAAGAAATGCTTCTGATGCTAGAACATGGGCAATTAGCAACTGTGGCTCTAAATCATCAGCACTTGCATACGCAATAGATTAATTACTAATCAAAAATACGAAGAGGTTCCGACTTATCATCGGAACCTCTTCACTTTACAATATTAAAAATTCTTCATAAATACTTCTTTATTCTCTCTTGCTGCTTCCTTAGGTCTGCACAAATCTGCACGAGAACCTAAACCTACTATGATTTCATAGAGAAGTGGTCCCTGCTTGGTCTGAATATCCTTTCCAATACTCTCTATCTCCTCTAATGTCTCTATTCTACGAGTCTCCATATATCCAAGAGACTTTGCAACCTCTGCAAAAGAAATCTGCTGACAGTCTGTAGGCATCGCTCCTACTGACTCATGCGCCTGATTATTAATAATAATGTGATACATATTCTTGGGCTTCTCTGACGCAACCAATGCCATATTACCCATATGCATCAATGCCGCTCCATCGCCTTCCACGCACACAATGGTCTTATCTTCTCTGGCTGCTGCCATTCCAAGTGCAATCATGGATGCATGTCCCATACCGCCAACTGACATAAAGAGATTATCATGCCCACCATAAAGGCGATTACTCTGCTCATATAATTCTCTGGAAATCTTACCTGTCGTTGATACGATACGAACCTCCTGTGGTAATACCTCTAAAAGCTTACCAAGTGCCTCTTCTCGATTCAATGGCTGTCCATTATCCCATGTGAACGCTTTATCCTTCTCAAAGGTTCCACTTTTTACAATAATTGCAAACTGCAAGTTCTGCGCAAAAGCATCCTTTGCCTTACCAATAATTGCTGTCATTGCCTCAATAGTTGTGTTGCAATCAATCACTTCATATGGAATAGCTAATAAATCAAAGCATTCACAAGTAATCTTACCCTGGAATACATGCTGTGGCTCATCCTTAACGCCTGGCTCTCCACGCCATCCTACAATAAACAACATAGGAATTCCATAGACATCTTTATTTGCCAACGAAGTCAATGGATTGACTGCATTACCTATTCCTGAATTCTGCATATATACACATGCAGGCTTGGCAGTTGCCAGATAAGTTCCTACTGCCATCGCTACTGCGGCGCCTTCATTCACAGTTGTATGATGCTTGAAGGTCTTTTCCTGCTGTAGGGCATCACAAAATTGCTTTAATGTTGAATCAGGTACTCCTGCTATTGTTTCAATTCCCGCTTCTCTAATAAGCGTTAGTAATTCCTGCGCTCTCATCTATACTTATTAACTCCTCGACTGTATCTATTTCTACCAACTGTCCTGCTACCACAGGCTCTATCTCCAATACAAGCTCGTCCAAATGCTGGTTCACAACATCGTCCCAGAACATATCGCTACATTCCTCTTTCGCATAAGCTTCTTCTATTCGCTTCTTGAGTATAGCAGCCTCAGCCTGTTTAAAATAAGCCACACCGACCATGTTATAGCAGTCTGTACCTTCCTTTCCTACTCTGGTAATTCGTCCATTGTTCATTTCAAACACCCAATCAGACGAATAACCTTCCTGAAATCTTCCATAATAGCAAGATTTCTCTAAGCTTCGAGAAAAGATACTCTTATCTGCAACATATAAATCCGATTCACATATAAAGCAATTTCCTCTTTCTAAGGCTTCTCTTGCCGCATACATGGAAGAAATATTATTCTTTACCAAATAATCAGGATTCTCAACCAGTCGAACCTGTGGGTACTTCTCTGTAAGATAACCAAACTGCTCTCCAAGATAGCCTGTTACTATGTAGATTTCCTCTACCTTTCTTTGCAACAAACCATCAATCACTGTTTCTATCATCGGCGTTCCAAATACCTTTACCAAAGGCTTTGGCATCTTCTCTGTCAATGGCCGCATTCTTGTTCCCAAACCTGCAGCCATAAGAATTGCTACTTCTCTCATAATTATTAACCATTACCTTCTATATTTCATCAATCAAACGGATAATGTCCTTAAACGGCATTAATCTGCTATCTACCTCTAAAGCTCTATGATGCTTCAATATCTCAACTGCTGTCTCCTGCATAGCAGGGAATGCACTTCTGGTAAGCTGATTTGCATAGATTACAATATTAACACCTGCCTCGGCAAGCTCCTCCTCAGTAATACTGTTAAAGGAGGTTGGAACTACAACGATTGGTGTATTCTGATTCTTCTCTCTGAACAACTTACAGAAGGTTACAATCTCATCTGGACTCTTTCTTCTAGAGTGAATCATAATGCCATCTGCTCCTGCCTCTACATACGCAAAAGCTCTCTCTAAAGCATCCTCCATACCTCTTTCAAGAATCAGACTTTCGATACGTGCAATAATCATAAATTCATCCGTACGCAACGCCTGCTTACCAGCCTTAATCTTTTCACAGAAATTCTCAATACTATCCTGTGTCTGCTCAACCTCTGTGCCAAATAAGGAATTCTTCTTAAGTCCTGTCTTATCCTCTATAATAACCGCCGAAACACCCATACGTTCTAAGGTACGAACATTATATACAAAATGCTCCACCAATCCGCCAGTGTCACCGTCTAAGATAATAGGCTTTGTCGTTACATCCAATACATCATCTATCGTTCTAATTCGTGAAGACATGTCTACCAGCTCAATATCGGGCTTACCCTTTGCTGTAGAATCACAAAGGCTTGAAATCCACATAGCATCAAACTGGTCAAGCTCTCCATTATTCTCCACAACTGTCTTTTCGGCAATTAATCCTGTCAAACCTGAATGTACCTCTAATGTCTTAACAATAGGTCTCATCTCTATAAGCTGTCTCAAACGCTTTCTACGAAACTCAGGCATTGCCAGCTTCTCTTTCATACGGTCATCTATCTTCTTTACCGCATCATTATAGGTGTATGGAACCTCGATAAGTTCTCCTCCATAGACTACCAAATTCGCAACAACATTCTCGCGAATCGCCTTTTCAGGACCCTCCTGCCAGTTATCTCCATGAATCACATAGTCAGGCTTTAAGCTCTTCAAAACAGTATCATACATAATTTCATTCTGTACAACCACATCCTTAGCCAGACCTGTCTCACGAATCAATTCCATTCTTTCTTCTAACGAAATCGTCGGAAAGCGATTAAAGCGCACCATAGCTGCATCATTTAATACACCTACGGTAACCTCTCCATATTTATTTGCTTCTCTTAATATATTCAGATGTCCCTCATGTATCACATCCGTACAAAAACATGTATATACCTTCTTCATACTGAAAGTAATCCTTTCTTCACTCTATAGTCCTTAATATACTACAGGTACTTGAACCTGATATGTTCTCAATGCCTCTTCAAATACTTCAAAGAACGCCTCAATATCTTCCTTATCAATAGCTCCAAGAGAGCAGAGTCTGAACATACCTCTTTGCTCCACCTTACCTGGATAAATTGTAAAGCCTCTTTCATAACAATAATCATGTATCTTTACAAAATCCCAGTTAGGGTCATTAGGATACATAGCTGCTGCTACCAGACCAGACTCCAGTTCCTTTGGAATGAAAATCTCAAATCCCAGTCTTTCAAGTCCTTCTCTAATCGCTGTATGCACTCTGGTATGACGCGCCCACTTTGCTTCCTCTCCCTCTGCAAAGTATTCCTTCAACGCCTGTCTTGTAGCATAAATCACCTGTACTGGTGGTGTAAAATGCATCTCACCATTCTTCTTAGCATACTCGTACTGCATATATAAATTGCAGTAGTATGAACGTGTCGGATAGGATGCTGATGCCTCAATAATCGACTTCTTACCTACAATGAAGGATAAACCTGTCATGGACATAATTCCCTTCTGTGCAGATGCCATGCAGAAGTCCACATTGTCTTCTGCAATATTAATTGGTCTCATGGCATATGTAGATGTTGTGTCTACTGCAAATACAGCTCCATAACGATGTACCAATGCTCCAATCTCGCGAATTGGATTCAAAAGTCCTGTTCCTGTCTCATGGTGTGTTGTGTATACTAACGCAATATCTGGATTCTCCTGTAATGTTTTTTCCACTACAGCCAAATCCATCTGTTTGTCTATTGGCAATCTCAGATTAATATGGTCTAAATGATAGTACTCGCAAATCTCTACCGCACGACTGCTATATGCACCATTATTAATAACTAATACCTTTTTATCCGCAGGCAATAATGAATTCAGACAGATATCCATGTTAATCGTTCCTGAACCACAGAATAATACTGCTGTATATTCTTCAGGATCTCCATGTACAATCTTTACAAGACCTTCTTCTACTTCTCGCATTATCTGAACAAACTCTTTTTCTCTTGGGCAAATATCAGGTATGACCTGTGCCATCTTTACAGAATCCGTGGTTGTTGCAGGACCAGGATTTAACAGAACATTTCTCTTCATCTATACTGCCTCATTTCTTTTTCGATTTTTCCATCAAACGCTCAATAATATACTTAGCGCCGACCTTTCCACTATTTCCAATATTATAAATATAATAATTACGCAAGTCTTCCATCGCACTCTTTGCAAACTGCTCTGTATTCAGAAGCTTGTCTACAGATGCATTTACCTCATTCAATGCAGAAAGCTCCAAGGATATACCAACCTTGTCTCTAAGCTCAATATCAATCGGCACTTCCTTCAGCTCCTGATAATCAGGATTTACTACCTTCATAGGAGTGTTTATAAATAATACAGGCTTCAAGGTTGAGAAGGAATACTCAAATGCAATACTTGACCAGTCTGTAATCAGCATATCTGCCATATAAACAGTCTTATTAGAAGAAAAGTCCTTCTGCACCTCTACTCCTACTGCCTGATACTTAGCACTCAATGCGTCAATTCTCTCCTCGTAATGTCTGACATACTGAGGATGTGGACGAACAATAATCTTATAATCTGTTTGAACAAGCTCATCCAAAAGCTGTTCAATACATGAGTCCATAATATTATCCTTCTGCCATGATGGAGCAATCAACACAGTCTTAGTCTGCTTCTGTGATTCCTTCTCCATCTCTTCATATGACTTAATCATATCATCAATTACACCAGAACCCCACTCAATCAGATTCTTCTTCGGCAACGCAAATACAACCTCACGCTCTGCAAGCTCCGCTTTATTCTTTGGACCCGATGTAAAAATAGTATCAAAATGGTCAAGCGCATCCTTATGGAATGTCAGATTCGAGCTATTCACATCATGTGGTACATAAATATACTCCGCATCCTTCTTGATATAGGAACGCTTCAAATGATAATTCTCCAAATCAGGAGTTGTCATCACTACAATCTCTGCCTCAAGCTTCATCATTAGGACAATCAGCTTATTCTCACCAATATAGTATGGCTTAAACTGTTCAGACTCCATAGCGAATACTGCATCCTCAGGGTCACCTGTAATATAATGAACTACAATATTCGTTCTCTTGATAATCTCTTCGATGATATTCTTATAATATTTGTAAAATCCGTTCTTCTCAGAGTAGAATACAATCTTCATATTAGATACAGAAAGAAATCTCTTATAATCCTCTTTCTCTTTCTGAATATGTTCAGGCTTTCTCTTTACCTTACTCTTGGCAGGTGCAAACTCTTTCGCCTTGCGTAAGGCCTCTTTACTCTCCTCTAATGCTTCATAATCAATATATTTCTTAGGATTAATCCAAATATTCAACAGGAATAGCTGTACAATAGATAAAAGGTTGCTAAAAATCCAATAAACACCTACTCCAACTGGTACAAATAATCCCAGATAAAGAGATAACAGCACTGAAAATGCCATTGTTCCATACTGATTCAAAGCTCCCTGCTCTGCCTGCAATACATTACTCTTATTCTGGCTGTAGCACATCAAAAATGCTGAAATACCAGCAATCAATGGAACAATTAAAGTAAGTCCCTTAACTTCTATCGGAACATTAGTCAAATCAGTTCCCTTTTTTACTGCTTCTACGACACCCATTAACAATGCCAGCTGAATCACCAAAGGTACTAAGTCAAGAAACGGATTGTACTTCTCTTTCTGGAAAAGCTTGTACTGCTCTTCTGAAATAACCTCCGAATTCCCCATATACTTAGCCTTAATATGATTCATTTCAGGCTGCATACGAACCGTCTTTATAGAATTTTTCTGTACCATAACAGACAAAGGAATCAAAATTACCTTCGTCAAAAGCGTAAACAGAAAGATTGCCACATAATAATTATGACATAAGCTGTAGCATCCTCCTATTAACCATACCAAACCATCAACAATCGCATTCACTATTGCACTCATTACTTCTCTTATTCCTCGTTCTCGTCAACATCCTTTAACTCAATCACATCATCTGCTGCTGCATCATTTTTCTTCTTACCCTTAAACAATGCCATAATCTTATGTCTAAAGATTGTAAATACTGCACCTAAAGCAATCAGTGCTCCTGCAATTGCCTGAATCAAATATGTCGCAACTGAAGGGTCGATATATGCCTGTGCTGTTAATGTAAAATAATGCCAAAAGCATACTCCAAAATATGCAACTAAACCTGTGTAACCTAAAATCTTTTTCATCTTTCTCTTCTCCTTTTTCTAGTAAATCTTCTTATTAATCTCTCATATTAGAAATATGAATCCGCCATCGGCTCAATGATATTTGGCCCTATCTCCATCTGCTTGAGCAGTTCTTCCAGCTCACCAGTATAAGTATAACCGTGATATACATTAGAACTGCCATCCTTTGTCCCATTATAACATGGTACAATCGGATAATCTGACTCCATCCAGCGAATCCAGTAGGTTCTTTCTCTCTCTTCACCTTCAGCATAGTCATAAATTGTCTCACCATAGCTCTTGGCATCCAAGCCGACTGCATCCGCTATTGTAGGTAAGAATTCGTAGAAGGATACAGGCGCATTCGTCACTGGAGATACATCATGTGTCTCATTCGGCTGCTTCATATAAAACAGAACCTGTGATGCATAGCCTTCACCGTGGTCAGCTGTAATGATAATAGTTGAACTATCATATACTCCCAATTCCTTTAGCTGATTGAGATATTCCTCTACAATTACCATACATCCCTTTGATGTCTCCTCGATGGTTGAATCCTCTTTATAATATCCATATTCGTCCGTTGTCCACAAATGCGGTCCCATAAGATGCTGCACAATATAGTAATTAGACTCCTCATCCTTTGTCAGTCCCTGTTCTAACAGTCCCTGATAGAAATCATAATTATTATGATTCATCTTATATGATTTTTCCTGTACAACGTCCTCATACTCATCTATATTAGCATAAAAATATGGCTTTATAAACTCTGGAAACATTCGATATGCAGACATTTTTACCATTGTCTTCTGCAGGGTATCATACATAACCTCAACTTCCTGAGAAGAATTAATCACATTATGAATCTTTCCACTCAGAATATCTACACTATTCGTTCCGCATAAGATATTGGTATCAGGGGTATATACATTCGCTATATATCCTTTCTCCTGAAGCTCTGTATAAAAACGATTAGTTTCCTCACTATTCCATATATCATTACACCATTCATTAATTGTCTTAGACATTTCCACTTCCTGCCCTGTCAACATATGCGGAAGCGATGGAAAGGTTCCAAAATAAACACAATCTACATTACTGTAATAAGTAAAATCATGAAGAAAATCCGTAGCCCCAGGATAAACAGCCTCCATCTGTTCAATATACTTATTACTGAAATAATCTAATACGATTACAATAACATTTTCCTTAGCTGAAACTGTATACTGATTCATACCTGAAATATGCCAGTTCTCTGCTGGTCTTTCATATGCTTCCTCGCCAGCTGTAAGCATTAATGAAACTAAAGCAACTGCCTGAATTGCTATTAAAAAGAATGAGCAAAATCCCACCAGTTTCTTCCATATCTCCATCTTTACAAAAGCCAGAACAATAACTACAAGCCCGATTACACACCATATAACGGCATTAGGAATCGCTTTCGCAGTGTTTACCACATACCCTTCAGGATTAACACCCAGCAAATCCAGATTGTCATTCAAAAACATAGTCTGAATATATCCTGCAATCGCTATCGCAAATACAATCGAACTAAGTACCCTTGAAAGCTTGTCTGGTAACACAAATATAACCAGTGTCAAAATCAAAGTTGATACAATTCCGCCAATTGCCAATGTTCCTGCAAATTCCCCATATAGGAATTCAAATTCCGTTACATTTGCAAAATATATTTCTGCGGGCCCAAATATCAGTAGCATAAAATGAAACAAAAATGCCACAGCAAATGCAAGTCCCAGCTTTACCATTCCTCTTTTTTTCATCCTTACTCTCCCTGTTATTAATAGAATGAATCCACCTCTTGTACTACAATATCTGCCCCATCATCATATGTCTCATACAGCTCATCAATGCCGCCTGTATAGGTAAATCCACAGTATGCATTATCTGCTCCTGTTCCAGTGCCAGAATACTTCTGAACATAGGGCAGCTCAGGAACCATTAATCTTACCCATACTGTTCTTTCCCTTAACTCATTCTCCGAGATTTCACTAACCGCCTTACCATATGGTGTTGAATCTATTCCAGCTGCCTTGGCAATCGTTGCAGGATATTCACAGAGCGAAATTGGTGCTGCATTCACCTGCATTTCCTCATGTGTCTCACCTGGATTCTTCATAAAGAATATAACCTGAGAATCTCTTGGCCCACCATGATCAGAAGTTACAATTATTGTTGCATCATCATATACGCCAAGCTCCTTGAGCTGTGAAAAATATTCCTCCAGCATTACCATACAACCCTTAATGGTTTCTTCTCTTGTCGCATCTTCCTTATATGCTCCATCACTTCCCGTTGTAAGTGCATGAGTTCCTTCCAAATGCTGAACAACATAATAATTTGACTCTTCATTCACCGTCAGACCATTTTCCAGTAAGCCTGCATAAAATGCCGAATTCGTATGTGTTACTTTATTCGTTCTTTCAGTTACAATCTCCGAATATTCACTATAATCTGTATATACATATGGCTTTAAGATATATGGGAACATACGATACCCTGACATCTTTGTCATAGTCTTTATTAACAGTTCATAATCAACCTCTAAATCCTGCCCTTGATTCACAACATTTGAAAAAGTACCCTTTAGTATCTCTACACTATTCATTCCACAGAGCATATTCTTTTCGGGTGTATAGAAATTTGATACATAATTCTGTTCTCTCAATGACTGATAAAAGCCTTGTACCGAATCTGACTGCCACAAATTATAGCACCAGTTGTTTATCGCTGTCTGTGGCTGTGCCTCTTCTCCCGACAAGATGTGAATTAAAGACGGATATGTTCCAAAATATACACAATCCGTATTATTATAATAAGTAAAATCATCCATCACTTCTAACAAATCAGGATACTGTTCAACCGCTGGTTCCAAATATTCATTACTGAAATAATCTAAAATAAATACTATGATATTCTCATTTGCAGATACCGTATACTGCTCTTCTCCCGAGAAGAAATACTGTCCGCTCTCCTCACGCTGAAACGCTTCACTTTCTGCCGTGAATATCAAAGAGCACCATGCTACTGCCTGAATGCAAATCAAAATCTCTGAACCATAGGAAACCAGAAGCTTCCACGTGTCCTTATCCTTGAATGCAAGATACAGCATCAAAGCTATAACTGCCAGCCAGATAATAAGATTAATAACTGCCTGTCCTATATTCATCTGATAACCATCAGGATTCATTCCAAGCAAATCCAATCCAGAATTAATAAACATTATCTGAATATAGCCTGCCACAGAAAAGCCAAAGGTTAACGAAAGCAAAATCTTATATAATACATTCGGCAAAATCATTAATATAAGTGCTAATATAATTGAACACACTAAAGATATTCCTATCATTGCAAACGCAAAATCAGTATATACAAATTCAAATTCAGCTATATTAGCAAAAAATATCTCTGCTGGTCCAAATATAAGCAACATAAAGAAAAACAAAAACACAACACCAAAAGCGATACCAAACTTCGCTATTTTCTTTGTCACCATCACTTACTCCTTCAATAAAATATCTTCTAATTATAATATTTAAATATACTACACATTTTTATATTTTGTAAACATTATGTAACCATTATTTGATATGTAATTTCTGTGAATGATTAACTTATCCAGTAAAAAAAGTTCCGACTTACCGTCGAAACTTTCTCCTATTCATAAAACCTATATGTTACTGAGAAAGAATGTCCTCCCAGTTGTTCATAATTGATTAACTTAGGGAACCTATCCTGAACAGTCTTTGCAACCTCCTCTATGGAAATCGCATTTCCCATAGAAACGATTAAACCATTCTCTACATCCAAATCCAGTTCCTTTAATGCATCCAGCTCATTTTTATCAATAAAGGTTACTGTATCATACTCCCTTATCTCATAAAATGACGGATTAATCTCATAACCTGCATTTACAATATAGATACAATCCAAATCTCCATACTGCTTAGCAGTCTCAAGTAAGCTCTGTGTCGATCTGTACAAATAAAACCAGTTATTACCAAACTCCTTTACTGTAGTCAATAGCAGCACTACTGCAATCAGCCAAAATGTAACTTTAATAGAAAGGAAATAACGGACTCCTACGCACAGACCACACACTACCAGCAAAATTAGTAACGGATATATAATGTGGAAATAACGGTCCGTCGTATATACGGCAGCCTTTGTGATTACCAGAAAATAGCCCAGGCAGCTGCCACTAAGCATAATCCATGCATACTTTACTTCATCCTGTGACTCATTCTCAATCGGAAATGCCCTAAACGCTTTCTTCCACTCACGTTTTCTTCCTATATAGGTCAAAATCGCAGCTACGGTAACAAATACGATAAAAAATCCACCAAAAAGCTGAACATCTACTATCGTATAGCAGGTCTTTAATCTTGAGAAAAATACCATCGGTGAAAGCTCTGCGAGATTCTGCAGCGTCTCTTCCCCTCTATAACCGCCTCCCAAAGAATGTGCCAGCATATCAGGAAATATAGCAACCGAAGCGCCTCCCGCAAGACACATGGTAAGCACAAAGCAAACTGCTGCTCCCCACTGACGCTTATACAGGAGATAAATCCCAAAGAA
>JAFUKJ010000054.1 GCA_017467805.1 Lachnospiraceae bacterium
CAAGAGAAGCACCACCACCTGTAGAAATATGGCTCATCTTATCAGCAAATCCTAATGTATTTACTGCTGCTGCACTATCACCACCACCGATAATTGTTGTAGCATCTGTTTCAGCTAAAGACTTAGCAACTGCGATTGTACCAGCTGCAAGTGTAGGATTCTCGAATACACCCATAGGTCCGTTCCATACAACTGTCTTAGCAGACTTAACAGCCTCAGCATACATAGCTGCTGTCTTAGGTCCGATATCGCATCCCTCTCTGTCAGCAGGCATATTCTCAACATCATATACCTCAACCTCTACAGGAGCGTCGATTGGGTTAGGGAAATCAGCGATTGTTGTAGAGTCAACAGGAAGTAATAACTTCTTGCCAAGCTTCTCAGCCTTTGCCATCATTTCCTTACAGTAATCAAGCTTCTCATTGTCTACTAAAGACTTACCGATTTCATATCCCTGAGCCTTTAAGAATGTGTAAGCCATACCACCACCGATGATAAGTGTATCACACTTCTCAAGAAGGTTAGAAATAACGTTTAACTTATCTGCAACCTTAGCACCACCAAGAATAGCAACGAAAGGTCTTACAGGATTCTCTACTGCATTACCAAGGAAGTCGATTTCCTTCTGCATTAAGTATCCAACTACGTTCTCGCCACCCTTAGCCTTGATGAACTCTGTTACACCAGCAACAGAAGCATGTGCTCTATGTGAAGAACCGAAAGCGTCACATACATAATAATCAGCTAAATCAGCTAACTCCTTGCTGAATGCTTCACCGTTCTTTGTCTCTTCAGCACCACGGAAACGTGTATTCTGTAATAATACAACATCTCCCTCCTTCATAGCTGCAACTGCTGCTGTAGCAGCCTCACCTGTTACATTATAATCAGCTACGAAATTAACTTCCTTACCAAGCTTCTCTGAAAGTCTCTTTGCTACTGGAGCTAAAGACTCGCCCTCGTTAGGACCATTCTTAACCTTACCAAGATGTGAGCAAAGGATAACCTTTCCACCATCATTTAATAACTTCTGGATTGTAGGAAGTGCTGCTACAATACGAGTCTCGTCTGTAATCTCACCATTCTTAAGAGGTACGTTAAAGTCACATCTTACAAGAACTCTCTTACCATTTACGTTGATATCATCAACTGATTTCTTATTTAATCCCATGATTAAATCCTCCTTAATATTAAAATAGGGTCCAGTCCTTTAAAGACCGGACCCTTAATAGGTCTTATAAAAATACTACTATGCTAACTCAGCGAAGTACTTAATTGTCTTAACCATCTGAGATGTGTAGCTGTTCTCGTTGTCATACCAAGATACAACCTGTACCTGTGTATTTCCATCTTCCATAGGAGCTACCATTGTCTGTGTAGCATCGAATAAAGAACCATATGTCATACCGATAACGTCAGAAGAAACGATCTCATCTGTGTTGTATCCGTAAGAATCTGTAGCTGCTGCCTTCATAGCTGCATTGATTTCGTCCTTTGTTACTTTGCCCTTAACAACTGCAACTAAGATAGTTGTAGAACCTGTAGGAGTAGGAACACGCTGAGCAGATCCGATTAACTTACCATTTAACTCTGGGATAACTAAGCCGATAGCCTTAGCAGCACCTGTTGAGTTAGGAACGATATTCTGAGCACCTGCACGAGCACGTCTCTTATCACCCTTTCTCTGTGGTCCGTCAAGGATCATCTGATCACCTGTGTAAGCATGAACTGTTGTCATGATACCAGACTGGATTGGAGCTAAATCGTTAAGAGCCTTAGCCATTGGAGCTAAGCAGTTTGTTGTACAAGAAGCTGCAGAAATAACTGTATCTGTTGCCTTTAATGTATTGTGGTTTACATTGTAAACGATTGTAGGAAGGTCATTTCCTGCTGGAGCAGAGATAACAACTTTCTTAGCACCTGCTGTGATATGAGCAGAAGCCTTATCCTTAGATGTGTAGAAACCTGTACACTCTAATACTACGTCTACGTTAAGCTCGCCCCAAGGAAGCTCAGCTGCGTTAGCCTTAGCGTAGATTGTAATCTTCTTACCGTTAACTGTGATTGAATCCTCACCGTACTCTACAGTATCAGCGTATTTGTACTTACCCTGAGCTGTATCATATTTTAATAAATGAGCAAGCATTTCAGGACTTGTTAAGTCATTGATTGCTACTACTTCATATCCCTCTGCATCAAACATCTGTCTGAAAGCAAGACGACCGATACGACCAAAACCATTAATTGCTACTCTTACTGCCATTTTAAATTCCTCCTAAAATATAGATAAATTTTTCTTTTCATCATCATCTATCATGTCTTAAAACCCACGTTAAAGCGCAGATGATTGACAAAATTTTATCAGCAGTTTCATTCTACCTAATTATCCCGCAAAATTCAAGTCATAAATTTAAAAAAATTAGTATTTTAAGGAAATTTTAAGTTTTCAATACCATCTGTTCATTTGCGGACATTTGTGTTACCATAATTATTGAAGCAATTCAAACAAAATATTCAGTTATAAAAATAAAATTCAGGAGGTAATTTATGGCTATTTTAACCGACTTCCATTTGCACACCACCTTCTCAGGCGACGGTGAGTCTACGATGGAGGAAATGATTCAAAAGGCAATCAGTCTTGGTCTGACACACGTGTGTTTTACTGAGCATCATGATATTGATTATGTATATTCCAATGATTTGAAGCCTGGCTGCTTCGAGCTGAATGCAGATTCTTATTTATATGATTTGTTAAAGCTTAGAGCAAAGTATCAGGACCAGATTAAGGTTATGTTTGGTATTGAGCTTGGTCTCCAGCCTCATTTAAAGAAGGAGCTTGCTGTGTATTCCAAGTCTCATGACTTTGACTTTATCATCGGCTCTACACACATTTGTAATAGAAAGGACCCTTATTATCCTGAGTTCTTCGAGGGCAAAACTGAAGACGAAGCACATCACGAATACTTTGAAGCTGTTTTGGAGAGTATTAAAAAGCTTCCTTACTTCGATGTATATGGTCATCTTGATTACGTTGTACGCTACGGCCCTACCAAGAACGATAACTACACCTATGAGAAGCATAAGGATGTATTTGATAAGATTTTAATGGCTCTTCTAGAGGAAGAAAAGGGACTTGAGCTTAACACAGGAGGCTTCCACTATGGACTCGGACAGCCAAATCCATGTTTCGATATTCTGAAGCGTTACCGCGAGCTTGGCGGCGAAATCATTACTGTAGGCTCTGATGCCCACCACATTAAGAATGTAGGTTACAGCTTTGATAAGGCTTGCGATATTCTTAAGGAAGCAGGCTTTAAATATTATACAATCTTTGAAGGACGTACACCTGAGTTCTTCAAATTATAATTACACACTGTTTTTAAAAGGCTGTACCCGTTTTCGAGTACAGCCTTTCTAAATTATATGATTACACTTTTTCAAATTTCTTTACTTCATTCTGCAATTCCACAGAAATTCTATGCGCATTCTCTGTTTCTGACTGAACCTCATTCATTGCCGATACAAAGCTTGATGCATCCTCTGCAACACTTGTTATGGCATTACTGCTCTCACTGATTGCGGAAGAAACACCATCAATTCCGCTGCTCATTTCCTGCATGGTATTCGTAATCACAGACACCTGTTCCACAAACTGCTGCAGTATATCACTCATTAAATCAGCATCCGCCTGATATTGATTCACAACATCAACAAAGCCATCATAATCCTTAATTACATCTGTACCGATAAATTTCAGCATCTCCTGCGCCTGACCTGACAACCTCGAAACTGCATCTGTTACCAGCTTACTGATATTCTGAATATCATTTGCCGTATTACTACTGTTCTCTGCGAGAACACGAATCTCATCAGCAACAACCGCAAAGCCTTTTCCTGCTTCACCCGCTCTTGCCGCCTCTATGGAAGCATTCAATGCCAGCAGGTTCGTCTGACTTGCAATACTAAGAATATTTCCTGTCAGTTCATTAATCTTCTCAACACTGCGACTGTCTTCCACTGCATTTTCAAGCTGCTTTCCAATGGTTCCAAGCACCTGCATCGCATGCTCCTTGCTCTCCATAGTCTCTTTATGGATTGTTGTAGCATGTCCCTTTACATTCGTTACAGAAGTATTGCCCTGCTCTGCGCTTTCATTCATCGCCTGTACACGCTCAAGAATATTATGACTGCCCTGCGCCAATCGCTCCAGAGTCTGTGTCATTTCCACCATACTTGCAGCAAGCTGCTGTGTAGCCGACGACATATTCAATGCATTCCTGTTAGATTCCTCTACATGATGATTTACTACATCCGATGAGTTCATCATCTCCTCGGACTCCACCTGAAGCTTACGCATAATTTCCTGCAGTTTTTCGATAAATCCATTGATACCAACTGCCAGCTGACCAATTTCATCCTTTGTCTTTACATCAATTCGTTCCGTCAAATCACCCTTATTGTTTTCAATCTTATCAACAATACTCGCAAGTTCAGCACTTGCTTTCTTTGCAGGCTTACCAATTGACCTACTGGATGATATAACCGAAATAATCATGATAACAACGCCAAGTGCCATCAGAACATAGTCAAAAACTACCGTTCCATCAATCTTTGTTGCACTATGCTCAATCATATAAGCAATCTCCGCTTCTAATTCCTCTAAGCCCTCTGTAGTCTGATTCCTAACCATCTCTTCATATGCAGTAATATCATTTGCCATTCTATCATTCTGCTCCTGAATTGTCTGCAATGCCGCCAGATTCAGATAAATTGACACAAGAAGTAATATTCCCATTCCACCAACCATGAACATTACTTTTCTTCCAATGCTCTTATTCATATCATGTGCCCCTCTCTCAAAACATAAAATTGTTTTCTCAAACACTATATACATCTGAAACCTTGTATTCACGCAAGGTCTCTAATATAAATGATTCTCCCATTATAATTGTTTGTCAATTTATCTTATTTTGCTCTATTTACAGACTTTTATCATTCATTATTATTCCTGTAAACTTCTCCACACCAAACTGTCGTGCAAACATCTCGCATTTGCATAAGAAAATATAAAAAACGTTCATTCCACAGCCTCGAAGTGTCTCGAAGTTCGCCTGTCCTTTGGCAATTATCACATCTGCTGCCTCTATCTTAGACTTTGCAGGCCAAGCAACCTCAGGAAGCCAGGTTCCTGCAATATTGTTACCGTTATCAAGTACTTCCACAATCTCTGTCAAACCTACCTGTTTGGCATCCTCAAGCTGTGCATCATTTAATACTGCACCGCCGCGAACAATAACGCAGATTTCCAGTTGTGGATACAGCTTCTGTATTGTCCTGATAAAAAGCTTATCCAAGACAATTTCTCCACAATTGTCCGTCAGATACACCAAATGCTTTGCCTTTGTCAAATCCTCCTGTAATGCTGCAAATTCCTTTTCATCTATATAACGCTGCCCCGCATTCTTCAAGGAATCTGATAAATAGTCCTCTTCCACACTCTTCACCGCACCAAAATCAATATAATTTCCTGTCATGGCAAGCTGTAGTGCCAGCTTTAACGGTTCCGCAGCTTCTTCTATCCAGCCTGCAATCTCCTCTTCCCACTCCAGCATCAACTGATTAAAGTGAGATTTTTCTTTCACAAATTCATCCTGATAATCAAACATTTCTCTTCTAATATCATTAATGGAACGCACCAGCACAGGCGCACTCAGACTAAGCGGTGCCTCAGAAATAAGCTTTAGTACTCTCTGGGAAAATTCCACCTTCTGCTCCTCTGTTGCATCCGCAGGATATTTATCCATATATTTCTTTGTCAGACAGCTGATACATTCTGCCTTTAATCTTGTCATCGCCTTTTCTCCTTTTCAAAATTCTTTTTCTATTGTATCACATTTTGATTCTTTGTGTTATGATTGTTGTGTTTATGTAAGCTAAAGAGAAATTGAGAGGAGAACCAACATGCATCAATGTCCAAACTGTGCAGGAAATCTTAAATTCGATATCCATGCACAAGAATTGCTCTGCGAATACTGCGGAACCAAGCTTAATCCTTATCACTTCGACAACGCAGATGGCGCTGACGAAGCCGAGGTTTTTGAGGCTACCGTTTATTCCTGCTCCAGCTGTGGCGCAGAGCTTATTTGCGATGATACCACTGTATCTACCTTCTGTAGCTATTGTGGCTCATCCACCTTTATTAACAGCCGTATCAGCGAAGAAAAACGTCCTAAGTATATTATTCCGTTTTCAAAGACCAAGGACGACTGTAAGAAAGCTTATCATAGTCTTTTGCAAAAGGCATTTTTTGCGCCTGATGATTTAAAAAATGCAGATTATATCGAGCATTTTAGAGGAATCTATATGCCATACTGGATGTATTCTTTTGAGAAACAGGGAACTGTCTTTATACCAGGTACTACTTCTAATCGTAGCGGAGATTATATTTTTACCAGACATTATGACTTAGGCGTTAATGTAGATGCTCACTATGAAGGGATTCATTATGATGCTTCATCAGCATTCTGTGACAATCTAAGCGGTGCCATCGCGCCCTTTGATATTACCAACAGCAAGCCCTTTTCACCATCTTACCTAAGCGGCTACTATGCTGATACCAGCGACATTGACAGCTCTGCTTATGAAGGTCAGGCAAGAGAGCTTGCTGCTGTTGATGCCGCCAATCAGCTTATAAATGACCGCAACTTTAGACGTTTTAATGTAAAGGCTGACGATGCAAAGAAGCGCCTTATGCCTGAAAACGAAAAGGCAGAGCTGGCACTTTTCCCAGTATGGTTTCTTTCCTACCGTAATAAGGACCGTGTTGCTTACGCCGTTGTAAACGGTCAGACAGGTAAGGCTGTTTCCGATTTGCCAATAGATATTAAAAAGTTCCTTGGTGCGACAGGTATGCTGGCAGTCATTTTATTTATCCTGTTGAATTTATTTTTTACCATCAAGCCGACTACGC
>JAFUKJ010000055.1 GCA_017467805.1 Lachnospiraceae bacterium
ACCCGTTATTCCCCCGAAAAAGAAGAATCATAACCATAATTAAACATCATAAAAACCAATAAATCCCGCAAACTATTGAATTTACACAAACAATTGATATAATTATATACAGATGCAGAATAAATTTACATAATTTATAAAAATAATCAAAATAACTCTTGAAATATTCTGAAAATATCATATAATAGAATAAGAAACAAGTAATATTATGTCAATTTACAGTGTGGTGTGATGAAAGCCAGCCTATGTAAACAGGTACATGGGAAGGTCTAAGTTACATTGACATGCAAACAGGAGGAGTGCAGATGTTTTGTTCAAACGTGTATGATTACATTAATGTTCTGGGTACGGCAGCCGATGCGACAGCAACAAGGAATGAGATTCTTGCTAATAACATCGCGAATGTGAATACTCCGAACTACAAGAGAAAGGATATCCGCTTTGAAACAGAATTAAAATATGCATTTTTAAATTCTGATCGCAAGACTGTAGATGCAACGGTAAAACAACTGGATTTAGACTACTTACAACCCGAGGTATATACAGATTATGCGGAGCTTTCCTACCGATATGATGGCAATAACGTAGATATTGATAATGAAAATGCTATGCTTGCTGCCAATCAGATTAAATACAATGGTATTATCGACAGCGTAAATCATGAGTTTTCGATGATGAAGATGGCAATGCAGTAACGATATGGCAATAGGGGGATAAAGTATGGGAATGTTTGATTCGTTTGATATCAGCTCTTCAGGTATGTCTGCAGAGCGTTATCGTATGGATATCATCGCACAGAATGTGGCGAACGCGGAAACCACCAGAACAGCTGAGGGGGGACCGTATGTCAGAAAGGTAGTTACCTATCAGGAGAAGCAGGCAACAGAGACAAGAAGCTTCTCTCATGTATTGGATTCACAGTTCAGCCGAGTGACTGGAAGACCGCTTGGTCATCTAAATGCAACAGAGCTGACAGAAGCAGGATATGGCGTAAAGATTGCAAGTGTAGAGGAGGATACCTGGACAGAGATGAATAAGGTATATGATCCGACACATCCTGATGCGGACGAGGAAGGCTATGTAACCTATCCAAATGTAAGCACTATTACAGAAATGACAAACTTAATTGATGCCAGCCGTGCTTTTGAAGCAAATGCTACTGCATTTAATGCATCAAAGTCGATTGCAACTAAGGGCTTAGAGATGGCAAATTAAGTAAATCAGGCAATTAGAGAAAGGCGGAATAGATAATGACAATAACAGCAGCAAATGACATTAACAGCTTGTTCAATGTCAGCTCAGAGGCGATTCAGAAGTCAGTCACAAGTATGCTTGGCGATACATCGGAAGCATCAGAGGAAAGCTTTGATTCGATATTGAATGCGGCAATGAGCAATATCAATGAAACTAATAACTATTTATCAGATTATGAAAATGAAGAGCTGAAATATGCAATGGGAATTTCTGAGAATACACATGACTTAACCATTGCAGCACAGAAGGCAGAGACAGCATTGCAGTACACACTGGCTGTGAGAGATAAACTTCTAACAGCATATAACGAAATTATGGCAATGCAGATTTAATGACAGGATGAGAAGTGTTTAAGGGGACATTTCGGTAAAAGGGCACATGAGAAGGAGACACTTGAGATGGTAGACAAGTTGCTAGAAATTTGGAACAAAATCTATGATAAGGTGAAGACGTGGTGGAATCAGTTCCAGCCAAAGCAGAAGACAATCTTAATCTGCGTAGCGTTGGGCGCATTGATTGCAATCTCGATATTGGTTGCGGTATTAACCCGTAAGCAATATGTAGAGCTTGCGGTATGCGAGACCACAAAAGAGGCTGGTACAATCCAGGGATTGTTGGAAGGAGACGGACTGGACTATAAAGTATCCAGTGATGGTTTGACTTTCACGATTCTGGATGAACAGGAGTCTGACGCAAGACTCTTGCTTGGAACAAATAGCATTCCTGCAGCAGGATATGGAATTGATGATGCGTTGAGTGGCAGCTTTACTTCATCTCAGGCGGATAGCCTCAAGAGATATAAGCTTTATCTTGAAGGTCAGATGGAAGAGGATTTAGAGCAAAATAGTGCAGTTGCTTCAGCAACCGTACAATTGGATATTCCTGAAGATAACGGAACACTGATTGCACAGAATTTAGAATCTTCAGCAGCAATTGTTTTAGAAATCAAAGAGGGGGCAACCTTCAATGCAGAGATTGCAGCAGGACTTGCAAGATTCGCAGCAACGGCATTAGGAAATGACACAACAGATAAGATTACGATTCTTGACCAAAACGGAACACTTTGGTTCCCGATTGAGGAAAGTACATCAGTAATTGATAAGGCAGATTCCATGATGAGCTTAAAGGAAAATGCCGAGACAAATATTAAGAATGAAATTAAAAAGGTACTTGCAGGTACTAATGAATTTGCACAGATTGAGGTAGCGACCAATGTGGTAATGGATTTCTCGGAGAAGAAAATCACAAGTCATGAGTATTCTACAAATGATGGAAAAGAGCAGGGTTACTTCTCACATCAGGAAATCTACCAGCAGAAGTCAACAGAAAGCTCAGGCGGCGTGCCTGGAACTGACTCTAACTCAGAGACAGACTATATGCTGGAAACTGAGTCTGGTGCAGATACCAGTACCTACGAGAGTATTACAGATTATCTGTTAAATGAGAAGATTACGGATGAAACAAAGTCAACAGGTGAAATCGTATACGCAGATTCAACAGTGGCGGTTACCGCTGTTAAGTATAAGCTTATCAGAGAGGCAGATGTAAAGCTTCAGGGCTTCTTAGACGGCATCACATGGGATGAATACAAGATTGCCAATACAGCAAAGACAAAGCTTGAGGTGGATGAGGACTTAGTAAGTGTTATTGCAATGGCGGCAGGTATCCCAGAGAAAAATGTAAGCTTCGTAGCATATGAAGAAACACAGTTTATTGATGCGGTTGTTGAGAAAGTATCATATAAGGATATCTTACAGATTGTTCTGATTGTAATTATTCTTGGATTATTAGGCTTCGTAGTATTTATGAGCTTGAGAACTAAGAGAGAGGTAGAAGAGGAAGAAGAGTTATCAGTAGAGGATTTATTGCAGTCTACACTGCAGGAAGAGTTAGAAAGCATCGAGCCAGAACAGAAGTCAGAGGCAGGCAAGCTTATTGACACGTTCGTGGAAGAGAATCCAGAAGCGGTTGCTACACTTTTACGTAACTGGCTAGATGAGGATTGGGGGTAATTAGGAATGGCAGAAGTTCAGTTAACTGGAATACAAAAGGCAGCAGTATTGCTCATCGCATTAGGGCCTGAAAAATCGGCACTTATCTTTAAACATTTAAAAGAAGAGGAAATCGAAGATTTAACCCTTGAGATTGCAAATACCAAGAGCGTAACACCTCAGGTAAAGGAACAGGTAATTAACGAGTTCTACGAGGTATGTCTTGCTCAGCAGTATATCGCAGAGGGTGGTATTGGTTATGCGAAGGAGCTTTTGGAGAAGGCACTTGGAGCAGAAAAGGCATTGGATGTTATTGGAAGACTTACAGCTTCCTTACAGGTTAAACCTTTCGAGTTTGTTAAGAAAACAGATGCTTCACAGTTGTTGAACTTTATTCAGGATGAGCATCCGCAGACAATTGCACTCATCTTATCCTATTTATCACCAGGTCAGTCAGCAACGATTATTTCTGCTCTTACACCTGAGAAACAGGCAGACGTAGCAAGAAGAATCGCAACCATGGACAGAACGAGTCCTGATGTTATTAAGGAAGTAGAAAAGGTATTAGAGGCTAAGCTTTCATCACTTGTTAACCAGGATTACACAATCATTGGTGGTGTTGATGCAGTCGTAGATATCTTAAATACAGTAGACCGTGGAACAGAGAAGCATATCATGGAAACTCTCGAAATCGAAGAGCCAGAATTGGCAGACGAAATCAGAAAGAAGATGTTCGTATTCGAGGATATCTTGTTGCTTGATGACAGAGCTATCCAGAGAGTACTTCGTGATGTTGATAACAATGACCTTGCTGTTGCATGTAAGGGCTCTAATGAAGAGGTTCAGACCGCAATCTTCAACAATATGTCTAAGCGTCTTGCTGAGATGATTCGTGAGGATATGGAATTCATGGGACCTGTTCGTATGAAGGATGTTGAGGAGGCACAGCAGAAGATTGTTAACATCATTAGAAAGCTTGAGGATGCAGGCGAGATTGTTATTTCCAGAGGCGGAGGTGACGAGATCATTGTCTAAAAGTGGTGTATTAAAGTCTAGCTGGTTCTATGTGAACCCAAGTGAGACAAGAGTGATAGATACCAATGCCTTGGTAGAAGAAAAACTAAAAGAGTTATCAGATAAGCTTCGAGAGGAAACGGGAAGTAATGATGACTTTGTAGATGAGTTCTCCCAAGGGATTGAGGCAGAACAGGTAATGGATTTGGTTGGCGAGGAAGCAGCGATGGACGCTCTTCCTGAGCCAGAGCCTGAACCCGCAGAGCCGATTCCTTCTAAAGAAGAAATTATCCAGGAAGCAATGGTTGAAATCAATGCAATGAAGCAGCAGGTTATGACAGAACTGGATGCAATTAAGGAAAAGGCAATAGAGGAAGGCAAGCAGATTGGTTATGAGGATGGATTGGAACAGGGAAGACAGGAAGGTCTTGAAAGTGTTGCAAGCCAGAGAAAGCAATTAGAGCAAAAGCACGAGGCGTTAAGAGCACAGCTTGAGGAGGAATATCAGAAAAAGATGGCTGAGTTAGAGCCAATGTTTATAGAAACCCTGACAGGTATTTATGAACATATCTTCAAGGTAAGTCTTAAGAACTCAAGAGAGTTGATTGTGCATCTGATTGCTAATACATTAAAGAATGCTGAGGGAAACAGTGGATATCTGATTCATGTTTCTAAGGAGGATTATCCGTTTGTCAGCATGCAGAAAAAAGAGCTGGTTAAGGGAACAGGCATTTCAGTCGATGTAATAGACATTATAGAGGATGTAACACTTAGCAGAGGCGAGTGTATGATTGAAACAGGAAATGGTGTCTTTGACTGTAGTCTTGGAACACAGCTTGAAGCTTTGAATGAAGAATTACGACTTCTGGCATATGAACCACATTCAGAAGAGGAAGCATAAGGAACACTAGAAACGAGGAAATGTAAGTATGGAAGCAGCAAACTCTTTAGACAGGTATAAAGCAGTATTAAATAAGACATTTTTTAAGAAGCTTGGAAAAGTGGAAAATGTAGTCGGACTTACAATTGAATCTGTGGGGCCTGATGCAAAGCTTGGAGATTTGTGTAAGATTTACACAGACTCAGAAAAGAAGAATTCCATCATGGCGGAGGTAGTAGGCTTTAAGGATAAAAAGACCCTGCTGATGCCTTATGAGGTAACAGATGGAGTTGGACTTGGATGTATCGTAGAGAATATGAACAGTCCGCTATGTGTGCATGTAGGGGACTGGCTTTTGGGAAAAACAGTGGATGGCTTGGGACGTTGTCTTGATGAAACACCTGAGGAGCAGAGCTTTGGTAAGAAGTATCCGATAGAAGCTCCGCCGCCTGACCCAATGAGCAGAAAGATTATTGATGAGGTGTTGCCGCTTGGTGTGAAAACGGTAGACAGCCTGATTACAGTTGGTAAGGGACAGCGTATTGGTATCTTTGCAGGTTCAGGTGTAGGTAAGTCTACACTGATGGGTATGTTTGCAAGAAATACCAAAGCTGACATTAATGTCATTGCTCTTATCGGAGAGCGAGGACGAGAGGTTAGAGAGTTCATAGAACGTGACCTTGGAGAAGAAGGTATGCGTCGCTCGGTGGTAGTAGTTGCTACTTCCGACAGACCAGCGTTAGAGAGAAATAAGGCTGCTAAGACAGCCACTGCGATTGCAGAGTATTTTAGAGATCAGGGAAAGGATGTACTTCTGATGATGGACTCCTTAACACGATTCTCAATGGCACAAAGAGAGATAGGACTTGCCAGCGGCGAACCTCCTGTAACAAGAGGTTATCCGCCAAGTGTTTATTCGGAGATGCCTAAGCTCTTGGAGAGAGCAGGATATTCGGACAAGGGTTCTATCACAGGCTTGTATACGGTATTGGTTGATGGTGAGGATTTCAACGAACCGATTACGGATACTGCAAGAAGTATTCTGGATGGACATATTATGCTGACCAGAAAGCTTGCAAATAAGAATCACTATCCTGCAATTGACGTATTACAGAGTATTTCAAGATGTATGTCAATGATTACCGAAAAGAGTCACAGAGAGGTAGCAGGCAAGCTCAAGAATGTCATGGCGACCTATAATGAGGCAGAGGATTTGATTAATATCGGAGCCTATAAGAAGGGTAGTAATCCAAATATTGATTATGCAATATCTAAAATTGATGCAGTAACCCAATTCCTGTTACAGGAGACAGATGAAAAGTTTGATTTTGAGGAATCAGTAGAGCTGTTGAAGGGATTGTTTGAGGATTAACTAAATGGCAAGATTTCGATATAAGATGCAAAGTATTTTGGATATCAAGGAGAAGCTTGAGACTAAGGCAAAGCAGGACTTTGCAGCGGCGAATAAAAGATTACAGGAAGAGATAGAGAAGATGGAACAGCTGAAAGCCCGAAAGGAACAGTATCTGGAGGAAGGCGTTCTGCTTCGAAGTGAAATGCTTGATATTCAAAAAATGAAAGAAAACAAAATGGCTGTTCTGAAAATGGATGAATATATTCAACAGCAGGCGTTGCAGATTCAGAAAGCTTCCAAAGCAGTGGAGGCAGCAAGGGCAGCACTGCAGGAGGTTATGAAGGAAAGAAAGGCGCATGAGAAGCTAAAGGAGAATGCTTTCCAGGACTTCCTAAAGGAGGAACAGGCAAATGAAAATAAAGAAATCGACCAGCTTACGACCTATACACATGGTCAGAAGCTGATGGAAGAGAATGCGCCAAAAAACGGGTAAATTCACAGCTTAAAGGAAATGGACGGGATTAAAAATGGCAAAAAAAGAAAACATGACTCCAGACGGACCAGCAGCTCAGAAGTTACAGGTAAAGGAAAATAGAAAACAGCTTCAGGCGGAACAGAAGAATTACAGGAAGGAAGCGAAGAGAAAGGCAAAGGAGCTTGAACTTCAGGAAAGAGAGATTGATGAACAGCTTGAAGGCAGCAGTGCATCTGTGGCGATTGTAACCTTGTTTATCATTTGTATCTGGCTTGGTATTCTTTGTCTGGTAGTGAAAATGGATGTAGGTGGATTTGGCTCCAAGGTTTTAACACCTATTTTTAAGGATGTTCCTGTAATTAATATGATTTTACCATCAGAAACGAATACAGAAACAGAGGAAACAGAAGTTTATGGCGGCTACTCAAGTCTTCGTGATGCGGTAGACCAGATTACAAAGCTTGAGAAACAGCTTAGTGAAGCACAGGCGATTAATGTGACCTATGTGGAGCAGATTGAAGCGCTGAAGGCACAGGTAGAACGATTACAGACCTTTGAGGATAGTCAGCTGGCATTCCAGGATATTAAGGAAGCCTTTTATGAAGATGTTGTATATGCAGAAAATGGTCCTGGTGTTGAAGAATACCGTACTTATTACGAAGAAATGGACCCTGCGACAGCAGCCGCAATCTATGAGAAGGTAATCGAAAAAGTAGCGGTAGATAAGAAAATACAGGAATATTCAGATACCTTTAAGAATATGCAGGCATCGGATGCAGCAGATATTCTTTGTCAGATGACAGATAATCTGGAGCTTGCAGCTAAGATATTAGAGAATCTGGATGTAGAAGACAGAGGAGCTATCATGGCAGAAATGACACCGTCGATTGCAGCTAAAGTAGCCAAAATAATGGACCCTAACTCTTAAGAAAACTGACAATTTACCGATATATATTATGTACACTAATGCACGAGTAGGGATAATGTACCTACTCGCTTGCACTTTTTAGGATAGATTAGTGTAAAAAGCTTTAAGAAAGGAGGAAAAGGAATGGTAACTACGGCTGTAAAAAGTACAGCGGTGGACTTTCCGTATGCCGTGCCTGATGCGGCGTCTGCTTCTAAGGATAAGTCTGTAGGACAGGATTTTATGAAGATTCTGACACAGGAGAGAGAAAAGACACAGAAGACAGAGGTAATGCAGGATAAGGCGGACACGGGAGCCAAGACAGAGGATGTACAGGAGCCTGACTGTGATAACGACGTGCAGGATGAGTACGAGAACAAAGAAGTCAAGGCAGAAGAGGAAGCGGATACTGTAGTAGAGGAAAGAACTACTGAGGAAGCAACTACTACACAGGAAACATCCAAAGAGCAGACTGAGGAAGGACCTGCTGAAGAGACAATGGAAGCAGTAGAAGAGGCATTAAGAAAAATCATTGAAGAGATGCAGGCAAAGCTGCAGATGTCGGAGGAGGAAATTCTTGGTGCAGCAGAGAACCTGGGACTTAGTGTTGTGGATTTATTAAATCCTGAGAACATGGCACAGTTGGTGCTTACATTAGGCGGACAAGATTCTGCGATTCATCTGGTAACAGATGAAGCAATGTATATGGATGTGCAGGAGCTTACTGCATTTGTGGAGGAACAGGCACAGCTGCTAATGGAGGAGACAGGACTTTCACAGGAGGAAATGGACTCACTGATGACACAGCTAAAACAGCTTGAAGAAGCAGTTATGGTTGAAACAGATGGCATTTCGGAGGAAGTGCTTAACGTGGAGGACGCAGATGAGCTTAACATTACCGTGAAGGGCGAAAACGTTCAGAAAGCAGAAGCAGCACCTGAGACAACACAGAATGTAGATGAGATTCAAAATACCAAGCAGGAAAGACCTGCCGACGAAGGAACTGCTAAGGACGGAGAGAGTAATTTCCAGAATCAGCAGGGGAATTTGCCTGAGTATCAGAACAAAGTAGATAATGTACAGGCACCTTCAACAACAGTGGCTGACTTTATGAAGGAAGGCACTTTGGACGTGGAGAATCTGTTAAGACAACTGACTGACCATGTGAAGATTCAACATAGCGAGAATATGACAGAAATGGAACTGCAGCTTCATCCTGCAAGCCTTGGAACGATTAATGTAACATTGACAACTAAGGGTGGTGTAGTAACTGCTGAGCTGACAACACAGAATGAAAATGTAAAGAGTGCAATTGAAGCGCAGGTAGTACAGCTTAGAGCAAACTTAGAGGAACAGGGCGTTAAGGTCGAAGCAATTGAGGTTTCTGTAGCAAGTCATGAGATGGAGCGTAATCTTGACCAGAGCAATCAAGAGCAGAGAGGTTCTGAAGATTCACAGAGAACAGAAGGCATACAGGGAATACGCAGACGAAGCATTAACCTGAATTCGTTAGAAGAAGGGGATGGCTTAGAGGATGGCGCATTACTTGAGGATGATGCAACAAAGCTTGCTGTGGAAATGATGACGATGCATGGAAACTCCATGGACTTAATGGTATAAAGGAGGCACAATTATGAGTTTAGTAGCACCGATTGTAGATGGTGTATTACAGACAACAACAACCTCATCAGAGTCATTGTCAAAGACATCTGAAAATCCAAATGCAGTTGACAGTGATATGTTTTTAACCTTATTAGTAGCAGAAATGCAGAATCAGGACCCGTTAGAACCAACCAGCAATACCGAGTGGGTTTCACAATATGCAACCTTCACACAGGTAGAGCAGATGAATGAAGTAACAGCTTCCATGGATTTGGTTAGAGCAAATGGTCTTGTAGGCGAAGAAGTTATTATGAAGGTAACAAGTCAGTCGACAGGTGAGACAAGCTATAAGCGTGGCGTTGTTGATTATGTTGTAGTAGAGAACGGAGAGCCGTTACTGGTAATTGATGAGAATAAGTATTCCATTGATGACCTGGATACGATTGCAAGCGGCGAGTACTTTGACGCATACGACAAGTATTCAGAGTTTGTAACCAAGATGGCTTCATTACCTGAAGCAGAAGCAGT
>JAFUKJ010000056.1 GCA_017467805.1 Lachnospiraceae bacterium
CTTATTAAATGGATATAAAATACCTAGATTCGAGGTACCACGACAGGATTTTCGTTACCGTACCTCGTAGGTATTAGCAATATACAAATATAGGGATAAAACCAAGAGTTAAAGCACCTGTGTATAGGATAAATATGTACCGCAAGCTTTGCTTGGCTGATATGAAAGAACAGGGCAGAATGTCTTTCATATCAGCCAGTTAAATTCAAATTTAGCTTCCTATTCATCAAATAAAAACATAAAAATGATGTTCAATATTTTCTAAGAAAATACCAAACATCACCTTTATCACTTCGTCATATATTAATTATTCTGTTTTGTTCATTCTAGCTGATAATATCAGACATACCACTGCTCCCACAAAGTATAGAGCTGCTATCAGCAAAAATCCCGTACCTGTCTTCTGTAGATTAGCCTCTACAAAATTCATAATAATATCCAGCATCGCATCCTGTGCCATACCTGATATACCAACAACACTTACTAAAAAGCTATTTGCAATGGATGTTACTGCGCCAATTATTGCAAGCATTAAACCTGCAAAGATTGCAGACACACCAATATTCCTAATGCCTCGATTCATTGCTTTCCTGTATACTACCAATAATTCCAGTACTATCAATAAAAATACTACCAATGTCAACGCAATGATTGCAATCTGTATCGTATCCATAATACTTTCAATCAAACGAACCATCTCTGCAATATGATACTGTTCATTAATCGCCTGCAACTCCTGATTCACAACGATATTTACATCTGCAATATAGACCTCCACCGCATCTTCCAATACAGGCATAATCTCTTCCTTTAATGCCGTCCTTGCCTCACCCTTAAGTGCCTCCAATTCGTTTGCATCTACTTTAATCGTGGTGTCTCCATATATATCTCTTACATATTCTTCCATCAAAGGAGCTAGCTCCATTCCAAACTGTTCCTCATATGACTGGAAAAGCTTACTCTGTAACAATACATCTAATGAAATCTCTCCGCTAGACGCAGCCTTGTCAAAAGCCTGGTCAATCACTTCATCTGAAGTACTTTCAAGCATGTTTAAACAGTCCTGTGCAACTCCTGATAAATCCACCTCTCCGTCGTTGACAAGTGCCTGTATCACATCTGAGGTAATCTCTGTTAACATATCCTCAGAAAATACAGTCGCTACTATCTCCTGCATCATAGGTTCATCACCCATGGTAGCTTCTAACTCCGATTCAAAAAGCTCTGACACCATGCCAAAGGCGTCTGCATTCTGCAAAATGTCTACGATATCCGTTCCCTTTAAAATGGTAGTCTTCAAACCAATTAATAAAGCATCCGCTATTAACAAACAAATCATCAAAAAAGAAATCAAAAATCCTAGTATTGCTCTTCCTACATTTGGCTTTTCCATAATCCCCTCCAAAAAAAGTGTTGCTCACCAGCAACACTTTACAATAATTGTTAATATAATTCTATCACAGAAATCACAATAAATAAATCGGTAATTCTTCTGTAATATGGCACACCTGATTTGTTGCAATCTCCTGCTCTTTTACATCTGATGTCTTCTTCGCTGCTGTTACTTTCTTTGCAGGTGCTTTCTTAACTGTAGTTGTTTTCTTCTCTACAGTCTTCTTCTCTGCAACCTTTGCAACCTCTGCTTCCTTCATTTCCACATTCTTAACCACATCTGCATTTGCCTTTGCTGCTCTTCTGATACTGCCCGCTCCTACTGCCATCTTTCATCAATCTCCTTTGCCAATGCCATATATTCGCCCGCGCTTCTGGCACTCTTCTTATGTACTGAAATAGGCTTACTATTATCCTGCGCCCATTCCACTTCACTGTCTACTCTGATAATCTGCTCAAATACATGAACACCCTCAGTACCACGCAGAATATCACAGGTTTGCTTGTAATAATTCTTTCTGGCATCTACTTTAGTAATTGCAATACCAAGAAGCTGTAAATCCTCATGAATCTTGCGCACATCCTCTAAGAACTCAAACATATTGGCAACGCCAAACAATCCCCAAGGACTAGCCTCCACAGGCATAATCACATAATCTGACGCACACAAAATATTCATCACCCAGCCACCTAAGGTAGGCGGTGCATCAATCAAAATATAATCATACTCGCCAGATGCCTTTATCTTCTTCAAACCATTCTTAAGAATCATCTCTCTTTGCCACATGGTAAAAAGCTCATACTCCATACCACTCATTAGCATAGAAGATGGAATCAAATCTAGGTTGTCATAAGGTGTTCTGATTATATAATCGGACAAATCCTCCTGCTTCTTAATGCCATGATAAAGATTCTTCTCTCCTGCTGCAAGCTCTAATACCTTATCCTCATCAAAAAAGGACAGAGATAAATTAAGCTGCATATCTCCGTCAATCAAAAGAACCCTTCTGCCAAGTGTAGAAAGGGAATATCCTATATTAGCACAGGTGGTAGTCTTTCCACTACCACCCTTATTATTAGCAAATGCAATTACTCTCGTCATCTATCGTGCCTCCAAATCCTGTCCTCGACAAGCTTTACTCTCCATACAGACAAGCAATTCCTTTATCCTTAAAATACTCTAACCATGCATCTGCAGGCTTCTTATCTGTTACCACCATATCCAAATCTGTCACATCGCAAATCTTAGAAAATGCAACCTGTTCAAACTTAGTGCTATCCACTGCAAGTATCTTCTGCTTAGCGGAAGATAGCATTGCCTTCTTCACCTGTGAAAACATCTCATTGGCATCTGTAATGCCTTTCCCCATATCAATGCCCTTACAAGAAAGAATCACCTTGTCAGAATTAAAGGAATGAATCCCCTCTAATGCCTTAGGTCCTACCAATGCAAGATAGTTTTCTTTGAGTGTACCTCCTGTGGAAATCACATCCCAGCCCGATACATCTGACAGCTCTACTAATACTTCAATCGAATTCGTAACTACTGTCAAATCCTTCTTGTTCTTCAAGGCATTCACGATAAAAACCGCTGTAGTACTAGGATCTACTACAATATGGTCTCCATCCTGTATCAATTCTTCTATTATATCTGCAATAATCTTCTTCCCTTGTATGTTCCTTTTCTGACGAACACTAAAGGGCATATCTGTATTATTATTCTCAACAAGAACTGCTCCACCATAGGTCTTACTGGCAAAGCCTTCCTTTTCTAACTTATCCAAATCTCGTCTAATTGTCTCTTCCGATACATCAAACAGCTCGCTAAGCTCACTTACCACAACTCTCTTCTGCTCCTGCAAGCGCTCCAATATCAGATTTTTTCTTTCAACTGCTAACATACCCCTTAATCCTTCTTCTTGAAATAGCACAGCTCAGTCGCGCCTATATATTCACAAAAGTCGCATCTTCGATATACAACTGAACTGTTAAATTACATGATTGTCTTACAAATCTGCGCATCTGGATGTGCAATAACTGAAGAATCCAGATACATACCCTTCTCGCCTACTGATGCCTTAGCCTTTTCTATCGCTGCCTCACAGGCTGCTACCTCACCTGTAATCAACATATAAGACTTACCACACATTCCCTTTGCAATACGAAGCTCAATCAGCTTTACAATCGCAGTCTTAGCTGCAATATCTGCCGCCACAATAATAGATGCCGCATCATAGGTCTCCAAGATACCAAGTGCATTGACCTCATCTATCTGACTGCTTCCGTAAATAGCAGGGAAAATAGACTCGTCAGGATTACCAAGTACAAAGCTGTCAATCAGCTCGTCAGGTCTTGTCAGCTCGGCACGTTCAACCGCAGCCTTTACTGCACTTAAATCACCTGAAATCAACGCAATATACTTGCCCGGACATACTGTCTGCGCCTCTATAATCTCTACATTTGCAGTTTTTACCATCTGATCTGCTGCAGTAATACCTGCTGCAACTGTCTTAAATTCAATCATTCCAATGGCTTTGCTCATGTCGTTCCTCATTTCCTACTCTATGTTTACATAATCATTATACATGATGATTCCATTATGACACAATGATAATATAGTCTTTTGTCACTTCTTTCACAGTTCCTGAAATAGACGCATGAATCGCAACCGATAACCCCTCAGCGGCTGCCCCAACCACGTCTCCCTTCGCTACTACATCACCTGCTTGTACAACAGCCTTTGCAGGTGCTCCAATATGCTGTGAAAGTAATACCTTAACCTCTGACGCCATGCGAATACTATCATCTAATAATGCTTCACTCTCATAGCTGCCAAGTCCTAATCTCGCAAGTAATCTACCCTCTGGCACTTTACGATATTCTCTGGATGCCTTGACTGGCTTTGCCTCTACCACTGGCGGCTTCACACCTGCCTTACGAAGTCCTGCCTTATACTCTGCCATCATGCTTCTAGGCGATAAGCCCTGCGGACAGCTAAACATCTCACACAAACCGCATGAACTGCAAAACAAGGTATCTATATATGCCTCGAGATTCGTAAAGTCTCTATTGGCTGCTGCTCTCATAAATAAATGTGGCTGTATCGGATGTCCTAAGGCATGTCTTGGACAAAGGTCCGTACAACACTGGCACTGACAACAGCTTGATGCTGCTCTGGCAACTGCCGTAGAGAATTTATTCTGCTTACGAAGCACCAGACTATGATTCTGTGGTAGTACAATAATGGCATTGGTAGTCTTCGTTACAGGCTGATATTCCTTACCAAAGCTTCCCATCATAGGACCACCCAAAAGATATACCGGCTGGTCGCAAGTTACACCGCCTGCCATCTCCACCACATCACGAATACGGGTTCCAATCGGCACTCGCACAGTAATCGGATTCTCAACCTCGCCAACGATTGTCACACACTTATCTATGACAGGATGCTGCTCCCATACCGCACGATATACATTGTATACGGTCTCCACATTAAATACCGCTACTCCGCACTCAATCGGCAATCCACCTGGACGAACCACTCTTCCTGTAGTCTCATAAATCATAATGACTTCATCGCCCATCGGATATACACCTGGCAATCTATGTATACGAACAATAGGAAACTCTCCAATATATTCTTCAAGAGCTTCTATCGTTTCTTTATATTCTTCTTTAATTCCAATAATGGCTTCCTTGACACCGAGTGTCTCGGCAATCAATGAAAAAGCCTTTAATATCTCTTTTACATGAGCCTTTAACAGCTGTCTATGCAGCTTCAACAACGGCTCACACTCCGCACAATTTAAAAGAATGGTATCCGCCTTGTCAGAGAGCTTTCCATAGGTTGGAAAACCTGCTCCTCCAGCACCTACGATACCATTCTCTCTTAAGATTTTGCTTAATGCAGCAATTTCCATAACCAATTACCCCAGCTTTCCGATATCATCAATAATTCCGACAATAGCGGCATCTACAGGAGCATTGGCAAGTCCACAGCCAATACGCGCTGCACTGCCCTGTGCTACTAACACATATTCACCAATACCTGCTCCAATATTGTCAATAGCAACCAACTGCTTGTGCTCACCATTCATGGCGCTAATTGGCTCTACCACCATGAACTTATTTCCAATTAAATTCTCTTGTTTGCGAGTTGAAACGATGCTTCCTGTTACTTTTCCAATAATCATTTCTATCCCTCGTTTCTTTCTAAACTTTTTAACTTTGAGTAACCTGCAAACTTTGGGCCGCAGGCACAAATTTGCGTGTGAAAATTTATTTTCACACTAGAATTTCCACCTGATCACCCTGTTTGATTTCGCTTGCATTTGCCTCGTCAGTATCAATATGCATTTCCAGAGTGAAGCTATCATCTACACGAATCTTTACATTGTTAAATGTAGTTCCGCGTTCATTCTCTACTCTAACACTAACGTAATCACCGTCATGAACACCTGCACTTATGGCATCTGCCGGCGACATATGGATATGTCTTGCTGCTACAATACAGCCTTCTTCACAATATACAGCACCCTTAGGTCCTACAATTGCAATCGGTGCTGAACCTTTGGTATCACCAGATTCTCTTACAGGCACATTGATTCCAAGCTTTCTGGCATCTGTGCTGCTAATCTCTACCTGTGTACTCTTACGTGCTGGTCCTAAGACTCTGACATTCTCTATCGCGCGAAGCTTCAAGCCTACGATTGTACAGCACTCTTCACATGCATACTGTCCACCCATCAGCTCCTTCTTCTTCGTCAGCTGATGTCCTGGTCCAAACAGTGCCTCTACATGCTCCTGCGATAAATGGATATGTCTGTTGCTTACCCCTACAGGTACTAAAAACCCATTTCCTTTTTCCTGCTGATTCTGCATACAGGAAATCACTAATCTGGTTAAAGCTTCAATATCTTTGTTTTCCACTTTAGTTACCTTCCTTCATGTCTACAGTCACCGAGGCGTTACCACCTCGGTGCTGTCATGTTTGCTCCGATTATTTAATTACCGGAAGAATAGCCTCAACATCTGTATGAGGTCTTGGAATTACGTGGCTTGCTACTAACTCACCAAGTCTTTCAGCGTTTGCTGCACCAGCCTCAACTGCAGACTTAACTGCTCCTACGTCTCCACGTACCATAACTGTTACTAATCCAGAACCAATCTTCTCTGTTCCTACTAAAGTAACATTTGCAGCCTTACACATTGTATCAGCTGCCTCGATTGCTGCTGTAAGTCCTCTTGTTTCTACCATTCCTAATGCTTCCTGTGCCATTTTATGTTCCTCCTTTAAAATGTTTTCAATATTTATTTTTATAAAATAGTTTCCATTATTAGCAACTATTCAGAGCCTCCTTCGCAAAATCGCCTCTTCGAGGCTTTCCTTTTGCTCATGTTGCTTCTCGCCAAAGGAATTTTATCAAAAGCATTCATTTATGCAAGCATAACTCATGCTTTTGAAAAATTACCTTGGCTCTGAATAGTTACTGTATTTCTTTTGAATACGCTGTGCGCTTAATGCTACGAGCTTGCGTGTCTCCTCACTAGGCGCCGCAATAACGCCCTTAGCTGCTAAAATGTGATTATTCACTCTACAGATGTTCTCTGCTGCTTCAACAGCTGCCTTTACATCTGACACGCTTCCTTCTACGATAATCGTTACCAGACGACCACCAAGCTTACGTTCCCATGTTACCAGCGAAACCTCTGCCGCCTTGCACATAGCGTCCAGCGAATCAACTGCAGCAACTACACCGGAAACCTCTATTAATCCGTATGAGCTAGCCATAGATTATTTCGCCTTTGGGAATCCTGGAAGGATCTTCTCAACATCTGTGTGAGGTCTTGGAATTACGTGCTGAGCTACTAACTCGCCAAGTCTTGTTGCTGCTGCTGCACCTGACTCAACTGCTGCCTTAACTGCTCCTACATCACCACGTACCATAACTGTTACTAAACCTGAACCAATCTTCTCTGTTCCTACTAAAGCTACCTCTGCAGACTTTGTCATTGCATCTTCTGCCTCGATTGCTGCTGTAAGTCCTCTGGGTTCTACCATTCCTAATGCTTCCTGTGCCATTTTATATTCCTCGCTTTCTTATCAATCATCATTTAATTTGTGTCTAAGCCACATATCGTTAACATTTTATTTGTATCCTCTGTTGGTCTTGGGATGACGTGACTCTGCACCACTCCCGATACCTGCTCTGCCATTCTAGCGCCTGCTTCAACTGCCGCTGTTACATCCTCCACGCTGCCTCTGAACTTAATGGTTACTAACAGCGGTACAGGTAGGGCATCAGCATTTGCAGGCTTGTTCTTATCAAAAGGCTCTAATGTAACATTAGCCGCCTTGCAGCCCGCATCTGCTGCCATGAATGCACATACCAGACCATAAACCTCAAGGATTCCTACTGCTCTGCTATCCATACACTTTCTCCTAATCTGGAATGACAGCAATCTTAAGACCTGTCATTGCAAGATTCTTCTTATACGCCTCATTAATCTGGCTTAATGGATACTTATCTGTAATCAACTCACTCATCGGAAGTCCAATTGCCTTTGCACTCTTTAAGAAATCAAAGGTTGTTGCATAATCGCGAAGTGTGTATACCCAGCTACCTACTGTTGTGATTTCCTTTGCGCAAATATCAAAGTGTGGATTGATGGTTGCATCTCCACCATTGATGAAGAAGCCTAATTCACAAAGTCCGCCGCCGTTACGGATGAACTTGTAGATATTAGAATGACCTGCTGGTGAACCTGTACACTGGAATGCGAAATCAGCAAGATGTCCGTCAAACTGCTTTGCTACACCCTCAGCCATTGCCTCTGCTCCATTGTAATCCTTGAAGTTCACTGTACCTGTTGCACCAAGCTTCTTTGCAAACTCAAGTCTTCCTGCATTACCATCTACTGCGATAATATTGCAGATACCCATAGTCTTAAGAATTGCAATACAAATCAAACCGATTGGTCCACAGCCCTGTACTACTACGCGGCTGTTGAATCTAAGGATTCCTGTTGTCTTTGCACGCTCTACTGCATGAATCAATACTGCACAAGGCTCAATCAAGATTCTTGAATCAAGGTCCAAATCACTTACATTGAAGAATGTAGAACCCTTACGGATTAAGATATAATCTGCAAACCATCCATTTAAATGAACCTCATCATCTGGAAGAAGTCCGTATACATCAGCACCGCCAACGTTCTGCTTATTCAAGTCAAACATTGTAATATCTGGGTTATCCTTGAAAATCATACAGGTTACAACCTTATCTCCAACCTTAACCGCTTTGCCTGCGCTGTCTAACTTCACATTCTTACCCATCTTCACGATTTCACCAGTACCCTCATGTCCTAATGCAACTGGAATCAATCCGAATGGGTCTCTCTTATACTCATGTGCATCTGTACCACAGATACCACATCCCTCTACCTTAACAAGGATATCATCATCACCAACCTCTGGCATTGGATATTCCTTAATTTCGATATTCTCAAGAGATGTCAGCATCGCAACACGAGCTGTCTTAGGGATTTCCCTACTTCCTGTAGAAGCTGTAGCAGTTGTTCCTGATAACTGATTCAAGACCTGCTTTACAATCGCCTCTACCTGAGAATTTGTCATCTCCATTACTCAACAACCTCCATATTTCTAATTTCAATACGAAAAAACTTCGATATAAGGTTTTTTCGTGGCATAAAAATCTTCCGTATATGGATTTTTATGCTGTTAGCGAATACATAATGAGTCGGACATTGTACAGCGTCTTCTCTTTGTAAAGGTTGCTGCGCTTGTCAGTCCCTCGCCCGTACGGCTTGCAATGGTGAAGGTCGGGAATCCCTCTCCTCCAAAACCTAATGCCGCATAGGACGGGCCGTTCTTTACAACGATTGCTGTATCCAACGCTCTTGCATATTCTGTAATTCTATCTACATTCTTAGAATGGATATGTGCTGAGTGGCGATTGCCATGCTCTAGCCATATTGCCTTCTCTAATGCATCTTTAAAATCTAACGCTCTTACGATACCAAGAATTGGCATCATCAGCTCCTCTGCAATTAATGGATGCTCCTTAGGTCCTTCAAAGATAATACAGCGTATATTATCAGGAACCTCCACACCTACCATGCTAAGTAAAACCTTTGCACTTCTACCTACACACTTACGATTCAGAGCGCCCTTCTCTGTCAGAACTGTCTTTACTAACTTATCCTGTACTTCCTTTGAAGCTAAGTAACAGCCCTGCTCCTCTACCATGTACTTCATCAGTTCATCACAGATTGCATCTACCGCTACAACTTCCTTTTCGGCAATACATGGAAGATTGTTATCAAAGGTACAGCCATTTACGATGTCCTGTGCTGCCTTTCTGATATCTGCTGTCTCATCTACAAGTGCCGGTGGATTACCTGCTCCTGCTCCGATACCACGCTTTCCACTGGAAAGTACTGCGGTTACTACACCCGGACCACCTGTCGCTACCAAAAGCGGAATATCCTTATGCTTCATCATGATTGCGCTGGAATCCAAGGTTGGCTTCTCAACGGTACATGCAATATTATCTGGTCCGCCAGCTTCCAAAGAAGCTTCGTTTAATAGATTTACTGCAAAAATAGAAGTCTTAATTGCCTGTGGGTGTGGATTAAATACTACTGTATTACCACCAGCAAGCATTCCCATTGTATTACAAAGAACTGTCTCACTTGGGTTCGTACATGGTGTAATCGCTCCGATAACACCAAATGGCCCCATCTCTACCAAGGTCAAGCCTCTGTCGCCAGACCATGCAGTTGTCTTAATATCCTCTGTTCCAGGAGTCTTCTCCGCTACCAGAAGATGCTTTAATATCTTATCACCAACATTTCCCATTCCTGTCTCATTGACACCCATTCTGGCAAATGTCTCGGCATTTTCTTTGATCTTGATACGTATTCTGGAAATAATCTTCTCACGCTGGTCCATTGACATCATACGTACCACTTTTTGTGCTTCCTTCACCTTTTCGATTGCAGTATTCATATCAGCGTAGACACCATGCATACCTGAAACACTGTTGTTCAGCTGCATCTTTGCCATGACTTCGCCGACGATACTTTTAATCTGGCTTTCTGTCATTTCCATTTTCTATGCCCTCTTTCATTTACATGTGAATTTGTTTTAAACAAATTCACCAATTAAAAAATCTTCAGTATATGGATTTTTTAATTTTTCATCTGAGAGATAACTCTCTTAACGATTTCAGCGATTGCTGCTTCATCAATGTTGCTGTTAGAGCTTGTGCTATTGCAATCACATCCAAAGTTATACTCGTAACCTGGCATATTTGCGTAATCTCCACAGCTTCCACCACAGTTATGGCAGTTGTCCTCACCCTTATTTAAGCAAACATTTGCAGGATGCTTACCTGGCATACCAAACTTACGACGAATCTCATAAAGCTTCTTGATGTTCTCCTTATCGAACTCCTTTGGTCCGCCAAGCATCTTTGACTTGTATAAAAGCTCTGCGTAGAACTCTAAGCTCTCCATCTTGTGATATGCAGCAAGAAGGTCTGTACTCCATGATAATGCACCATGATTCTCAAGTAATACTGCATCAAAGTATGGAAGATACTTCTCAAGATTATCAGGAATCTCCATTGTAGAAGGTGTACCGTACTCAGCGATAGGTACGCAGCCAAGTGAAATAACTGCCTCTGGCATGATTGGCTGTGTTAATGGAATACCTGCGATAGCGAAAGCTGTAGCAAATGTAGGATGTGCATGTACAACTGCTCCTACATCAGGTCTCTTCTGATATACACGCATATGCATCTTAATCTCTGAAGATGGCTTGAAGCCCTTGTTTGCCTGAATCACATTACCATCTCTATCAACCTTACAAATGTACTCTGGTGTCATAAATCCCTTAGATACACCTGTTGGTGTGCAAAGGAATTCATTGTCGCTAATCTTTACGGAAATATTTCCGTCGTTTGCAGCTACCATGTTACGGTTGTAAATTCTCTTACCGATTTCACAAATTTGTTTCTTAATCTCCATTTCGTTAATCATTGAATGGTTCCTCCTTTAATATATAAAACTTATTGTGCTTACTTATTTATTCCTTGAGATAATCTAATATCTCTGCTACGCCTTCTCCCTTAATGGAGTTGACGTGGAAAATCTTCTTACAGCCTGCATTCTCAAGCCATCTGTCTGCTAACTCTATATTGGCATTGGGCAGGTCTATCTTTGTTACGATTCCAATACATTCGCGATTCGCCTGGCAGGTAACATTGGGCGGAAATATGCAATACGGCTCATTTGCCGCCACCAGAATTCCCACGATGTCTGCCTCATAGGTATACAAGGCAAGTGCCTTTCCAAGTCGTCTGCTCTGCGCATACTCACCTGGGGTATCAATCACACTCTCATAGTTCGTCACATACTGTGTCTTATAGTAATGAATCTCTTCTCCCTTGAGTGCCTGCGTCAGTGTTGTCTTCCCTGCCTCGCTTCGCCCCATTAATATCAGCTTTTTCAAGTCTTCGTAACTGGGCAGACAGTATAATTTAATTTATCCTTTACATAGTCAAGTATGGCTTCCATACCTGCCTGTACTTCGCTTACCGAACCAGTGAAAATCAGTGAACCACTAAATCGGTCTACAAAGCCTAAGTTAATTCCGCTTGCTTTCATCGCAATGTCTGCCATGATAATCGCGGTTTCCGAAGGAGTAACCGTTGTAATGCCGATTGCCGCCTTCTCATAATCTATCTTCGGGTCAAGTCCGAGCTTCTGATACAGAACCTTATCCGGGCTTGCAATAATGTGTGCCAGTGTTACCTGACAACCCGGTACGCATTCCTGTACGATTCTCGCCAGACCATCGTTAAACATATTGTTATTCATTTCTCTAGCCTCCAATTTGACAGGTCAAACTTGATGTATTCTCCACTACCTTTTTGAGCATCTCCATGTGCTCATTCTCTGGTGGCAGAATATCCTTCATCTGATATTCTCTTCCAAGTCCATCATACTTATCCTGTCCAAGCCTGTGATACGGAAGAAGATGTATCTTCTCTACTCCCGGAAGCTTATCTGCAAACTGTGCAATCGCTGCAATCTCCTCCGGTGTATCGTTAAAGGTTGGAATCACTGGAACTCGGATTACTAACCTTGTCTTACCTGATGCAGCAATTCTTCTTGCATTCTCAAGCATCAACTCATTGCTCTTTCCTGTAAAGGCCTTATGCTTATCAGGATTAGTATGCTTAATATCCATCAGATAGGTATCAAGATAAGGAAGTATGCTGTCTATTACCTCATAGGCTGCACAACCCATACTCTCCATTGCGGTATTGATGCCTTTGCTCTTGGCGACTTGTAAAAGTGCCTTTGCAAACTCCGGCTGACACAGGCTTTCGCCACCTGAAAGAGTCAATCCACCGCCACTTCTGCGATAATAGCCTCTATCCTTTTCCACTGTCTCCATAACCTCTTCTACAGTGATATCTCTACCAATGGTCTTTGACTTACCATCTACCATCATAGTCTGAATCGCATATTCCTGCGACTCAGGATTACAGCACCATTTGCATCGAAGTACACAGCCCTTTAGAAATACTATGGTTCTTATCCCTGGGCCATCATGGATGGAATATCTCTGAATATCAAAGATTCGTCCTTTTGTTTGTAATAAATTCTCCATAGGCTAGAACCCCTGCTCTGTTCTTCGGATAATATCATCCTGCAAGCTCTTTGAAAGTGTTGTAAACAATGCGCTGTAGCCTGCTACTCGCACTACAAGATGCTTATAATTCTCCGGGTGCTTCTGTGCATCTAATAAGGTATCTCTTGATACAACATTAAACTGCACGTGGCTTCCCTTTCTGTCAAAATAGCTTCGAATTAGATTTACAAAGTTCTCAAGTCCAGCCTCGCCACTCAAGGCTGATGGATGGAACTTCTGATTATAGAGAGTACCATTTGATGCAATGCCGTGATCTAGCATGGATACGGAATTGGCCGCCGCTGTCGGACCATTTACATCCTTACCTGCCGACGGTGATACACCATCCGCAATCGGTTTACCTGCAAGCCTTCCATCTGGTGTTGCACCTGTCTGTGCTCCCATCGGAACATTTGCCGATACCGGATAAAGTCCTGCTTGGTACTGACCACCTCTTGGATTCCGATACTTCAGTAAAGGCTTGGTATAATAGTACGCTGTCTCTCTTGCCAGTAAATCTACCTCTTCTATGTCATTTCCAAACTTTGGAAGTTCATCTATCATTTCCAAAATCTGTTCAAACTTACGCTTATCTTCTGCTGTTACTGACTGCCTTATGATTTCCTGTGAAGCTCTTGCAACTACATCTGCATTTGGCTGCATACCCTTTGCTGTCATTTCTCTTGCTACGCCACCCGCAACCTGCGCTACAATGATAGGACTGACTTCCTGTCCATAGTTAAACATTAGCGCTTTCTTTAGGTCAGCCATAGAAACCTTCTTCTCCTCGAATACCAGCTTCTTAATGGCATATAAGGAATCAGCAACATTAGCAATACCAAAGCCCTGCGGTCCTGTAAAGTTATATACACATCCGCCCTGTTCACAGGTCTTTCCTCTCTTCAAACAGTCATCTACCATACTTGCAAGGTAAGGAAGCGGCATTCTCTCTGCATGAGCCTGGTCGATTGCATTATCCGCATTTACCAGAAGTGCAATAAAATATTCCATCTGCTCCTTATAAGCATCGCAGAACTCTTCAAAACTAGTCATCTGCTCCACAGGCTTCGTCTTTGGACCAAGCTGTTCTCCACAATCCATACCACTAGAGAACACCAGCTCCAATGGACGACACATATTATAAAATGCTGCATCGTGCCACCCCATCGTTTTACCTGCTATCTGCGGCTCCACACAACCGATGATGTCGTAGCATCTTGCCTCTTCTAAGGTCAAACCTCTACTCATCAGTGATGGAATAATCACTTCGTCATTATAATAAGCTGGAAGTCCGATACCTGTTCTTGTCAGCTCCGCTGCCCTAATTAACAAATCATGCGGTGAACCATTCCATACTCTGATAGAAAGCGATGGCATTGGGAGGAATACATGGAAAGAAGCCTCAATACACATGAATGACAAGTCATTTGTCACATCCTGTCCGTATTCATTCTGTCCGCCTACGATGAGATTCTGGAACAAGCTATAGCCTGCAAAGCCCTTAGCACTCTCCGCATCTCTACATTTATTCAAATCATTTAACTTAACCCAGATACAGTCAATTAACTCCTGCGCCTGCTCTCTGGTAATCTTACCCTCATCCATATCCTTCTTATAATAAGGATACATATACTGGTCAAAGCGTCCTGGTGAAATGGAATGTCCCGAAGACTCCATCTGAATCAGCTGCTGTACAAACCAAAAGCTCTGACAAGCCTCATAGAAGCCTGTTGCTCCCTTTGCTGGAACTCGTCTGCAGTTTGCTGCTATCTGCAAAAGCTCTGCCTTTCTTGTGGCATCACTGCACTTTCCTGCCATCTCCTCTGCCAAATCAGCATATCGATTAGCATATGTAATAACCGCCTCGCAGCTCATAATCACTGCCTCTAAGAAACGGCTCTTAGTCGCATAATCTGCGTCACCCACATGACATTTACTAAGCTCTGCTCTTGCTTCTGCAATAATACCCTCATATCCGATTGCAAGCACCTTATCATACTGCACTGTGATATGTCCGACACCATTGTAGAAATAATTGCCCGGTGTAAAGATATTATGCTCCATCGCCTTTAGTGTCTCAGGTGCCATATAGCACAAAGCCAGCTCACTGGTAGTCTTTCCCTTCCAGTACTGATTCGCTTCCTTAATCTCTACCTTTGCTCTATCAGAAATACAGAATGGGTCTGCCTCTCTGGTCTCTACTGTCTCAAACTCCTGCTCCAGCCACTCATAAGAAAACTCTGGGAAGGTCTGACAACCTCTTGGTGCTATCGTCGAGCTTCCAACTATCAGCTCATCCTCACGAATGATAATCGGAATATTCTTCAATATATGGGTAAAAGCCTTCGCACGTCTGATAATAAGCGGTTCGCCCTCTGTCTGTCTGTAACTCTCGGTTACAAGCACCGCTCTTGCTGACTCAATCTCGGGCATCTTCGCATACAGATGCTCTACCAGTCGTGTAATTCGTTCAGTTTTCGGTATTCTTGAGCTGTTATACTTCTTCATTACCTTGCTACCTCTACGTTTGATTCTATCTCTATCAACCATTTTCTTTGGTTTTATCTTTATTCTATCTCAATTTTGTGGTTTTTGTTTTTCAAATCCAACACAATCCCACATTTTCATTTCCTATTATATGCCCGATTATGTGGTTTGTCAACGTATTGGCAGTTTGTTTTATGTTGGTTTCTCCTTATGTTTACCACTCCGCAGAAAACCACAGAAACTTCTCTAATTCCACCTGCTTGGCTCCTCTACAGGAGGTACTAACAATGAAATTTGAAGAAAAGTTAGTCAGACTAAGAAAATCCAATGGAATGTCGCAGGAAGAGTTAGCAGAAAAATTAGGTGTATCAAGACAAGCAGTTTCTCGTTGGGAACTTGGCAGTACTCTACCAGATATACCAAACCTTACACAGCTTAGTGAATTATTTGGAGTTTCAGCCGACTACCTAATTCATGATGATTACGAAAGTGATAACGATATTCCTAAAGTAAAAGAATCATCTGAAATTATACATGAGAAAAACAAAGCTCACTGCATCATATTCCTACGAATGCAATGAGCTTTTTATTCTTATATTCCCTTCATCCAGAATGTAAATTCCAGTTTCTTACTTACATCAATCAAATGCTCCAGATGTGGTCTTGCGCCCCAACTGTTATCTCCTGCAACACCCATTTGCGCTAGCGCTGCACGGATAACTGTATAATGAACCTCTGGCAATTCTTGTGGATGCGCAGCGTTCTCCAACTCATGCGGTGTGTATGGCAGTGCTGAAAAATGCATACAATCTCCTGCAAAGATAAGCCCCCTGCCTCGTTCGTCAGTCACCTTTGCGTAGCGAACCTGTGTCTTGTTACCACATTCCTGCGGCACCATATACTGTGCCATATTGTCAGCTACATGATTACAATATACGCCAAGCTTGCCGCCCCTTGCTCTATCCACATAGGTTTCAGCAGGTCCAAGTCCATACCACTCCAAGCAATCATAATCCGCATCCATCTTGAACAGCACACCAAACTCAGGCATATCCCCAAGCTCTTTTATCGGGTCATAGCTTAAGGTTGTCTCAATCGTTCCATCACCATACACCTTATAGCAAAGCTCACACTCTGCCACAGGATTCACAGGTAACTGATAACGATAGCTTACCTTAACACTATCTGAAAGCTCTTCTACTACAGGATTTACACCCTGCACGCCGCGATTTGTCACATACATACTGGCAAGCTTCCACTGTCCGTAACGCTTCATCATATCATTTCCAGCATCATTATCTACAGGTGCTCTCCAAAAGTTTGGCTTTGGCATAGTCTTCAACATCTCCACGCCATCATATCGGTAGGACACCAAACCGCCTGCATTATAGGAGAATAATACATCAAAATCTTCGCCTTCCACGCCAAGATTCCACATACCTCTTACTACCTTCAATGGCTTGACCTTCGCCAGTGCAACTGGTGCATAATCAAAAGGCTCTCCTGCCACACGAACAACATGCTGTCCCCAAGCCACCTCGTGACCTGCCTTTGCCCACAGGTTATCCTGCTTCAAGGTAAATGACACAGTAATTACATACTCAGCAGCCTTTCCTATTACTACCTCTTCTAACATAGATGTAATCTCTATCGGCATCGCATACTCACGCTTGCTGAGCGACTCTACATCCGTAGCCAGCTCTACGCTGACTAATTTCTTACCAAGCTGCTCCACAGTCACGCTACACTTAAAGTCCGATGTGTTTACAAAGAGATTCTTATTCCAAATTACCAGCTTATCCATATCAATCTCCACACTGATATTCTGATAATTATATTTTACCTCCTGCATCTTTGGCGACGGCTCTCTACTGCCACCATACACGATACCATTTCCACTGAAATTATAATCGCATGGTCTGTCATCAAAATCTCCACCATACGCCATATATTCCTTGCCGTATCTGTCCTTCTTATAGATAGACTGGTCAATATAATCCCAAATAAAACCACCCTGATATAACGGCTCCGTGTCCGTTAAATCCGTGTACTTATACATTCCACCGCAGGAATTTCCCATGGCATGTGTATATTCACAACAGATAAATGGCTTACTTCTGTCATTTGAGAGAAACTTCTTAATATCCTCTACGCTTGGGTACATCTGACTCTCCACATCGCTGGTGTCATTGTATCTGCGGTCATTGAATAATCCCTCATAATGTACAATTCTGTCTGAATCAAGCTTTCTAAAAAGCTCCGACATATCAAAGATATTCTTGCCGCCATATGCTTCGTTACCACATGACCAAATTAAAATGGCAGGATGATTCTTATCTCTCTGATACATGGAATTTGCGCGGTCAAGCATCATGGCATTCCACTCAGGTCTGTCTCCTGGTACAATATCCTCCACCTTGCGCTGTCCACGCCAAATCGGTTCCCACGAACCATGGGACTCAAGATTGGTCTCATCTATCAGATAAAGTCCATACTTATCACATAATTCATACAGACGCGAATCGTTCGGATAGTGACTGGTACGAATGGCATTGATATTATGCTGCTTCATCGTCACAATGTCCTTCAACAGCTCCTCCTCATTCACCACACGTCCAGTTCTACCTGAGAATTCATGACGATTCACACCCTTGAAGACAATACGCTTACCGTTTAAGAGCATCAAAGAATCCTTAATTTCAAAGCGTCTGAAGCCTACCTTCTGTGGAATCAGCTCCATCATACTGCCATCAGCATCATATACCTTAATCAATAAATCATATAAAAATGGAACCTCTGCACTCCAAAGCTTTACCGAATCTAAGGCTATCTCAAAATGACTGGCACCATCCAGCACGCCTGACACTTCGCCAGCAACTGTGTCGCCATCCTTCAACGTAACCTCTACACGTCCAATAGCCGTTGCCTGCAAATCAAGGCTAAGCACCGCTGAAGCAAGGTCATCTGCAACCAAGGTGCGCACTTTCAAATCCTGCACATGAACCTTTGGTACTGTATAAAGATATACATCCCTAAAAATTCCTGAAAATCTGAAGAAATCCTGGTCCTCACACCAGCTACTTGATGTCCACTTAAAAACAACTGCTGCCAGCTTATTCTCACCCTCTACCAAATAAGGTGTTAATTCAAACTCTGACGGCGTAAAGCTATCCTCACTGTAGCCAACAAAATGACCATTTATCCACAACGCCAAACCGCTTTCCACACCTTGGAAGGATATATATAACGGCTTACCCTGCATTGCCTCAGGTACTGTAAAGTACTTCACATACTGTGCAACAGGATTAAATTCCTCTGGAATCTGCCCAGGCTCAATCGCTGCTCTGCCATCCCAAGGATACTGGACATTGGCATACTGGGGTGCATCATAGCCCTCCATTTGAATATGAGCAGGCACTCTGATATCTGCCCAAGTCTTGCAATCATAATCCATAGCCTCAAAGCCCTGAATATTTGTGGCATAATTCTTCGCATAGGAGAACTTCCACAAACCATTTAAGCTATAGCGGAACTCACTTTTCCCCTGTCGAAGCTCTGCCTCATTAGCATACCACTTATGGTCTGAATGTGCCGCCAGTCTGCCGTCTGCAAAATACTCAGGATTTTTCACCTGCTCATAATCAAATACCTTCATCTTATTACACTACCTTTCCTACTCGTTCCAAACAATACGCATCTCGTGAAGCATGGTCGCATTACCCCCTGCTGTACCTGTATGCATCACACCGCTTCCACCAAATTCATTCATCTCTACATCTGCTGTCAAATCAACTACATGAACAAGCCCCGCATCCTTCTGTTCCTGATTCTGCTCCTTGGTAGTCTCTACATGAGCTGTAAGCTTACCATCCACTACCGCAAGCTGAATCGTACAGGTAGAATTGTAGCAGGATGCTGATATAGACTCAGAAATTGCACTTGTCTCCCCATTATCGTACTCCATAAGAGTAAAGTCCACACCATTAGAGAACTTGTTGGTTCTCTCGATTCTAAGTGCATATCCCGTCAAAGTCGTGGTATCAAACTTAATATAGACATCCATATACTGTGCGGTTGCACTACCAAAGCCCTGTCCTGCTGACTTACAGGTATCTACAATAAGCTCAACATTCATATCTCCGTAAATACCCTTAACAGGAGTATACAACATTCTGGCACCTCTTGTACTCTGTAATAATCCAGTACCTGTTGCACCACCTTCGCCCTCGCCGTAGGTCCATGCTGAGCCAGTTGGCACTTCCCAGTCATACTCCGCCGTATCCAGAGGCTTATAACCATCTAATGTAAAGAAGCCTTCCTTAATCTCACTCTGTAAAGTAGTTGGCATATTCTGGAAATCTGTCACAATCTCCTTACACAGATTATCATCTGCAGAAATGGCTCTTTCTGACACCAAGGTCACAGCCTCTCCATACTCAGAGCCTTCCTCCTTTGGCTTAATCTCTGCAATCAGATAATATCCTGCATCGCCGCTTGTCAGCTTATACTCATACTCAGGCTCATTTAACCGTGACACAGCCACAGGAATCTTGTCCGTACCATCTGCATCACTGCTTCGATACCATGTAATGGAAGACCAGTCCTCACCTTCTCCATCTAACTCATAGGAAAGCTTCACCACATCCGTGTCAAACTCCTCTGATGCCATAATTTCCATAGTCGGATTCAATACAGAAGGTGCAGGTAATGTCTCAGGAGTTACCGTAATATAAGTACCTGTACGAAGTCCCTTTTCTCCTGTCGCATAAATCATTCCTGCCACAGAACGTCTTCCTGTGTTTACCACACTATAAGTACAGGTTCCATCGGCATTAGGAGTCAATGTCACATAGTCCTTAAGCTTATCCTCTACTTCCCATGTAACAGCGTCTGCCATGCCATCTCCCGAAACGCCTCTAAAGTAAGAAAAGCCATAGGAAATCGTATCGCTTGTTCCTGTTTTTGCCGTTACTCTAAGGGGCTTTACTGTCATGGTAATTGGATAATGCAAGGCCTCTGCATCAATCGCCTCGACCTCTGCCTTATTATTCAGAGGGTCCCAGCCATCTGTTCCCTTTAAAAGATTATACGTATTATAAACCACCTTACCATCACTCTCAAGCTTATATGCCTTCAACGCCTCTGTTCCTGCGATGTCCACTGTATTGTATGGATTCTCAGCCGCCACAGTAATCTGCTCTCCATTCACCGTAACATTTGCCTGATTACATCTAAGGGCATTGTTCGGCTCTGGTGTCCACTCTACCGTAAAATTCTCAGACTCGGCCTTAAACTCACAATCAATCAGCGCAACTGTTCCGCCAGCCTTTGTCAGATACTGTGTCCCCTCTACCTTAGAATCAAACTCACAGTTTAAGAATACCGCACCAGTTCCTGAGGTATTATAAAATGGCTTAGAGCTGTAGAAGCCGAAAGTACAGTCTAAAAATACCGCCGTACCAGGTAATGCATCATCTGTACACTCAATATGACAGTCCTTGAACAAAATTCTGCCATTCGTTCCCACAAAAGGACAAGCGTTTAATCGACTCAAAAAATTGCAATTTTGAGCCACAATCTTATCTCCGTTGGTAATGGCAAGCTGTGCCTGTGTTATTGCGTCTGCTCTCTTTGCTCTTCCAAGCTCAGGCTTTAAAGGATATTTCAAATCAATATTGCAGTAATTACCCATAGTAAGATTCTCTGTTCTTGTTCCCTTACCATCAAAGTAGAACATGGTGTAATTTCCCTTTGCACCCTGCGTCTGACCTCTGTTCACCGCTAATACTACATTGGATGGATTGCTGTTTAATCCAATCAAATGAAGGTTATCACAATCAATGACTAATCCATAAGGAACATCTCCGCTTGTGGCAACTCGGATTCCCTCATCATCAGGGTCATCAATCCAATATACGAATGGCGCTATATACACCTTCATTGGTTCTTCCTCTGTACCATCTGTAAAGGCTGCTGCCGCCTCCACAAAATCATTGTACACATACTCATACTTATCTGCGACTTCATCACTTAGTGTTCCGTCTACATAGATTACCTTCTCACCTAATGTAATCTGCTCTCCATGAAACGATATACTGTCTCCTCCGAAAATAATCGGCTCATTCTGGTCTAACGAAACATATCCATCCACATTTGTCATCCCCTCTTCCTTATGCTCCAACTCCACTACTGTTGCAGGCTCTTCCTGCATCACAGCCTCCTCCTGGCTGCAGGCACACAACAGCAACGAAACTGTTGTCGCAAGCATACCTAACTTCACTCTCTTTCTCAATAACTTTTCCTCCTTCATAAATACTGCCCACATTCCCATTCCTCCCCTTGGAAGTGAACACCCTCTCTCAACATAAAAGTTTACATAAATCATTATACGCCATTTTTAATCATTTAGCTACGGGGAATAGAAAAAGCAGGTATTTGACTACCTGCTTTCTGCGTCTACGATAATTCTAGCATTCTTTGTAATGGCTTTCTTGCTTCCTCTATCAGCTTCTCTGATAGTACAATCTCTGAATCCATATTAAGAAGAGCCTGCTCCACCTTATCCAAGGTTACCTTTTTCATATTAGGACAAAACTGTCTGTGACCAACTGAATAAAACTTCTTATTTGGATTCTTCTCCTGTAATTCAAAGAAAACTCCCATTTCCGTGCAAATAATAAATCTCTCACAATCTGAATTTGTTGCATAATCTATAATTTCTGACGTGCTTCCAACAAAATCTGACACTGCAATGACATCCTCTGTACACTCAGGATGTGTTAACACCAAAGCATCAGGGCAAACTTCCTTTGCTTTCATAACATTCTCTACTGAGATACTCTTATGAACATGGCAAAATCCATCATTAAAAATAAAATTCTTCTGTGGCAGCTTCTTTGCTACATATCTTCCAAGATTCTCATCAGGAACAAAGAATATATTCTTCTGAGGTAATTTTTCTACAACTCTCAATGCATTTGATGAGGTAACACATACATCTGACACCGCCTTAATCTCTGCTGTCGAATTCACATAGCATACAACTGCAAGGTCGTCATACTGCGCTCGTACTTCGGCAATCTTCTCTACAGTTACCATATGAGCCATTGGACAATCTGCAAGGTCATCTGCCATAACCACCTTTTTCTCAGGATTTAACAGCTTAGCACTTTCTCCCATGAACTTTACTCCACAGAATAAAATATTCTTCTGTTCTAATCCTGTTGCAACCTTACTTAAGAAATAAGAATCTCCTACATAATCTGCAATTCTCTGCACTTCGCCATCCACATAGTAATGCGCTAGGATTACAACATCCTTTTCCTGTTTTAATTTATGTATTTTATCATTTCTACACTCACTCATTGATTTGTCCTCTATTCATTGTTATAACCCTATCCGCATAATCCTGATACAAATCATCATGGCTACTGATGATTACACCAATTCCTGCTTCGCTAATCTGCTTCAAAAATTCCATAATATAGATTGCATTTTCTTTATCAAGATTACTTGTAGGTTCATCTGCAATAATCAGCTTGGGATTGTTGATTAACGCTCGGGCAATCGCAACTCGTCGCATTTCACCACCTGATAATTGGTCCGGATATGAATTAGCGTATTGCTCCATGCCAACCTTTTTCAATAATTCCAACGCCCTGTTATGAATGTCGTTTGCATGATTTGACATATAAAACGGCATACAGATATTTTCCATTACCGTAAAGTTTTTAAGCACACTTTGACCTTGGAGAACATATCCGATTTCAGCATTTCTATACTGTGCCATCTCCAATTCATTCTTATTTGCTATATCCTGATTTTGAAAGTTAATGCATCCACTATCCGGCTTTAGCAATCCGGAAATCATGTGAAATAATGTACTTTTTCCGCTACCGGAGGGTCCACAGATTGCAATGAATTCACCGTTGTCTACTGTTAGGTTCATATCCTTTACAGCAAAAAAATCCATATCCTTATGCTTATATCTTTTACTTACATTTTGTACCGCAAGCAGCATTATTCTCCCTCCTTAAGCAAATCTACACCATTACTTCGTCCCAGATTAATCAATGAGTATATGGTTGATACACATCCCATTCCAAGAGTAATCAGTATACATTTCAAAAGAATTACTAGCATTCCTACAAAATCTAATTCCAAATATGGAATTGCCATATTGGCTGATATTAGGTTCTGGAAGAAAAGCATCACAGCACCTGAAGCAAATATCCCTGCAAGCGTACCAATAACTGTTATAATAGCCGCCTCTATTACAATAATTTCTATCAGCTGCTTTTTACTCGTTCCAAATAAAATAAAAATACCAAATTCACGCTTTCTCTCATTAATTGTAATGGAAAAAATACTCACTACCGCAATTGTACTCAGCAGAACAAGAATGACTGATAGTATCTTGCAATATGTTGAAAAGCCCTTCATATCTTTTTCTACGTTGCCCAGCATCTTGCTTGTGATATATACCGCAATATCTTCATACTTCGTAGCGATTGCATTACTAACCGCCTCTATATCATATCCATCCTTCACCTTCAGATTAACCATTGAAATAAAGTCATCATTCTGAATGGTAAGAAAATTCTTTGCACTCTCTGACTGAATAATTCTTCTGGCACCATCAAGGTTTACAAACACTGTATGGTCATATCCCATTCCACTTTGCTCAAGGACACCTGCTACAGTAAAGTCGACGCCGTAATAAGTAACTTCTTCGCCCTCATGTAAGCCAAGGTCACATCCTACTACAACTTCACTATCCGTCATACTTTTAGCTGTATTTTCTTTAATCCACGGACTGACAACAAAATCATCTGCCTCGTCAAAGGCAATCAGCTGAGTCAAAGACTCACAGCATTCAGCGCCCAAGGTTGCTAAAAAAAGCTGTGAGGAGGTTGATTCCACTCCCTCAACCTCCTCTAGGCGCTCTACCCACGATTTATCAAAATATACCGTACAAGGTTCTCCGGTAAATAAAGCATTCTCTATAGAACTGTAATATCTCGCCGGAACCACCACAATATCCGCACCTAAGCGTTTGGATGTACTCTCGATTCCATTTTCCATACTGGTAAGCATTACCATACATGTAAATAAGGTTGCAGCTAATACAAATATGAAAAGTGTCATCACTCCGGTTCGATATGCTCTGCTTTTCACATTCTTCCAAGCAATATCAAACACTGTTAATTTATTTTTCATCCTATTCATTTCCTATTCTTTTTCTCAAATAAATCAAATTTCCAATATTGAAAAGAATAATCACCATTGAAATGATATATATAGCCGGAAAGGTTAAGCTTCTGCAAAGCATTGTTTCTTTGGCGCAGCCACCTATCAACCAGCTTGGAATAAGGATTGCTACGATACCTGTCGCTATATTATTTAAGTTAAGAGCCAATCTTGCTTCTTTATTCTTTAATATCCAGCTAAGGATTCCTGTAAACACAATTAATATACCAATTCCTGTTTCAGCTCTGACCGACCACCAGCACTTCATAATCTTCTCTGATGTGTCACATACCTGAAATAATGTATACGGTCCAATTGCAAGCAACACTCCCGTTAAAATATGAAAAAGAGCATTTATAATTCTATTCTTCATCTATATCATTCCTTACTTAAATCTTGAGTACATTCCTGTGCTGGCATATAATGCACCAACAGGGTTATGACAAAGCACTCTGTCCTTTACAATCAGAACAGTTGTAGGCGCTTCTACATGCTTCAGAAACAGAGAATCATGACCTACACAAAGACCTATCATAATATTAAAATCGGTCTTTTGCTCATTCAAAAGCTTTGCCTGCAAAATCGGATTACACATGGATTCATGTCCACAGCCTCTGTTAAGCTTCTGCTGATCCGGAATACCAATTCTTGACTTATCAACAGCACCAACCTTACAGCCTACTGTATAGTAATCGATACCCTCTTTATCCAGAATCTTTGTAAATAAGCGAGCTTCAGGTATTAAACCAACACAGGTCGCAATACCTACCTTTTTCGCACCGGTTCTTTTGATAAATTCAATGGTTTCTTCCACTCTTGTCTTCTGACCGTAGAAATCACCTTCAATTCCTGCCGAAACCCTCGCTATATTTCCAAGTGTTTCATCATTATCATAGATATCCAATGTTTCCTGTAACAAATCCTGATCAAGAGACTTTGTTAAGCAAAACGGTGGATATTTTCCATCATCATTTTTGCAGCTCAGTGCTCCACATGCTGAGCAAGTAAGACATTTATTCTGTTCCATATCACAACCACCTTTAATCAATATTAATAAATTTTAATAAGTATCCTCTACGCCATCTAATCTAACAAAAGAGTTATCAATCAATGCCTGTGCATCTGTCTCTTTTCTGATGATTCCGATAGCCTGTAATTCCTCTACACTCTTCGCCAATGCATCATAACCACCGCTTACTGATGGAATATAATTATAGCTTTCAAGAATAGCTGCATTGAAATCAAGCTCACCTGTAACATAATTATTATCTAACTGAATCTTAGCTGCCTCTTCTGAGTTTTCTTCAATCCATTTTGCAGCCTTCATGACAGCTCTGGTATACTTAGCCGCCAAATCAGGATAGTTCTCTGCCAAGTTAGTAGTTACAAAGCTTAAGCAGCAGTATTCATCCTTATAGTCATCATCAGTTGTTGTATCAATAATTGCTCTAAGATTATATTCCTCCTGAGCCTTTGAAACAGCCGGGTCTGCTGCACAATATGCATCGATTGCACCATTTTGTAATGCCATTGGTAAATCTGTATTACTATAGACTACAAACTCTACCTCCATATTCTCAGCAGTTACGCCTACACCAGCCTTTGCCAGAGAACGCTTCGCTGTTAAGCATGGAGAATCCGCCAAGCTTGCCACGCCTATTCTTTTTCCCTTTAAATCTGCAACAGTCTGAATATCTGAATCGTTAGGAACTACAAGCTTCGTACATCCTGTATGAATTCCTGCTGTTAGCTTCATAGGCAAACCATTTTCCAATGGCTGTACGAATTTACCTACAAGTCCAAAGCCTGCGTCTACCTGACCTGTACCAACTGCCTCTGATATTACTGCACTCTCTACAGTGATTGCTTCAAACTTTAAGCCTTCTTCCTCAAAATATCCATTTTCAATTGCAATATGTATAGGCGCATGACATAAGCCTGTGCTATATCCAATCTTTACGACATATTCATCACTACTTACATTCGCCTGTTCTGCTGCTCCACAGCCTGCAAGCAGTGTCATAACTGTTGCTGCTGATACTAAAATTCCAATCAGTTTCTTTTTCATAAATCCTCCATTACAAGATGTTATAAATAATATTCCACTTCTCGGATTTCTCCGCCGTAATTTAACATCTTTAGCACCTCTGCACGATATCTTAAAAATTCCGGATTACTTCTTGCTCTCGGTCTTGGCAATTCAATATCGACTATTTTCTCTATCTTTGCCGGGCGAGCTGACATTACAACAACTCTATCCGATAAGTAAATCGCTTCATCAACATCGTGTGTAACCATAATCATGGTCATGTTATGTTCTTCTCTGATTCTCAATATTTCATCCTGAATATTCATTCTGGTAAATGCATCAAGTGCACCAAGAGGTTCATCCAGCAATAATACCTTTGGATGACCAACTAATGCTCTTGCCAAGGATGCTCTTTGACACATACCGCCTGATAGCTGATGCGGATAGGACTTCTCAAAGCCTTTTAAGCCGACAAGCTCTATGTATTCGTCCACTTCATTCTTTTTCTCTTTGTAAATCTTTCTTGCCTTTAAACCAAATGCGATATTGTCGTAAATATTAAGCCATGGTAAAAGGGTATGATTCTGAAACATAAAGCCTCTTTCGCAATCAGGCTTTTTAATCTGTTTTCCATCTAAAGTTAACACACCGCTATTTGGGAAATCCAAGCCTGCAATCAATCTTAATAATGTAGATTTTCCACAGCCCGATGGTCCGATTAGGGAAATAAATTCCCCTGGCCTGATATCAAGATTGATACCATTTAATGCTACAATTTCTTCCCCGTCCACAGAAGTAAATTTCTTCACGGCGTTGTCTATACTGATTTGACCTACCATTTAATTACCCCCTTCTGCCAGATAAGAACCTTATCTCTTACTCTAAATAAAAGTGTTACAATAACGGAAAAGAATAGCGCTATAATAATCAATCCTGCATATACATTTGCATAAGAAAGCATTTCCTTCTGCCAGTTGATATACCATCCTATTCCATACTTTGCACCTATCATCTCGGCCGTAACAAGTGTAACAAAGGATGAGCAAATTCCATTGAAAAGTCCAAGAAACATATTTGGCATTGCTGCCGGTATTCCAACCTTAAATACCTGATAGAATCTTCTTGCTCCAAGGGTACTTGCAACCTCAAAATACGAATTCTGAACATTTGAGATTCCACTGCTAGTCATAATAGTGGTTGGAAACCACACCGATAAACCAATCAAGAATGCACTTGCCGATACAGCTGTTGGAAAGCTAATCAGAACCAAAGGAATCCATGCAGTTGATGGTATTGGTCCTAACACTCTGATTACCGGACTAACCCAGTAGGAAAAGGTCTTAGAAAACCCAATGCAAATTCCAGTGGCTATTCCTACCAGAGCACCAAACAATACTCCATATCCTAATAAACGGGTAGAGTATAAAACACACTTTACCAAAACTTCCCTTTGCTCTACCATCACACCAAACACCCTATCTAATGCTGGAAAATACAATACTGGTAATATGGCAAGCTTCGCAGTTACCAGATTCAAAATATTAAAGAACAATACTGCTCCTGCAATAAAATATGCCTTATAGCTAATCTTTTCATCCAATCCCTTATGGAAAAAGGTAAGGATAAATAAAATGGAATAAATAATTAATATTCCTAATAATACATATGTAAAATACGGTTTTGTCTGCGGATGCAGATTGGAATTTTTCAATCCAATCTGCACCGCAATTGCAAGCAGTATTGACAAAACAGGAAGTATTTTTTTAATTACATTCATCTTGTCAAACTCCTTTCATTTCCAAGCTTTTACTTTAATTATCGCTAAACAAAGGAGTTGATAAATATCTGTCACCTGAATCAGGAAGTAAAGCAACAATTGTCTTTCCCTTATTCTCTGGACGAGCTGCTAAGATAGATGCTGCCTTTAGGGCTGCTCCTGAAGAGATACCTACAAGAATACCCTCACTTACAGCAAAGTTTCTTCCCTCTGCAAATGCATCTTCATTCTCAATTGTAATAACTTCATCATAAACACTTGTATTCAAGGTAGCTGGAACAAAGCCTGCGCCAATTCCCTGAATCTTATGTGGTCCAGGCGTTCCTGTAGATAATACAGGGCTTCCTGCCGGCTCTACTGCAACAACCTTAACATTTGGATTCTGCTCCTTTAAGTATTCTCCAACACCTGAAATTGTTCCGCCTGTACCAACACCAGCAACAAAAATATCTACCTTTCCATCTGTCTGCTCCCAGATTTCTGGTCCTGTTGTTGCCTTATGCACTGCAGGATTAGCAGGATTTACAAACTGTCCTAAGATTACAGCACCTGGAATTGCTTCTTTGAGTTCTTCTGCCTTAGCAATGGCTCCCTTCATACCCTTTGCTCCCTCTGTCAGGTATAGCTCTGCGCCGTATGCCTTTAAGAGATTTCTTCTTTCTACACTCATCGTGTCAGGTAATGTAAGAATCGCTCTATATCCCTTTGCTGCTGCAACTGCTGCCAAACCAATACCTGTATTTCCTGAGGTTGGCTCAATGATTGTTGCTCCCGGCTTTATGATTCCCTTCTTCTCTGCATCTTCAATCATTGCCTGTGCAATTCTATCCTTTACAGAGCCTGCAGGGTTCAAATATTCAAGCTTTGCAAGAATGGTAGCCTCTGTTGCTCCAACCTTCTTTGAATACTGATTCAGCTTTAAAATTGGTGTACCTCCGATTAATTCTAATGAACTTTCCTTAATTTTACTCATAATAATATCCTCCTAATAATTAGTAATTTTTTATTTACAGACCTTTCACTGCTTGTTCAAGTCTTGTTAACGCTTCAACTAATGTCTTCCTTGGGCAAGCTACATTGATTCTCTGGAATCCTTTCCCTGCTGTTCCAAATATCCTGCCACTATCCAGCCACAGCTTTGCTTTTTTGATAATCAAATCCTCCAATTCATGCTCTGAAAGCTTTAAAGCTTTGAAATCCAACCACAAGAGATAGGTTCCTTCATTCTCTATTAGTTTTACCTTCTGTAACCTTTCCTGCACAAATTGTTTTGTATAAGCAATATTGTCACTTACATATTGGTGCATCGCCTGATACCATTCTTCGCCATGCTCGTATGCTGCCTTTGCTGCCACCAATCCAAGTACATTCAGCTGACTGTAACCCGAAGCTGCAATCTGCTGAGAAAACTTACTTCGCAATTTCTGATTCGGAATAAGAATATTAGAAACCTGTAAACCTGCTATATTAAAGGTCTTACTCGGTGATGTGGCAATAACACTTATTTCCTCATATTCCTTCTTCAGATTTGCAAATACCTGATGCTTACCACTAAATACGAAATCTGCGTGAATCTCATCGCATACAACAATTACCTGATGCCTGTAACAGATATCTCCCAAACGTATAAGTTCTTCCTTACTCCACACTCTTCCAACGGGATTATGCGGGTTGCAAAGGATAAACAGTTTAATCTTTTCGCTTATGACTTTTTCCTCGAAATCCTCAAAATCAATTTGATATCTACCAGAATCATCCTGCACCAATGTGTTACTGACAAGTTTCCTTTCATTATCAATGATTACCTCACTGAATGGATAATATACTGGCTGCTGAATTAGTACTGCATCTCCCTTTTCGGTAAATGCCTTAACTGCCATCGCTATTGCATATACAATGCCTGGCGTTTTTACCAACCACTTGCTCTCAACTTCCCAGTCATGATGCTGTTTCATCCACCGTCTTAGTGCTTCAAAATACTCCTCCTGTACTTCGCTGTATCCGAATATTCCGTGTTCTGTCTGTTGCAAAATTGCTTCCTGAATATAAGAGGATACCTTAAAATCCATATCTGCTACCCAAAGTGGAAGTAGGTCTTCTGGCATATTTCTCTTTTTTGCAAAATCATATTTTAGACTATATGTATTTCTACGATCTATCACAGTGTCAAAATCAAGATTTTTCTCCGCCATAACACTCCCTCCTTGCTTCTTCAAACACTCTCTCAAATTCAGCAATCAAATCCCTGTCTGATTCAATTCCAACCGACAGTCTCAGTACTCTGTCATTGATTCCGTTCTTTTCTAATAAATCCTTTGGAACATCTGCATGTGTCTGTGTAATCGGATAAGTAATCAATGTTTCTACACCTCCGAGACTTTCAGCAAACTGTATCAACCGAACATTCTTCAAAATACTTTGTGCAAACTCTTTATCCTGAACCTCAAAGGTTACCATTGCTCCGAAGCCTCTGCTTTGCAACTTCATCGTCTCGTATCCCGGATGTGTCTCAAGTCCTGGATATACAGTTCTCTTCACCTCCTTTTGCTGTTCAAGCCAATGAACAATTTCAAATGCATTTTCCTGAGCCTTCTCCATTCTCACGCCCAATGTCTTAATACCTCGTAAGATTAACCAACTATCAAAAGGAGGAATACCGGCTCCCGTTGTCTTAATGACAAATCGTAGTTTTTCACTAATCTCCACATCCGAAGTAACCAGGAAACCTGCCAGTGTGTCATTGTGACCACCAAGATATTTTGTACCGCTATGTACCACGATATCTGCTCCCAAATCCAGCGGATTCTGAAAATACGGTGATAAGAATGTATTATCTACAATCAACCAAATTCCATTTTTCTTAGCAATCTCACCAAGTTTTCGAATATCAATTACATTCATCATAGGATTCGTTGGTGTTTCGATATAGATTGCTTTTGTATTTGTTTTAATCTCTTTCTCAACATTTTCAACCGTACAATCTGTTTTTGTAACCTCAATTCCATTTTTCTCGCTAATGTTATCAAATAATCTGACTGTTCCTCCGTATAAATCCGAATCCACAATCAGATGATCTCCTGGGTGAAACAACTCCATCAAGGTTGCTATGGCAGCCATTCCGCTGGTAAATGCCAGTGCATCGATTCCGTTTTCCAAAGCCGCAACCACTTTTTCTAATTGCTCTCTCGTCGGATTCTGAAGTCTACTATAATCATACCCAGTGCTATTTCCTACACTAGGATGTGCAAAAGTTGCTGTCTGAAAAATCGGAAAGCTGACTGCTCCATATAATTTATCTCTTGATTCATTTTCTAAATGAATACATCGTGTTAATATATCAATACTCATTTACTATTCACCTCATCCATCTGTCATTACCACTTTTCCTATCTGTTTGGTATGAATTAAGAATAACATAACATTTTTCATCTGTATAATATTGGTATCCTTTTAATAGTTATAGGCATTACCTATAACAGCAACAAAAAGGCAGGTACACTATTATATGTACCTGCCGACTAATACTCAATCACAAGGTAATCTCAAATCGATCCGAATGTTCATATACATATGGCGTAATGTCCACACCGACACCTGGCACCTCCAATGGTTTATAACGACCATTGACTGGTTGGAAATCAACTGTCACCAGCTCTCTGTATTCATCCAAAAGTGCTTTCTGATGATGCTCATGAATGATGAAATTCGGAATTGCAATTTCGCAGTTTACAGCCACTGCCTCTGCAATCGCAGTTCCTGCGACATGAGCCTGAATACCTACATCATAAATGAATGCCATATCACTAATTTTCTTGAATTCAGACACACCACCGCAGCTTCCGATGTCTGGCTGTAACAAATCAAGTGAACGATCCTCCAGAAATGGAAGATAACCATATCTGGTATAAATTCTTTCACCTGCTGCTAGCGGTATATTAATCTTCTCCTTTGCCTGCTTGGTCAGCTTCGGATTTAATGGAGAATTTAACTCTTCATAATATAGGATACGATATTCCTCGATTGCCTTAGCAAACTCAATACCTGTTGCAGTATCGGTATTACCATGGTTCTCCACAATAATATCTGCCTCGTCACCAATTGCCTCACGAATGGCTTTGACACGTTCTGCACCAAGCTGAATCACAGAATAAGGTAGTGATCCTCTAGTCGATTCAATCGTATTTCCTTCCTTATCTACAGTAAGTACATCTACTTTGATACAATCATAGCCTTCTTTAACTGCTTTCAACGCCTGTGCTGCATAATCCTCTGTCTTGGTCAACAATCTTCGCTCAGGCTCATTCCATGTAAACTGTATCTGTGAAGCATAAACACGAAGAGTATCCTGCACCTTACCTCCCAATAACTTATACAACGGAACTCCTAATGCCTTTGCTTTAATATCCCAAAGAGCAATATCAATTGCGCTGATACCTGAAAAAATAACCGTTCCTCCGCCTTGTCCCCAGAAGGTTTTAGTGAGAATATCATTCCATATCTTTTCTGTGTCAAAAGGATCTCTTCCCAACACATATTTTGCATAATCCTTAATGATTGCTGCTCCCGCATGCCCAGCTGCGCCATATGCAAGACCTACCTCACCAAGTCCGTAAATACCTTCATCGGTATCCACTTTTATAATGATTGGTCTCTGTCCAGTACTCTTTCTTGTATGTACATGAAATACTTCTATCTTTGTAACCTTCATCTTACTCCTCCTTATATGTTAAAGCTGTCCGCACCTTCCAAACTCTCATTCTGCTCCAACAGTCTGCTTAAAATCTTATTCTCAAAGTAGGCAAAGCTGGAATCACGCTTTCTCGGACGTGCTAAAGCTATGCGCTCATCCATTGTAATCTCGCCATTTTCAATCAGAATAACCCTATCAGCCAAATAGATTGCCTCACTTACGTCATGGGTAACAAGAATTGCAGTAAACCTCTTTTCCTTCCATAAATTTTCAATCAACACTTGCATTTCAATTCTGGTTAATGCATCCAATGCACCTAATGGTTCATCCAATAGCAGAACCTTTGGATCTGAAGATAATGCTCTTGCCAAAGATACTCTCTGCTTCTGACCACCCGAAAGAGTCCCAGGCCACTCATCCGCCTTATCTTCCAGTTTTACAGACTTCAGAGCTTCAATTGCTACTTCTTTACTCTTTTTCTCAGATACCAGAGCTATATTCTTCCATACTCTTTGCCATGGCAATAATCTTGCCTCTTGAAAGAGAAACTTTACGCCTGCTTGTTCCGCCGGATTTTGCTCATCTATAATATCAATAGCTCCTCCTGTAACAGTATCCAGTCCGCATATCAGTCGTAACAGAGTACTCTTTCCACAACCACTCTTACCAACAATGGCTACAAATTCGCCCTCTTTAATCTCTATATTAATATCCTTCAGTACTTTCGTAGTTCCGAAGCTTTTTTCTACATTTTTTACACTAATTGCATATCCCTGTGACATCAGCTTCTCCTTTCCGTACTATAACGCCATTTCAACAGCTTTCTTTCCAAAAATGTCGTAACGATATCTGACAGCGAACCTAGAATTGCATATAGAATTAATCCCAAAACAATGATATCCATCAGCATAAATTCTCTTGCATTGGTTACCATATAACCAATTCCAGACTTGGCTGCCACCTGCTCTGCCACAATCAGAATGACCCACATTCTACCCAACGACTGCTTTAAACCAATCATAATGGAAGGTAAAGCTCCCGGAAAAATAACGTGTAAATACAAATCCTTATTCTTGATTCCATACACTTTTGACATTTCAATCAAGCCGCTATCAATATAACGAATACCTGAATAGGTATTCAGATAAATTGGAAAGAAGGTACCAATCGCAATCAGAATCGTCTTGGTCGTTTCTCCAATGCCAAACCATACTAGAATCAAAGGCATCATTGCCAGATATGGCACATTACGCACCATCTGAATGGGGTTATTCAGCAAATGATCTATCTTCCTAGAAATCCCATTGATTACTCCCAAGGTAAAGCCAATAGCTCCACCCCAGAATAATCCTTTAAAGGCTCTAAATGTACTTATTTTAATATTTTCCCAAAGTGTACCATCCTTCAACAAGCGAAGGAATCCCTTCCATACCTGCTCAATGGTTGGCAACAAACTGTTCGAACTACTTTGTGTTGTTCCCCATATAGCCCATAGGATGACTACTACTACCGGAATAATCCAGGCTGCCAGTTTATTGCTCCACACGGGAAGCTTCCTTGTTTTCTCCATAACTACTCCTCATCTATCATTACTTAATCATATTGTGTAAATGCACTTACCGCATCAACAAAGGAAAGATCAAAGAATTCCTCTGTATTCACATGCTGCTCTAAAAGTCCAAGACCTTCAAAGGTGTCTGCAATATCCTGTTCATCAGCAATTACTGCATCTGTAATAGGCTTGCACGCATAAATCTTATCTGTGTTCTCTTCCTCAAACTGCTTCAAATAATCTGCAACCTCCATGTTAATCGTTGGTGCATAATACGCAGCCCACTCCTCTGGGTTCTGCCTAGCCCACTCATGTGCCTCATGCCATCTTTCTAACCAATCCTCAATTGCTGCATGATAAGCCTCATTTTCAATTGCTGCCGGAGTGGCATAGAAGAGATAGTTTCCTGATAAAATATCCTGTGCACTCTCTAAAGTAGTTGCTCCCTTTTCCTTAGCTGAAGTGATAGAATTACCATAGCTTGCAAAAGCCTCAACCTCGCCGGTAAGCACTGCTGTCAGACCATCTGAAGTAGTCAGTGGTTGCGCATCGACATCACTCCATTCCAAACCAGCCTCTGTTAACATTTTAGATAGAAAATAATTAGCTGTAGTATTCTTCACATAACCAACCTTCTTACCCTTAAGGTCTGCTACTGTTTGAATCTCTGAGCCAGGTCCTACAATCAGCTCCTGATTCAGTGTAGAACCATATCTAACTGCAATAACCTTAAAATTACCACCATTATTGGCTAAGGATGCTGATAATGGGGGAATCTGACTACCTGCTCCCAAGTCAATCTGGTTTGCAGCCAAAGCCTCCATTACCAAGTTTCCACCCTGCATAATCGTGAATTCCACGTTATAAGGCGTATCATCCAATCCTGCTGCTTCAACTACAACATGACCATTTAATCCACTCGCAGCTGCAATTCGTAATGTCACTCCTGATACATCTACTGTCTTTCCATCATGTGTTGTAACTGTTTTTCCTGCATCCTCCGTTGCTACCTGTGTGCGTTCTCCTGCTTTAACTTGTGCTGTAGCATCCTGTGATGCGACTGACGCACAACCTACCAATCCCATAACAGATATTAATGCTACACTAATTACCAATCTAAATTTTTTCATTTTCTTCTCCTCTTTATTTCATCCTCTAATATTTTCTACATATCCCTATCTTGTAATATCCCAAAGCAAAAACCAGAGGTTCTGCAAAATTTTTCATTCTACAAAACCTCTGGTTTTCCAGTCAGTTTTTTATTCTATATTTCTCATTTTTCTCTATTTGAATTACTTTACCATCCTGAACTACAATGGATATGGTTCCAAATTTTATCTCATCAACAAATTGCTTTATGATATTAAGATAGTCGTCCTCTTTCTTGTCTCCCACCAGTAATCCCTCACTTTATTACACTTCACTATTAAATAGTGCTGTCGAAAGATATCTATCACCTGAATCAGGAAGCAATGCAACAATTGTCTTTCCCTTATTCTCTGGACGAGCTGCTAAGATAGATGCTGCCTTTAGCGCTGCTCCTGAAGAGATACCTACAAGAATACCCTCACTTACAGCAAAGTTTCTTCCCTCTGCAAATGCATCTTCATTCTCAATTGTGATAATTTCATCATAGATATTTGTATTTAAAGTAGCTGGAACAAAGCCTGCACCGATTCCCTGAATCTTATGTGGTCCAGGTGTTCCTGTTGATAATACAGGGCTTCCTGCTGGTTCTACTGCAACAATCTTTACATTTGGATTCTTTTCCTTAAGATATTCGCCAACACCTGAAATTGTTCCACCTGTACCAACACCTGCTACAAAGATATCTACCTTTCCATCTGTCTGATCCCAAATCTCTGGACCTGTTGTTGCCTTATGTACTGCAGGGTTGGCAGGATTTACAAACTGTCCTAGGATAACTGCACCTTCAATTTCTTCCTTTAATTCCTCAGCCTTGGCAATGGCACCCTTCATACCCTTTGCACCCTCTGTTAAGTACAGCTCTGCGCCATATGCCTTTAAAAGATTTCTTCTTTCAACACTCATGGTATCTGGTAATGTAAGGATTGCTCTATATCCCTTTGCTGCTGCTACTGCTGCCAAACCAATACCTGTATTTCCTGATGTAGGCTCAATGATTGTTGCTCCCGGCTTTAAGATTCCCTTCTTCTCTGCATCTTCAATCATTGCCTGTGCAATTCTGTCCTTAACTGATCCTGCTGGATTTAAATACTCAAGCTTTGCAAGAATTGTAGCCTCTGTTGCTCCAACCTTCTTTGAATACTGATTAAGCTTTAAAATCGGTGTACCTCCGATTAACTCTAATGCACTTTCCTTAATTTTACTCATAATGATATCCTCCTTAAAATAATATATTTCGTTGTTTTTTATTACCGCTTTTCCTATCTGTTTGGTATGAATTAAGAGTATCATAACTTTTCCATTCTGTATAATACAGGTATCCTTTTAATAGTTATAGGCATTCTCTATAACAGCCAGACATAAAAAAATGGACTATTCTATATTGCAGAATAGTCCATCTTATCACTTCATATTTAATTTTAATTAGTTTAACTTTCCACCCTCTACTACAAGGTTCTCAGGGTCTACGCTTGCTCCATATACTGGTGCTAATGTCGCTTCAAAGTCTGCATGGAAGAACTGCTCATCAGCTAAGGACTCAATCTCTGTGTTAATCCAGTTAAGTAACTCTGTGTTGCCCTTCTGTACTGCAGGTGCAATAGAATCAAGATTACCGATAGATTCAATACCTACACTAAAGCCCTCGTTCTGCAATGCCCATGCTAATACCTCAGTGTTATCTGTTGAGAAAGCATCGCCTCTTCCATCAGCTAATGCATCATAAGCCTCCTGATACTCATCAAACTTTAATAAGTTAACATTAGGATGGTTCTCTGTAAAATAAGTTTCTGCTGTTGTTCCCTTTACAACGATTAATGTTTTACCATCTAACTGTGCTACGTCTGTGATTAATGCTGCATCTGGTGAAACAACACCTAAAGCTACCTTCATGTATGGAAGTGCGAAATCAACCTTTTGTGCTCTCTCTTCTGTCACTGTGAAGTTGGCAAGAATAATATCTACCTTTCCTGACTCCAGATACTCTACACGATTGGCTGCTTCTACGAATACAAACTCAACCTTGTCTTCACTTCCTAACAAATCCTTTGCAATTCTCTTTGCAAAATAAACATCATAACCCTGTACCTCACCATTAGAATCCACATAACCAAATGGGTTCTTGTCACTGAATACACCGATCTTTACTGTACCATCAGCCTGAATTTCTTCCAAAGTTCTTGCCTGTGTTGTACTTCCTGCATCTGATGCTGCTGACGCTGTCTTGTCACTTGCACCGCATCCTGTCAATGCTCCGATTAATAATGTTGCTGCTAAAACTACTCCTAAAATTTTCTTTTTCATAATAAATTCCTCCTGTTTTCTCATATATGATGCAGCTATGCTGCGAATCAACTTGTTATATTTCTAATGCTTCAAAATGAAATGTATTTAAAAACTTCTTTGCTCTTTCTGTCTTAGGATATCTAAAGAACTCTCCCGGCTTCTCTTCCTCAACGATTGCTCCCTGATCCATGAAAATCACTCTGTCTGCAACAGCTCTTGCAAACTCCATCTCATGTGTCACGATTACCATGGTTCTTCCTTCCTTAGCCAGCTCCAGCACTACCTGTAGGACTTCACGCACCATCTCAGGGTCCAAAGATGCCGTAATCTCATCCAGCAGCAGAACCTCTGGGTTCATCAAGAGAGCTCTTACTATTGCAACTCTCTGCTTCTGTCCTCCTGATAATTGTCTTGGAAAAGCATCCTTCTTTTCCCATAAGCCAACTCTCTTTAAAAGCTGCTCTGCCTGTGCCTGCGTCTCCTGCTTATCTCTTTTTTGAACAAGCTTAGGCGCAAGCAGGATATTCTTCCAAATGGTCATATGCGGAAACAAATCATAGCTTTGGAATACCATTCCTATCTTTTCTCTAATCTTTGAGACATTCTTATCCTTCCTATTAATAACCGTGCCATTTAGATAAATATTTCCTTCATCAATCGGTTCCAACATATTTAAACATCGTAGAAATGTACTCTTTCCACAGCCTGATGGCCCTACAATAACTACCACTTCGCCTTTCTTTACGGAAAAGGAAACGTCTTGTAATACTGCCTTACCCTTTTCAAAGGATTTTGACAGGTGCTCTACCTGTAACACATATTCACTCATATCGTTTTCCTCCTTTATACCTGCAAACGCTTTTCCAATACCGCTGATAGCTTTGAAATTGGAAAGCAAACCACAAAATACATCATAAAGATTGCTCCATATATCCAAAGTGCAGCTGTAGGTATTTCAAATCTGGATGCGTCAATAATCTGTTTACCAACCTTTACAACCTCTACTACTCCAATTAGTACTACCAGAGATGTAGTCTTTATCATTCTTGTCAGCAGATTGATTGCAGCTGGAATTAAGCTTCGTATCGTCTGTGGTAGAATGATGTATACAAATGTCTGCCCCCTCTTCATTCCAAGCCCGTAAGAGCTTTCATACTGGTGCTTTGGAATGGATTCTAATGCGCCTCTTACAATATCTCCCATCTCTGCCGTACCCCAAAAGGTAAAAACAATGACTGCCGATAACTCTCCTGATATATCAATTCCCAGATGCTTTGCTGCTCCGAAATATACCAGAAAGAGAAGCACCAGCTGTGGCATAATACGAACGGTTTCAAGGTAGAGTCTACATATTGCTTTTACCAGCCAATTCTTGCTTGTCATTATCATTCCCATGATAATTCCCAAGAGAATGGATAAAGCCATTGATATTGCTGCTAATTTCAGAGAAACAAACATTCCCTGCCATAATCGCCAGGCGTTAATCCCCTGAAACAGCACTTCTATTCCCGAATCCTGCATATCGCACTCTCCTTTCTATCCACGAACCAATCACTGATATTGGTAATAAAATAACCAAGTAAGCTACAACCAACATAAGTAATGCTTCATCCGTCTTATAGGAAATACCTATCAAATCCTTAGCAACATACATCAGGTCTGCCAAAGCCACTACACTGAATACCGATGTTTCCTTTATCAGGAAAATTACATTCGCGATAAATGCCGGCATCGCTGTTGCAACTGCCTGCGGAAGAATGATATGTATGAAAGTCTGCTGTCTTGTCATTCCCAGGCTGTATGAGGATTCCCTCTGACTTTGCGCTACATTATCAATTCCTGCTCTAAACGCTTCCGCCATATAGCTTCCACCTAAGAATGTTAATCCGGTAATTGCACAAGCCTCTGAGCTTAGCAATATTCCGACCTTAGGTAATCCAAAATACAAAAAGAACAATTGAATCAAAAGCGGTGTATTCCTTGATAATTCGATATAGAACTGAACTATATTTCTCAAAACCGGTATCCTTAATTCCTTTATCATGCTACACAGTAAACCAATTATGATGGAACCAAGAATTCCCCATGCTGCTATGCTGATTGTCAGCTTTGCCGCTTCCATATAGAGAGGAATATTCTCATATATAAATTCAAAATCCAAAGTTTCTCACTTCCTCTTATCACTACTTTTCCTACCTGTTTGGTATGATATGATAATAGCATGCTTTTTGTTCCCTGTATAATACCTATAGACTCTAGGGTGTTATAGGCATTTCCTATAGCAGCAACAAAAAAGTAGATACACTTTTATATGTACCTACCTTTTTTTCACTACTTTATACTAATTTTCTAAATTCTTCTTTCATACTACATGCCAACTTTACTCCCAGCTCTGCAAAGGTCTTATCCATTGCATCTAATGTCAGAAGCATATCCTCCACATTGGCATTCTCTCCCATATGTCCGATACGGATTACCTTTCCTGCCAACACGTCAAAGCAGCCTGAAATCATGATATTATATTTATCACACATTGTGGCAAGAATCTGGTCGGCAGTTGTTCCCTGTGGCACTTCGATAACCGTAACCGTATTAGAATAGCCATCTCGCAGGTATAGCTTTAAGCCTGCATTCTGCACCGCCTGCCTTGTCGCCTTGGCAATCCTTGCATGGCGCTCCAGCATATCCTTATCTGCCTTTACGTTTACCAGTGCTACATGTAAGCCATTGATATCACTGATTGGCATCGTGTATGGGAACCACTTATCTATATAATAATTGCGGAAGGTCAGAATATTTGCATAGAACGATGCAATTGGTGTCTTTCTGTCTTCCATTGCCTTCATTGCCTTATCGCTTACCCACAACATCGTCAATCCTGGAGGTGCTGAAAGTGCCTTCTGAGAACCGCCACATAGTATATCAATCTGACTTTCATCCACATTCACATACTCACCAAACATACCTGCTACAGAATCCACAACGGACAAGATTCCATACTCTGCTAACAATGGACAAAGCTTAGAAATATCATTCAGTACACCGCTTGGTGTATCACAATGTACTACAGTTGCATATTTAAAGTCTGAATCCTTTTCCAAAAATGCTCTTAAGTCATCAGGGTTAATCGGGCATTGATAGTCAGAGGTGAAAAGCACTGCCTCACCACCGTACATTGTTACAAAGTCAGCAAAGCCCTTACCGAAGATTCCGTTATCCAGTACTAAAACTCTGTCTCCAGGCTCCGTAAGTGAAGCACACGCTGCCTCTAATCCCAAGATTCCCTCGCCGCCTAATATATAAGCTGTACCTGTTGAGTGGAGCATTTCCTGCAGCATATCACAGGTTTCCTTATAAAACTCACAGAAATCCACATCCAAATCAGGATTGGTCGTTTCCAAACTTCTTGCCATACGCACATTTTCTCTGACCTGCGTAGGACCTGCCGTCATAATCTTATACATAGCAATTTTCCTCCTACTAATATTTCTTAGCAAGCTTCTTTAATCTATCTGCAATCGGAAGTACAATGATTGCGGCAACCACAACCTGTGTCACATTGCCAGGTATCGAACCTAAAGGTGCAACCCAGTTCTGGTATAGGCATACTTCTGCAAAATAGTAACCAACTACTTTAATTATCAATGCCGTAAACATAGCTACTGAATATGTAATAACTGGTTTTGCCTTTAGCTTGTCTGCAATGAGACCTGTAACGAACCCCATCGCTCCTACTATCACAAAGGTAAAAGGCGCCCATGCTGTCCAGCCTGAAATCAAATCAAACAGCCCCATTCCGAATGCACCAGCAAGCGCACCTGTTCTCTTTCCAAAAATAATTGCCGCCAGAAAAAGTGGAACGTTTCCTAAGTGAATTAATCCTCCATTTCCAACTAATGGTAATCTGATGTTAATAAACATCGTTGCCACAAGGGTTAATGCAATAAATAAAGCATCTGTTACTAAATTTTTGGTTGTATACTTTTTCATTTTACACTCCTCCGTACTGTCTTTCCTTCAATATGGATATCAGTATATTACTAAAGTGACCTTTTATAAATGCATAATTTCACTTATTTTTTAAGGGTCAGTTTTGAGATAAAATAACCCCGCAGATGCAATACATCTGCGGGGTAAATCTGTTTTATTATTATCTTCTATGAAGCCTCTAGAACAAATCTCTGGTTATTTCCGCCAGAATAGGTCCACTGAGCAATATTTCCACCAGCTTCGCTACTCCATCCGTATACGTCAAGAGAAGAAGCATTTCCTGAAACCTTAGTCAGGAAGGATACTGTTCCATCGCCATTATCCACAATCTTGAACAACTGCATGTCTCCTCCCCAGTACTCCCACTGGTTAATATTTGCTCCATCAGCTGCACTGCCGTTATAAACATCTAAACAGCTCTTATAGCCTGAAGCACCTGTAAGAATTGCATAGTATCCATCACCTACACCCTTTATCTGGAATTTCTGTGCGTCATATCCATTATAATACCACTGCTGTATATTGGTTCCATTGTCAGAAAGCCCATTATATACATCAAGATAAAGGCCACTAGAAACCGACTTAATATAGTAGGTTCCGTTATAAGTAGTATCTGTACTTGAAGCTGTACTGCTTGAACTGCTTGTGTTTGCTGACGCTGTAGTCTCATTTACATACCAGTCCTGACAAGCATGTCCATTCATCTCCCACTGCTGTACATTCGCACCGCTTGAAGTACTTGCATTCGCAATCTCTACCACACAATCCTCCATAGAGGCTCTTGTCTTAATCGTGTATGTACCATCTAAGTTCTTGCAGAACTTGAACAACATAGCACTGTCCTTTGTAGAGTATGGTCTGATTGCAATATTTCCACCGTTGGAAGTACTCTCTGCACGCAACACATAAGTGCCATCCTGCTGTGAGCGAATATAATAATAATTTCCACTTCCAAATGATTTTAAATACCACTTCTGTGTATCATAGCCGCCATCTCCCCACTGCTGTACATTGGTTCCATCTGCCATGGAACCACCTTGAATCTCCATCAGCTGACCGCTATTTACATTTTTAAACGTATATACCTTATCCGTGCTCATGGATACACCTAGATCATATACTTCCTCAAGTATCCAATTCTGGCAGGCATGTCCGTTTGTTTCCCACTGCTGTACATTTGCACCACTGGTTGTATAAGCATTGACAATCTCTACACCCTTAGAATCTCCGCTGACACGTGTAAGAATCTTGTAAGAACCATCTGAGTTCTTTACAAATTTGAACTGCTGATTGGTTCCACCATTATAGGTGTAGATATCCATATTTGCTCCATTCGTATTCTTTCTTCCTTCAACATCCAGCACATATGTCGCTGTATCACCCAAAGCTGATACAATGTAGTAATAGCCATCACCTGCTGAGAATAGTCTCCATGTGTTATGTGATGCTGAACCACTTGCCCCCCACTGCTGCACGTTGGTATTATTCGCTGCAACGCCGCCTTCTACCTCCATATAAAGACCACTATTTGCATTCTTAATCATAACTGCTGTACCGTCTACAAAGGTTGCGTAGCTGCTTGATGTCGAGCTACTTGATGAGCTTGAAGAGCCCGATGAACTACTGCTTGATGTAAATGCTGATGAAAAGCTGTTAGATACGAATGGCGATGCATATTTTGTAACTACCCAGCCTGACATATCACTGTCTGTAATGTACTTAAAGTAGCCAGAACTTGTCTTAGCACCTGCATAGGTTGTACAGAAGCCCTTGGTATCAATTCCATTTGAAAGATAACCTGAAAGGAGTGAATATCCGTAATTTGAGCTTGGTGCCCAGCTTGTTGTTGAATATTTTGGAGAATAATTCAACTTTGATGGTGTAGAAGAACTACTCTTTGCTGTATAGGAATTCGAATCCCTGTAATTGCTATCGCCCACAATTTCATAACCATAATATGACTGGAAACGGCAGTTCTCACTTACCATTGTCGAACCATCGCCACCGATAATCTGTGCGCAGCCATCAGGAATACCTGAATCTGTTCCCACAAAATAGTTATTATAAATATGTCCTGAGCCATTTCCTATCTGAGGACAACGACGAACATTCTGATCCCATGTATTGTACATAAGCGATGTACGACATCTTGTTGTCTCACTGTTCTGTGTACCATAAGCTACAGTCCAATAACGATTCTTAAACGTACAGTATGAAATCGTTACATAGTCAGGACTTCTATTAATATCCTTTGCATCGTAATAATTATCATAAGGAGTGTTAATCCAGATAAACTTACCTACCTCATCTTTATTACGATTTAAGCTGCTTGTAAAGGAACAATGATCAATCCAAATCTGGCGTGAAGACCAAACATTGATAAGGATTCTATCCTCTACATTTACTGCCTTAAAATTGATATTACGGAAAACAATATTATCCGATGGGCTATCATTTGTTGCGCCATAAGCATCATTGGTTCTCAACTGACAATCCTGAATTGTACCACCGCTGTAAGCACCTATGATTGTCTTATAATCACGGATACGAGTATTGGAATAACTCTTCATATCAATCGTTCCGCTCACAACGATTGTAAGTGGTGATGTAGAATCAAGATAACCAGCTAATGTACTTGCGTCTGATGCATATACTGTCTTACCCAATACTCCACCAATATTGGCTGCCTTCTCACCTGATGAAGTTACACAGTTTGCAGAAAATCCCTGCTGTCCATACAGATTCAGCTTCCAAAGCTGTGCACCATCACCTGTATAAGAAGCAACGCCTACCGCATTCGAACCCTGATAATAGGTTAATGCTGTACCTGTATATACATTTGTAAGCTTATAATACAAATAATATCCATCATAATCCTTCTTTACCCCTGTAATCTGCCAGCGTTGTGGTGAATTACCTGAGTACGATGCCGCCGATACAGTACCATCTGAAGCTGCTGTCAAATATTTGCCATCATTCATGCTGACAATATTATAGACGCCATCTGAAACGTATACGATTTCCCAGTTTTCTGCTGTCGTTCCTGCCGCTGTCAGCCCGATAATTGATGAACCTGACTCCGCAAGATTCTTATCCGTAGTATATGCAGTGAAATTAACTGCCTGCTTCGGATAACTTACTGCCGCCTCAACCGTTGCCATATTACCAGACATAGGTTGTACAGAGCTAAATATGGTTGTTACTGCAACTACGGCTGCCAACAACAAATTTTTTAGTTTGTGTTTCCTCATAAGTCTTATTACCTCCTATTTTTCACCTTCCCTCCCTTTTACACCTTTTTCATCATTATCTCGTCAATTATTTAACATACACTGACATAATTTTTTGCGCGCAAATTAGTGTGACTATTAAATAAATATCCCCTTGAATATTAACATAAATGATTTACATAGGAGAATTCAATATCTTTTTGAGTGTTCTAGCTCTTTTCGTGAAATGTATCCTATTTGTATTTATAATTTTTGTGCAATTTGTTAATTTTCTAACAATCGTGCCATTTTCTTTGTTTTTTGTGTCATATATTGCTTGGTTTCTCAAAAACCTTTTATTTTCAGCTATTATAACACTCGCTTTTCATCACAGTTTCCACACATGTCCCACTAGCAAATAAAGGACATTATTCTAGCATTCCTTAGAATAATGTCCTCTAGCTTTTTCACTACTCCACTGTAACAGACTTTGCAAGATTTCTAGGCTGGTCCACATCCAATCCTCTGTAGGAAGATGTGTAATATGCCAGCAACTGTAAAATAATCGCAGCCGTAAACGGCGCAAATATATCATCACTTGCAGGAACTACCAAATGTTCATCACAGATACCATTCTCAATTGCGGCAGTATTTCCTTCCTTCGTAATCAGAATTACCATAGCGCCCCTCGCACGTACTTCCTTCACATTAGAAATCATCTTTGCAAATACATCCGCCTGAGTAGCAAGCGCGATTACAGGTACTCCGCCTGTGATTAAAGATAATGTACCATGCTTTAACTCTCCTGCCGCATAGGCTTCTGAATGAATATAGGTAATCTCCTTCAGCTTAATGGAACCCTCACAGGACAATGCATAGTCCAGACTTCTTCCAATAAAGAACAAGTCCTGTGCAGGTGTCAGACGTTTACTGAGTTCTTTCATCTTATCCTTTTGCTCTAACACCTTCTCCATCAATTCTCCAACGCCATCCAGTCCCTTCATATATTCGGACACCTCTTGGGCACTTAATTTACCAGCCACGTAGGCGAAGCGAAATGCCAATAAATAAAATGCAGTCAACTGCGCAGTATATGCCTTTGTACTAGCTACTGCTATTTCGGGTCCCGCATGGGTATACAAAACATAATCCGATTCTCTGGCAATGGACGAGCCTTTTACATTGACAATCGAAAGCGTCTTTGCTCCTTTCTCCTTTGCAAGACGCAATGCAGCCAGCGTATCTGCTGTCTCTCCAGACTGAGAAACCAATATTACCAATGATTTCTCATCCAAAATCGGGTCCTCATAGCGAAACTCTGAAGCAACCTCTACACTTACGGGAATACGCAGCAGTCTTTCCATTAGAATCCTTCCCATCATTCCAGCGTGCATTGCTGTACCACATGCCGTGATAACAACACGATTTGTATCCCAAAATAACTCATCCGAAATTCCATCCTCAGAAAAATCAGGCAGAAGCTGCTCGCCCTTCTTCATTCGTGGAGCAAGTGTTCTACGAATTGCTTCTGGCTGTTCATGAATTTCTTTCAACATATAATGCTTAAAACCATTTTTCTGAGCTGCTGACATATCCCAATGAATACTTAACATGACAGGACTCACCACAGTACCATCCAGCTCCATTACTGTAATGGTATTTTTCGTAACCTTGGCTACCTGATACTCAGGAAGCACAAAATATTCCTTGGAATAACGAAGCAATGCAACCATATCTGAAGCCACTACAGAGCCTTCCTCAGAAGAGCAGCATACCAACGGGCTTCCCTTACGAATGCAATAAATAACATCCTTTTGGTCTGCAAACATAATACAGAAAGCATACGCACCTTCCAGTCTGTCCACCGCTCCACGCAATGCCGCTAAAGCATCTCCATGATATAAAGAATCCAACAGCATAGCCGCAATCTCTGTATCCGTCTGAGATGACGGCACTCTACCTGTTTCCTCCAGTTCCTTTGCTAACTCATGATAATTCTCAATAATTCCATTATGAATCAAGGTCACATTACCACACTGGTGAGGATGTGCATTTACCTCCGACACACCGCCATGTGTTGCCCATCTGGTATGACCGATACCACAGCCAGACTCCATTCTTGACGGTAACTTATTCTCAAGTCCTGCTACCTTGCCTACAGACTTCACTACTTCGATGCCACGCTCTGTAAAACAGGCAATTCCTGCACTATCATAGCCGCGATATTCCAGCTCTGCCAGTCCCTTAATCAACTCCTGCTTTGCATCCAAATAACCACAAAAACCTATAATTCCACACATAATTATTCTCTCCTTATTCGCACAAAGAGGTTGACTTGAGCCCTCTCAAGCCAACCTCTTCGTTGGTAAAATTTTATTCTATTTTAGTTCTCACTATAAATTACTGTTAAATCAGGGTGAAGCTGTAAGATAGAAGCTGGAACCTCTGGAGTAATAGGACCAAAGAATGCCTTCTCCACGATATCCTTCTTATTCTTACCATTCGCAATTAAAAGTACCTTCTTAGCACTCATAATACCGCCCATACCCATTGTAACTGCCTTTCTTGGCACATCTGCTTCAGATGCAAAGAAACGTGCATTTGCTTCGATTGTTGAAGGGTCAAGCTCTACTACATGAGTAGCCTTCTCAAAATAAGTATCAGGCTCGTTGAAACCGATATGTCCATCAAGACCAATACCAAGTAACTGAAGGTCAATACCACCTGACTGCTGAATCAATGCATCATATGCTTCACATTCCTTCTGAAGGTCTGCTGCACAGCCGTTAGGAACGTTAGTCTTAGTAATATCAATATTAATCTTTGTAAAAAGGTTCGTGTTCATAAAGTAACGATAGCTCTGGTCATTGCTTCCATCCAAGCCAACATACTCATCCAAGTTAATAGATGAAACCTTAGAAAAATCAACCTCGCCCTTTGCACACTTCTCTACAATCTTCTCATATGTTCCAAGTGGTGAAGAACCTGTTGCCAAGCCCAATACACTATTAGGCTTTAATACTACCTGTGCACAAATCATTGCAGCTGCCTTGCAGCTAAGCTCATCGTAATTGTTTACCTTAATAAAATTCATATTAATTCCTCCTTGTTTTTCGAAGAAAAATGCCTGCCCGCTTATGCAGGCAGAGGAATTTTTTCTCCTTGTATTTTAAAATTTTCTTTTGTTCTCAAGTATTATTATACTCTCTCTACTACTGTCTTGGCATCCTTCACAATGCAGTTTGCAGGATATACACCGCGAAGTGCAGTTAACGGATATACAGAAGTATTCTTACCAATCACTGTACCTGGATTAATAACAGAGCCACATCCAACATCTGCACCATCTGCTAAAATACCGCCAATCTTTCTAAGTCCTGTCTCATAATCCTCATCACCGTGAATTACTACTGGCTTACCATCAGACTTTAAATTAGAGCAGATAGTACCAGCACCCGTATGCGCCTTGTTACCTAATACAGAATCACCAACATAGTTATAATGAGGAATCTGTACCTTATCCAGTAATACGCAATTCTTCAACTCAGAGGAATTACCAATCACGCAGCCCTCTCCTGTAATTACACTACCACGAATAAATGCACCAGGACGCACCTCTGTATTAGAACCAATAATGGCAGGTGCCTCAATCGTAGCAGTAGGATAAATCTTTACATTCTCACCTACCAATACACCGTCTGCAATCAAAGTATAGCCAGGTATTCCCTTTTCAATCAAATCTAAAATATAGCCCTTAATCTTTGGAAGCATTTCCCATGGATACTCACTCTCTTCAAACAATGCCACAAGATACTCAGGCTGTGACGCATAAAGCTCCTTTGTCTTTACTAACTTATTCAACGCAATGTCCTCCTTCCACAATCGCTTTCACTATCATTTCTACATATTCCATACACTTTTCCTGTGTTTCACTTTCTACCATAACGCGAATCACTGGCTCTGTACCACTCTGTCTAAGAAGTGCTCTACCCTTCTTATTAATGAGCTTCTCTACCTCATCCTTTGCCTTCAATACATTCGCATCTGCCAATACTGCTGCCTTATCCTTAACTCTTACATTCTGTAAATACTGAGGATAAAGCTTAATCGGCTCGGCAAGCTTTGCCAAAGAGGTCTTAGAATCGCAAATCTCCTCTGCAAGCATAATCGCTGTTAAAATACCGTCTCCAGTAGTTGCATACTTTCTCATAATAATATGGCCTGACTGCTCACCACCGATAGCATAGTTATTATTCTGCATGCACTCATAAACAAAACGGTCACCAACCTTCGTCTGAACGCATTTGATACCTATCTCCTCAAGACTTGCAACAAAGCCACTGTTGGACATAATCGTAGTTACTACTGTGTTATCCTCCAATGTACCTCTCATCTTCAATCTCTTACCGAGAATGTAAATCATAGCATCACCGTCTACCTCATTACCATTCTCATCTACAGCGATACAACGGTCTGCATCACCATCAAAAGCAAAGCCAAGGTCTAGATGCTTCTCTTTTACAAGCTTCTTCAATGGTTCAATATGAGTAGAACCGCAGCCCTCATTGCAGTTCAGTCCATCAGGCTCATCACCAATCACATAAATCTGAGCACCAAGCGCACTGAATACCGCTCCCGCAATATTCCATGAAGCACCATTTGCACAATCAAGACCAATTCTCAAATTCTTATAGGAATTAGAAGCCAAAGAAATCAAATATCCGATATAGCGGTTTCTTCCTGCTGAGTAATCATGGATGCAGCCAATCTTAGACTTCTGAGCTAACGGTAAATCATCTCCCGTAACACCAAGTGTCTTCAAATCGCCATCAATATATGCCTCAATCAGGGCAGTTGTCTCGTCATCCAGCTTCTCACCGTATGCATTGATTACCTTAATACCGTTATCGTAATAAGGATTGTGAGATGCTGTAATCATGATACCACAGTCAAACTCATCCTTACGGGTTACATAGGAAACACCTGGGGTAGTAATAACATGAAGCATATAAGCATCTGCACCACTGGCTGTAATACCTGCAACGATAGAGTACTCTAACATATAGCTGGAACGTCTAGTATCCTTACCTATGACAATACGCGGACGGTAGCCTGGCTTTGTACAGCCTGAAAGCTTAGAAGAATAATACCAGCCAAGGAATCTTCCTACACGATACGCCTGCATAGAGGTCAGAGTAACATTTGCCTCTCCACGGAAGCCATCTGTGCCAAAGTACTTATTCACTCTCGGTTCATTCGCCGATGTACGGTTAATCTCTATCTTATCCAGTAAAAGTTCATCTGTTGATACACTAAAAATCTCTGCAAGCTGTAACACCTTATCAATCTGCGGAAGTGCCTGATCCATCTCCCACTTAGAAATGGACTGTCTGGAAACACCAAGTGTCTCTGCCAGCTGCTCCTGAGAAATGTCAGCGGCATTTCTTAACTGTATGATTTTCTGTCCGATTGTCATATGCGCTCTCCTTCATTTACAATATACTACTGTATTATGTAATTAATTATAACAACACACATATACCCTTTCAAGCAACTTTACTCCTCTTTTTTCGCAACTGCAAGTTGCATTTTTCGTTTTTTTAGTCATTTTGCGCTGTTGAAAACTTGATTTTTTAAAAAAATAGGCTTTTTTTGTAAAGTTCAATTTACAAAAAGCTCGTATTTTATGTTTCATAAAATACGAGCTTTTTATCTCATCGATTTACTTCTTCATCATTCCCGCAAGTACATCTACACAACAATCCAATCCCAAACTACCACTATCCAGACATATATCAAAGTGCTCAATATCGCCCCATTTCCAGCCTGTATGTGTGTTATAGAAATCACTACGTCTCTTATCAGCCTTACGCAGGAAATAATCAGCATCATCTTTTGCAATTTTCTCTGTTTCAATCGCACGATTTAAACGATACTGCTTGTCCGCACGCACAAATACCTTTAAGCAGTCAGGTCTGTCTCGCAAAATATAAGATGCACATCTTCCAACGATAACACAATCCTGCTTTTCCACAATCTCTTCTATAATCTTTTTCTCTTCGAGAAAGATTCTCTCTGCCAATGAAAGATTGGTCTTTCCCTTCTGACTTCCGCCAAGTACTGTCTGAGAAAGATTGAAAATGCTGCTTCCAGGTGCTGTCTCTTCAAGCTGCTCCACATAGATTGCAGGAATTTCAAGCCTTTTTGCTACTTCTACCAGAAGGCTTCTGTCATACAAGGCAATCCCCAGCTTCTTAGCTACACGTTTACCGATTTCATTACCACCACTTGCAAACTCTCGTTCCATTGTAATAATCTTATACATACTGCTCTCTCCTTTCCATAACCATGCTTAAATATCTATTTGTATGCGTCGTTTATTTTCCGACTATTTATTATATTTTAGCACAATTATGTTTTGAAGTATATATTCTGAATTCACAAAGAATGTTTCATCAAGTAGAGGCTCTCTTATGCATTGAGACTCTGCATCCATATTCTCTTTTTAAATACAATCACTGCAATTAACAGTCTTACTGCTTCCTCTAAAGACAGAATAAAATAAACGTAATATATTGGCAATTCAAACACAAAGGCTGAAAGCAGACCTAACGGTACTCCTAATCCCCATGTTCCAATCATATCTATCCACATTACAAGCTTGGTCTTTCCTCCGCTTCGAATAACTCCACCTGCAAGTATCATATTTAACACCTTTACAGGCGAAATAACTGCAAAAGCAATCAGAACATTCGCCGCCATTTCTTTCACGGTATCCTCTACTACATAGATATCAACATAGGCATAGCGCAAGGCTATTAGGCAAACCGATAAGCAAAGGGAACCTAAAAGACCATATTTTACAAGCTTCTTTGCATTCTGGTATGCTTCCTCATATTCTTCTTTACCTAATGACTTTCCTATCAAAATTCCTGCTGCCTGAGAAAGTCCACTTAATGCGCCAATCATCAGACCTTGAATCGGATTCGTTAATGTCATTGCAGCACAGGCCTGTGTTCCCATATGTCCATATATAGATGCGTATACATTTTCTCCAAGGCTCCACAGGAATTCATTAATCAAAATCGGAAGCAGCATTACAAAAAACTGACCATATCCTGCCTTACCAAGCTTTAAGGAGAATGTAAAAGCTCTATTCTTTGCTCTACATAAGTAAATAAACGCAATTAGCATAATTGCCAGATTGACTATCTGGGAAATAGCAGTTGCAATCGCTGCTCCTTCTACTCCCATCGCCTCGTAACCTAATTTCCCAAAAATAAGTATGTAGTTTAAAACCGTGTTCACAACAGCCGCCGCAATGCTTGCATATAGAGGTAGTGATGCCTTTTCCATGCAACGAAGCATAGTAGACAGTAAGGTTGCTAATGCCACTGGAATAAAGGTTACTGCTAAAATTCTCAAATAAACAGCTGCCACCTGACAGGTTCCCGCATCTTTTGAATAAATCCTCATTATACTTTCAGGAAACAGGCTGCATAATAATGTAAAAATCACTGCCAAAATCAATGCCACAACTGTATTTACAGAAAAGCTCCTATCTACTCCCTTATTATCCTGTTTTCCCATATACTGCGCAATCATAATACCTGCTACCGTCGCAATCGCTGATACCAGCACCGAGAAAATGGAAAAAAACTTTCCTGCCAATCCAATTGCCGCAATGCTTTCACTACCTAATTGTCCTATCATAATCTGGTCTATCATGCTAAAGGATGACTGTAGCATACATTGAAGCATGACAGGAATTGCTATATTACAAACTGATTTTAAAAATGTATTCTTTTCTTTTCTCATATATTTATTTCTCCCCGTTATATTCTGCTGTACTGTTTCTTTTTACCAGCACAACTGATAATTTTTTTTGAAGCACCACTACTTCTTTCTGCTTTAGAGCCTTTAACATAGCTATTGCCTCCCTTGCCCGCTCCTTTCCGTCCTGATGGACGGATGTCAGGCTTGGAACCACCTGCTCACATATCGGATTGTCATCAAATCCAGCAATAGAAATGTCCTCTGGCACTCGGATTCCCCGTTCCATAAGAAACTGCATGAAATCTATTGCATAATAATCAGATGCCGCAAAAGCTACAGAATATCTGGATATTTGGTCAAATCGTTCTTCATAAAAGCGATATCTATCCTGCTTTTGCATCGGAATTATCCATATATCTGTACCCTCTTTGCCAAAGCCTTCACAAAACCCCTGATAACGTTCTAAATCCACACATATCGCATTGTCTGAAAGATATAGTGCCTTCTGATGACCAAGCTCTTTCATATACCTGCCAACCTGCAATCCGCCATCAAAATTATCAATAATCAGATTGCAAATCCGACCTTCATTTTCAAAATATCCATCATATACTACAAACGGGACTCGCATATGGTTTCGCAAATCATCATATTCATCTTCACAAAATCCGATAATAACCATTCCCTCTAAGTTCCACATAGACGCAAACTTGACAATATCATTCAGCTTGGTCGTCGTCTTTACCATCATGAAGTAACCTGCCTGCTCAATCTCTATCGACAAGTGATTCAGTGCCGAAGCAATGTATGGGTCCTCGAGTACATGACCTTCATATTTTTCGTGATTATTTATTACAACACCTATGATTCTTGAGTCATTCTGCGCCAGCAGGATTCCTGCCATGCTCGGAATATATTGCTTTTCCTCTAACAGCTTTTGTACTCTTTTTACTGTTTCATCCGAAATCTTCTTCGTCTTTCCGTGAATTACATTGGATACAGTAGCCGTACTAACCCCTAACTCCTCTGCGATGTCTACTATTCGAACTCTCTGATTTTCCATCTTTTCATCCTCCTCCATCACGAGTTCAGTATAGTTCCGCAACCCACATTTTACAATAGGTTAAACGCGTAACCTCAGACAAAAAAAGAAAGCAGATATTGGGCAGATTTACTAATGTTAGGAGGATAAAAAAGGCTTTCCGATTATGATCGGAAAGAAGGGGGCTGTGAAAAATGATTTCTCATTTTTCACAGCCCCCTGATATTTGTATTATTTAGCTTAAGCTTTTCATCACGTTTTCTACATAATCTATCACAATTTTCCACTCCAAGTCTCCAACATAAAAATTATTTTTTCGAAACTGGACCCAAAGTTCTTCCATATGCAAATCACTGGATATCATATGTAATACTTCTTCTATGTCATTCGAAGCAAAAATAGTTTTTCTCTTTTCACATGTAGCAGAGAATGCTTCATATAAAACTTGCTGGTCTATCTGCTCTCCATAGAAATTCATTATACTATATATATCATAAAAATCTCTTAATCTGGTATTCGCTAGACCTCTATTTATTATTGTCTGCATCTTCTCAGCGAGCAATGTTTCTCTATTATATGTAAGAACTGAAATCGTTCTATCCTCAAACATTAACTTATAATCATATTCTACCGCTTTTGGTGTTATCACATCATCTGTAGAAATGTCTATTTTGATTGGCTGACGCACCCTGTCTAGCGTAGCTTCCAGCATTCCGCCTTTAAGTATAAAATTGTCTCTATACGAAGATATAGATACTCTTTCTAAAAACCTTTCCATCATAAAATTTCGAATTAACATAGTTGCTTTATTACTGTTTCCACATGAAATATTTCTCACTTTATCTTTTAACTGTTTTGACGAACTAATCACACTAACACCTCCACATACTTCATCACTTCATCCCGAATTCCCATCTTGTCCGCATAAACCATCAAATGCGATAACTTTTTATCCTTTGATGACATATATTCTTTTACAGCTGTTTGAAATATCTGTACTTCGTACTTATTGCGATTCATAATCAAGTCACAAATACAACGCTCTTTATCATAAACCTTAACCATATTTCCGCTACTGGATGGAATCTCACAAATTCCAGTTTTATAAGAATCTGGTCTTACATATCTCACAGAAACTGTAACATCATTATTCTTTAAGTGACTTGCATTATATCCTTGTGGCACTGTGATACAAATTGATGAATATTCCCTATCTGTCAAACCATGCAAATAAAGAGCTGTTTCCCCTGAATAAATAATTGCACTGTTTCTTTGCTGTAGTATAAATAATTCATCTGGCCACACATCATCCGTAATGTAAACCCCTCTGGTAACCTTCTCCATTCCATGTTCTTTAATATATTTAGCAAGATACGTCTTGGAAATATCTTCATTACACACCAAGGAAGTAATAAGATAACCATTATATTTTTCAATAAAATTTTCAATTTTTTCTTTTTTAGTCATAGTTCCCACCTCTGCAGTTTACTTTCTCGCTTTAATTATATAGTTTTAAAGCGAGAAAGTAAATATTTTTTTCAAATTTACAATCTCGATACAACATGCTTTCTTTTTGTACTAATATTGTAATTCAAATTAGCACTAAAAAAGATGTTCTTATGAAATTTCTTCCTCATTGGAATGCATTTTAATTTGCAGTAAAAACCATCAAAAAAGGCGTCTTCCATTACTGGAAAACGCCCATTTTATCATATTTTTATTTATCCAAACTCTTCATCGTTGGGAAGAGCAATACATCCCTAATCGCCTGAGAATCTGTTAACAGCATAACAAGTCTATCGATACCGTAACCAATACCACCTGTTGGAGGCATACCAATGCTAAGTGCATTCAGGAAGTCCTCATCTGTGTGGTTCGCTTCCTCATCACCAGCCGCGAAAGCTGCATCCTGTGCTGCGAAACGCTCTCTCTGGTCGATAGGATCGTTTAACTCTGAGTATGCGTTACACATCTCCCATGTATTGATAAATAACTCGAAACGCTCTACCTTAGTTGGATCGCTTGGCTTCTTCTTAGTAAGTGGAGAAATCGCAAGTGGATGATCCATAACGAATGTAGGCTGAATTAAGTTCTTCTCACAGAACTCTTCAAAGAAGAGATTAACAATATCTCCCTTTGTATGGCGTGTCTCGAACTCAACATGATGTTCCTTCGCCAAAGCCTTAGCCTCTTCGTCTGTCTCTACTGTATCGAAATCAATACCTGTGTACTTCTTGATACAGTCAATCATAGTAATACGCTCAAATGGCTTACCGAAATCAATCTCGATACCATTGTACATAATCTTTGATGTACCACAAACCTTCTCAGCAAGGTACTTGAACATAGACTCTGTTAACTCCATCATACCTTCATAGTCTGTGTATGCCTGGTATAACTCCATCAATGTAAACTCAGGATTGTGTCTTGTATCTACACCCTCGTTACGGAATACTCGTCCAATCTCATATACACGCTCTAAACCGCCAACGATTAATCTCTTTAAGTAAAGCTCTAAAGAAATACGAAGCTTAACATCCTCATCAAGTGCATTGTAATGTGTATCGAATGGTCTTGCAGCAGCACCACCTGCATTAGATACCAGCATAGGAGTCTCTACTTCCATAAAGTCACGCTCTGCAAGGAACTTACGAATCTCCTGGATAATCTTAGAACGCTTAATGAAGACATCTCTGCTCTCATCATTCATAATAAGGTCAACGTATCTCTGACGATAACGTGTATCTGTATCTGTCAATCCGTGGAACTTCTCAGGAAGAATCTGTAAGCTCTTTGTCAACATGGTCATCTCTACTGCATGAACAGAGATTTCACCAGTCTTAGTTCTGAATACATAGCCCTTGATACCATAGATATCACCAATATCTGACTTCTTGAAATCAGCATAGGCTTCCTCACCGATAGCATCTCTTGCTACATATACCTGAATCTTACCCTTCAAATCCTGAATATTACAGAAAGAAGCTTTTCCCATGACACGCTTAAACATCATACGACCTGCAATTGATACTTCAATCGGACTTGCGTCCATAATTGCTCTTCTCTCATTATAATCAGCATTAAGTACTTCCTTTGCCTCTGCCTCATCTAATCCCTCAACATTTGGCTCAGGTCTTCCTGCTAAAATCTTCTCCTCATGAGCAAGATACTGTTCCTTTGCTTCTATAGTATGATGTGTCTGGTCATATTTAGTAATCTGGAACGGATCCTTACCTGCCTCCTGCAATGCAGCAAGCTTCTCTCTACGAACCTTCAAAAGCTGGTTCAAATCCTGTTCCTGACCCTGGTTCTTTCCGTTGTTCTGTTCCTGTGACATAATAAAACTCCTTTCAAAAGTGACTGCGAATCACAATCACCAGTCCAATCAAAGCTTATTCAGGCTTTGTAATATCCAAAATAGTATACTCAATTACACCAATAGGTGCCTCTACTGTTACAACATCACCCTTCTTAGCACCAATCAATGCTCTTCCAAGTGGTGACTCGTTAGAAATCTTACCCTTCAAACTGTTAGCCTCTGTAGCACCAACAATCTTGAACTCCATCTCATCGCCGAACTCATTATCCTTAACTTTAACAACAAGACCAAAAGTTACCTTATCTCCTGTAACATCCTCTTCCATACCAACAACTTCAACATTCTTCAAAATTGTCTCTAACTCTTCAATACGAGCCTCAATATCACGCTGCTCGTCCTTCGCTGCATCGTACTCAGCGTTCTCTGATAAGTCGCCCTGCTCTCTGGCTTCCTTAATCTTCTGTGCAACTTCTCTTCTCTTAACAACCTTCAAATCATGTAATTCATCCTCATACTTCTTGAGGCCTTCTCGTGTTAATAAATTCTTCTTTGCTTCCATGAGACACATCCCTTTCTAATTGCATTATATTATAAAATCAAATTTCTTTTACTACCTGATGCTCATAAATACCCTACAAGCTACAATATTATAGCCTTTTTTCCAAGTCATGTCAATAAGATAACGCTAGCGTTTCCTCTCCGAAACCCTAGCGCTCTTATCATTACTCTGTTATATTTGCAAACGCCTTGCGTACCCCTGCCACAAGCTCCTCATAGGTCTCCATCTCATTGACCTTCTGACGAAGCTTTGCAGAATGTGGATAGCCTGTGGTATACCACGAAACATGCTTACGCATCTCACGGACTGCCGTATACTCACCCTTATACTGTAGCTGCAATGCCGCATGACGTAAAATCACATCACAAACCTCTTCGGCGCTTGGTCTTGCAGGTACAATCCCCGTATCCAGATACTGTGTAATCTCTCTGAAAATCCAAGGATTCCCCTGGCACGCACGTCCAACCATAATACCATCACAGCCTGTCTCATCCAGCATCTGCTTGGCACTTAACGCTCCTGTTACATCACCGTTTCCAATGACTGGAATACTTACCGCTTCCTTGACCTGACGAATAATGTCCCAATCTGCCTTGCCTGAATAATATTGCTCTCTCGTCCTTCCATGCACCGCAATGGCTGCTGCACCACTATCCTCGATAATCTTGGCAATCTCCACTGCATTCACATGGTCGTCATCAAAGCCCTTACGAATCTTCACCGTCACAGGCTTATCAATCGCCTTCACCAAAGCTGTCACAATCTCTCTTACAAGCTTCGGCTCCTTCATCAGCGCACTTCCCTCACGGTTATTTACCACCTTCGGCACAGGACAGCCCATATTAACATCCAAAAAGGCAAATGGTCTCTCCTCAATACGCTTTGCTGTCTCAGCCATAATATCAGGCTCTGAGCCAAATAGCTGCAAAGATACAGGCATCTCCTCTGGATGAATCTCCATCAACGCATCTGTATTCTTATTGTTATAATGCACCGCCTTAGCACTTACCATCTCCATACATAAAAGACCTGCTCCCTGTTCCTTGCATAACAGTCTAAATGGCAGGTCTGTTACTCCTGCCATCGGCGCCAATATTACATTGTTATCTAATGTTACATTTCCAATCGTTAATTTCATTTCTTACAATTCTTCTCATAAATCAGACGTAAGCCTTCTAAAGTAAGTGAGCTGTTGTATTCCTGAATCGTATCAGTCTCACCTGCAATGATTCTTCCCAATCCGCCGGTTGCTACTACCTTCAGATTGTCATAGCCTGATTCCTTCTTTACCTGATTAATAATATATTCTGTTTGTCCTATCTGACCAAATACCAGTCCTGCCTGCATACTGGAAATTGTCTCCTGCGCAAGAATAGATGCTGGCTTTTTAATCTCAATCTCTGGAAGCTTTGCGGTATCCTCCCAAAGAGCTTTCGCTGAAATCCTAATACCAGGAGCTGTAATACCTGCCGTGAAGCAACCATCTTCTGTAATCAAGTCATAGGTTGTTGCTGTTCCAAAATCAAGCACCAGCACGGGACCTCCATATAACTCATACGCCGCTACTGCATCTACAATTCTATCTGGTCCGATTTCTCTTGGATTCTCTGTCACGATACGAATCCCTGTCTTTACTCCAGGACCAACAATAATCAGATTCTCATGGATATATCTTCTTAATGCGCCTGTCAAGGCATGCATCACATTCGGTACAACACTTGCCACAATAATACCTGATATCTTCTCTTTTATAATCTGATTACGATATAACAAATCTGCTATCAATACACCAAATTCATCAGAAGTTCTCGACATCTTTGTTGTCACTCTAAAAGTAGTTAACAACTTCTCCTTCTGATAGACACCAAAAGTAATATTGGTATTTCCAACATCAACAACTAATAACATCTATACCCATGCCTCCTGACTATTCAATAATATCATCCAACTTCTCATGCAAAATAAATACTCTGTAATAAAGACTTAAGGACTCTAAAAGCTCCTGTCTCTTCATCTTAATCTCATGCACCAGAAGTCCACTGCTAATCTCATCGTATAAAATATCCTCTTCATAGCACTCTGTATCAAAGCTGACGCTTCCATCCTCTTCAAATACAATGGTAAATACACCGCCTACCTCTTCTGTAAAAAGAACACAGATTACATGAAGCTCCTCCTGAATCGACTGAGGAATCCCCTTAAACTGTTCATTGAAATAATATTTCTTCTCATATGCATTTGCACCGCATAGTACAATACGCTTACTTGTATCTTCCATTCTGATAATCAATCCTCTTTCATCATATATATCCGTATATGCCCCTGACAGATACTTCACCCGCATATACTTCCTCTATTGTATCATCTTGTTTTCGAACAAGCAATTCTCCACGCAAATTAATCCCAAGAGCAATACCTTCATATTCACCCTTAGGATCTAATACTCTGACTTCATGATTACGATTTGCAAGAAATGCATGATAATCCTCCCGCAGATTTGTCATGTCATATGTCTTCTGGTAAATACTATAATTCTGCGCAAAGGCTGAAATAACTGCATCTATCAGAACATCTTTATCAATCCGTCTTCCCGTCTCTACATAAATCGATGTGGCAGTCGACGCTATCTCAGATATAAAGCACTCCTGATTTACATTAATCCCAACACCGATTATCACATCACTGACTTTTCCGTTTTCCATATGAAGCTCTGTTAAGATTCCACATAGCTTCTTACGATTCATAACAATATCATTGGGCCATTTAATCTGGCATCCGCTCAGTCCAAGCTTCTCTAAAGCCTGTACTACTGCCAGTGCCATTACCAGTGTAAGTCCCGATACTCTCTCTGGCTCAGCCTCAGGTCTAAGTATCAGTGACATATAAATAGCAGCACCCTGTGGCGACTCCCACTGTCTGCCCCTTCTTCCACGTCCTGCAGTCTGCGCATCTGCAACTACTAAAGTTCCCTCCGCCGCTCCGCCTGTTGCCAGGCGGGCAGCTTCAAGATTTGTGGAATCAATCTCTTTATAATCAATTCTTTTAATATTCATTATGCTCCCAAAGTAGCTGCCATAACAGCCTTAAGTGTATGCATACGATTCTCAGCTTCTTCAAATACCAATGAACGCCATGACTCAAATACCTCATCTGTTACTTCAAGCTCAGTAAAGCCATACTTCTCGCCCTGCTCTTTACCTACCTTAGTCTTCAAATCATGGAATGCTGGTAAGCAATGGAAGAATACTGCCTGGTCTCCTGCATTCTCCATTAATTCCATAGTTACCTTGTATGGTGAAAGTGCTTTGATTCTCTCCTCCCATATGTCTGCAGGCTCACCCATAGATACCCATACATCTGTATAGATAACATCTGCGCCCTTTGTACCAGCCATAGCATCCTCAGTTAATGTGATAGAGCCACCTGATTCTGCTGCATACTGCTCACAAAGCTTTACAAGCTCAGCATCTGGGAAATAATCCTTTGTGGTACAAGCTGTAAAATGCATACCAAGCTTCGCACATACAATCATAAGTGAATTACCCATGTTATAACGGGCATCTCCCATATATGCCAGCTTAATACCCTTGATTCTACCAAAATGCTCTTTAATCGTTAATACATCTGCAAGCATCTGTGTTGGATGATATTCATTAGTCAAACCATTCCATACAGGTACACCTGCATACTCTGCAAGCTCCTCAACGATAGCCTGCTCAAAGCCTCTATATTCAATTCCTTCAAACATTCTTCCTAATACTCTTGCACTGTCAGCTACGCTTTCCTTCGTACCAAACTGTGAGCTTGACGGGTCAAGATATGTAGCCCCGAGTCCCAAATCACGGGCAGCTACTTCAAATGCACATCTGGTTCTGGTACTTGTCTTTTCAAATATCAGTGCAACGTTCTTGCCACGCAAAGTATCATGCATAATACCCTTTTTCTTCTTCATCTTATACTCTGCTGCCAAATCTACCAAATACAAAATCTCTTCAGGTGTAAAGTCCTTCAATGTCAGAAAATGACGTCCTCTTAAATCCATAATGTGCCTCCTCGAATACTTGTATATTTATACCGATATATTTAAATAATACTCCTTATTCTACTACGTTTCAAGAATTTGGGCAATATCCGATATGCATAAATAGTCACATTCCTATTATTCAAAAAGAGTGTGCCATATGACACACTCTCTATATTACCAAAATACATGATTACCGATTACAATACCTGTCTTAGTACCAACACGTCTAAAATTCAAAGCATCACCAACATTCGTTACTCCACTCATCGCTTCTAATGCTGCCTGTTGGCATGACTGCTTAATGCTACCTGTCAAAATCAAGTTATTCATCTTGCTTGATGTTGCTGGCGAAAACTGCTTTTTCTGGTAAATAACCTCTTTAATTGTGTTAGGATATGCAGTACTCTTCACTCGATTCATTACTACCGCGCCTACTGCTACCTGACCCTCGTAAGGTTCTCCACCCGCTTCACACTGAATCAATGCAGCAAGAACAATAAACTCATTCGCATTCTCCATAATCAGCTGTCTCTCAGCGGCTTTCTTTGCCTCTAATGCAGCTGCCGCTGCTGCTGCCTCTGCTTCCTCACGTGCCTTAATCTCTTCTATAGACTCCGCTGTACCAAGGGTATTCGTTATCTCAACATACTCTTCCGATACATATGCTACTTCTTCTCCGTAGTATATGCTTATCCACTTACCCTCCTCGTCAGCATCATCAACCTCGTCCTCAATTACCTCATACTTCTCTCCCTTTGATAATTTACCAAAGATGTGAGAGTCTGTATTCGGCTCTTCTCGAACATTTACTCTGTTCGCCATAATCGTTGCTGTAGGCTTCATAGCTTCCTCAGCTAAAGCTGCTGCCTCTTTACCAAAGTAAAGATACTGATTATCAACCCAGCCAATTACGCTACCAGACTCAATCTTGGTCCAGCCGTCCTTCTGTTCCAGAATCGTACCCCCACAATCCTTGTACAAAACTCCCAGCTTCGCTGAATCCTGCGTAGCCTCTTCACGAATGTTGACATACTGCTTAACCTTAGCCATAACAATCTTTGACTCATCAAAGCTGCTACTGCTTGTCTTAGCTGTGCCTGTACTGGTCTGCGCCTGTACCTGCATCGGTGCCAATGCACTGACAAATACTACAGCACCCAACATAAGCGCCAAAAGCTTCCCTATTCTGTTTTTCTCCTTCATTGTTTTCTCCCTTAAGAAATAATACCTGTTCGTATAATATCTAATGATAGTATACCCACTATTGTTACAATTATTATACATTCCCGCAACAAATGTTACATTTTTGTTAACACTCGTTACAGTTCAATATCATAACAAAGGACCTGTAACTTGTCAAGCTACAGGCCTTTTCAGGGAATTTTCAGTTTTTATTTTACAGATTTTTTGACTTTTCTATGCATGCCGCCATAGCATCCATAACAGCCGCTCTAAATCCTTTTTCTTCTAATACCTTTACCGCATCAATGGTTGTACCGCCTGGTGAACATACCATATCCTTAAGCTCAGCAGGATGTGTGCCTGTCTCTAATACAAGCTTTGCACTTCCCATAACTGCCTGTGCAGCGAACTCGTATGCCAGCTTTCTTGGCATTCCTGCTGCCACTGCTGCATCTGCCATAGCTTCAATAAAGATAAATACGTACGCAGGTGAGCTTCCGCTTACACCTACCACTGCATCCATCATATGCTCAGGTACTATATGAGCTGTACCAAAGCTTCCAAGTATCTCTAATGCAAGCGCCTCATCTTCCTTACTAACATTGGCATTCACACAAACACCTGAACAGCCTGCACCTACCAATGCAGGTGTATTTGGCATACAACGAACCAGCTTTATCTCCTTACCAAAGCCTTCTTCAATCCATGAAATAGTCTTTCCTGCCACGATGGAAATCAGAAGCTTATCTGTTGTAACAAGAGACTTAATCTCGTCAATTACCTCAGGTAAAAAGATTGGCTTTACTGCCAAAATAATAACATCTGCCTCTTCTACTACCTTCTTATTATCTGTATAAGTAATCATGCCATGCTTTGCAGCCATTGCTTCAACTGCTGCCTGTGACTTATCAGCACCAACCATCTCAGAAGCCTTGCAAATTTGCTTTCCCAAGATACCGCTAATCATGGCATTTGCCATATTTCCAAGTCCTATAAATCCTATTTTCATTTACTTGCCTCCCATATCTTTATGCATTCTCTGATTCGCCGCCTGATACATCAAAATTGCCGATGCAATTGCCGCATTCAAAGATTCCACCTGTCCTGCCATCGGAATCTTTATGTATTGCGTTGCCGCATTCGCAGTCTCATCCTTCAAGCCGTTTCCTTCATTACCAATCAGGAAAGCTGTGCCTAAAGTGTAATCAGGCTCATCATAGCCTACACTATCCTTTAAGTGCGCCGCATACACTGCGACTCCTTTTTGTTTTAACACATCAATGACAGAAAGTAAATCCTCTGTTACATAATAAGGCATACGATAAATAGAACCCATGGTAGAACGAATCACCTTAGGATTGAATAAATCTGCTGTCTTTGTGGTCATAATCACACCGTGAATCCCTGCCCCCTCGCCAGTTCTTAGAATCGTGCCCAGATTGCCAGGGTCCTGAATATCCTCTAACAGCATCAGAAATGGTGCTTCCTTAGTCAAAAGCTCCTCTAATTCATAGTGTGGTCTCTTCAATACACTTAAGATGCCCTGTGGTGTATTGGTATCGGAAATCTTCTTAAATACATCATCCGACACTACCTCATAGCCTGTCTGCTCTAATTTATCTCTGAAATCACACTTAGCCAAAAAGGACTCTGCTACATATACTTCACGAATCCAATCAGTGGGAGCTTCCACAAACATCCTTGGACCTTCTACAATAAAAGCATCCTCTTCTCTTCGCACCTTTGCCTTCTGACTAAGCGCTACTAATCTCTTTACCTTTGCGTTTGTCGCACTTGTAATCATATGTTTTCCTTTCATATCGATAAAGCGCCATCGAAACGATGGCGCTTTATTAATTACTGTGACAATCTCTTACCAATCTCGTACTGGTACTCGTTAATATACTTCTTCATGCTTAAAGCCTCTTCGATATCGAAGTCTACGAACTCACCGTGTGTATAAGCTACAACTCGGTTAGACTTACCCTGACATAAGATATCTGCCGCATAAGCACCCATAATAGATGCATAGAATCTATCCTTACAGGTTGGATGACCACCACGCTGTAAATATCCAAGGATAGTAGCTCTTGTCTCAATACCTGTAGCAGCCTCGATTCTCTTAGCCATAGAGGTTGAATGACCGATACCCTCAGCATTAATAATGATGTGGTGAGTCTTACCACGCTTTCTGTTCTCGATAATATTGTTAATAATTGCCTGCTCATTATAATCATACTTCTCAGGCAATAAGATATCCTCTGCTCCATTAGCTACACCAGTCCATAATGCGATATAACCTGCATCACGTCCCATAACCTCGATAATAGAACATCTCTCATGAGAAGATGATGTATCTCTTACCTTATCAATCGCTTCCATAGCTGTATTAATCGCTGTATCGAAACCGATTGTGTACTCTGTACAAGCAATATCAAGGTCGATAGTTCCAGGAATACCAACTGTGTTGATACCATTTCTCGCAAGTGCCTGCGCACCACGATAAGAACCATCTCCACCGATAACTACTAATCCATCAATACCATGCTTTCTACAAATCTCTGCACCTCTTGCCTGTACCTCAGGCTCCTTGAACTCAAGACAACGAGCTGTACCAAGAATAGTACCACCTGTCTGGATAATATCGGAAACGCTCTTACGCTCCATATCTACAATCTCTTCATTCAAAAGTCCTAAGTATCCCTTCTTGATACCCTTAACCTTAACTCCGTTTGAAATCGCTTTTCTAACAACCGCACGAATTGCTGCGTTCATTCCTGGTGCATCTCCACCACTTGTTAATACACCAATTGTCTTAATTTCCTTAGACATGATACTACCTCCAATCCCAAGCTATAACACTTGGCATCTCATCTATAATTCTTATTATAAGTTATACTTTTTCACATACTATATTCTAATCTATTTTTTTTTAGATTACAACAGAAAATTGATAAAAAATTAACGCAAAAACAACTTTAGTACGTTTTCTTTACATTTTCCTGTCCAAACGCTTCATACAACTTATTCAATGTAGTCTCATCTGCACAGATATTCATGTTTGGTGGAAGAGATTTCTTTTGTCTTGTCTCCTCCACATAGATAATGATACTGTCCTTACCGTCAGACTCCTTTATTGTTTCCAATAATTTACTCTCTGATTCAGTATATGCCTGTATATTCGGAAATTTTACCCAAACCTTTGCTGCAATCTCATCAAATGATGTTATCTGCTCACATATCAGCTTACCGTCTCTATCTTCCTCAACAGACACGCGTCCCTGAATAAAGACCTTATTATCCTCCACCAGCTTATGCGCATTCTTCTCATAATCCTTTGGAAATACAATTACTTCAATACTTCCTACCAAATCTTCAACCGTCAAAAATGCCATAATCTTGTCATTCTTGGTATACTTAATCTTCTTATCTGCAATCATACCGCCAATAGTCGCCTTAGAGCCATCCTCTACTGCCACTCTTCCTGTCTCTTCATCCAGATAAAAGTCGGAAGTCTTTGCCGTAATCTTACGCTCCCATAATGCCTTATATTCCTCTATCGGATGCCCGCTGACATAGAAGCCAAGTACCTCTTTTTCAAAGCTAAGCAAAAGCTCCTTAGGATATTCGCCCACATCAGGCATCTTTATCTCAAGCTCCTGCTTATCCTCCTCCGATACAATATCAAAGAGAGACATCTGTCCTGACATCACACTTCTCTTACCATGCACGATGCTATCCAATATCTGCACATACACGCTCATAAGCTGCTTTCTAGTTGCGCCAAAGCTATCAAAGGCACCTGCCTTAATAAAATGCTCAATCGCCCTCTTATTGACATCATAGGAAGCTGTTCGCTCCATAAAATCCTTTAGACTATTGAACGGTCCATGCTCCGCTCTATCATTTACAATCGCATCAATCACAGGTCGTCCGATATTCTTAATGGCTGTCAGGGCATAGCGAATTGCATTTCCTGATACTGAGAAGCCTGCCTCCCCCTCATTAATATCAGGTGGTAATATCTCAATTCCCATGCTTCGACATACCATGATATACTCTGAAACCTTGGTCGAATTATCAATAACCGAAGTCAGAAGCGCCGCCATAAATTCCACTGGATAATAGTATTTCAAATAAGCAGTCTGATATGCAACCACGGCATAGCATGCCGCATGGGATTTGTTGAAAGCATACTTAGCAAAATCCATCATGGTTCCATAAATCCCCTCTGCTACCTCCGCAGAAATACCATTAGAAACACATCCTGGAACGCCTTCCTCTTCATTACCATATACGAAGTTTGCGCGCTCCTTCTCCATGACGCCTGCCTTTTTCTTACTCATGGCACGGCGTACCAAATCGCTTCGTCCCATGGTATAGCCGCCAAGCTCTCGCACAATCTGCATAACCTGCTCCTGATATACGATACAGCCATAGGTTGGCGACAGAATGGACTCTAGCTGTGGACAGGCATAGGTTACCACCGCAGGATTGCTCTTACCCTTAATATAGCTTGGAATAAAGTCCATAGGACCTGGACGATACAAGGAAATACCCGCGATAACATCCTCCAGATTCTGTGGCTTTAGCTCCTTCATAAAGTTCTTCATTCCCTGACTTTCCAGCTGGAACACGCCATCTGTTTTACCAGTTCCAAGAGATGCCAACACCTGCTTATCATCATAATCAATCGCATCTACATCTATTACAACGCCTGTGGTCTTCTCAATATTCCTAACCGCATTCTTAATAACTGTCAGTGTTCTAAGACCAAGGAAATCCATTTTCAGCAGACCAAGCTCCTCGATGGTTGTCATGGTAAACTGCGTGGTAATCGCGCCATCACTGCCTCTTGAAAGCGGTACAAACTCATCAGCAGGCTTCTGACAGATAACAACACCTGCCGCATGCATGGAGGTATGTCTCGGAAGTCCTTCCAATCGCTTACACATATCAATCAGAAAATGAACCTGTTCTTCCTGCTCATAGAGCTTTCTGAACTCCGGATTCATTTCCAAGGCTCTTTCTATCGTGATATTCAGCTCATTTGGTATCATCTTGGCAATGCTGTCTACATAGTTATATGGCAAATCCAATACTCGTCCCACATCACGGATAACACCCTTTGCCGCCATGGTACCAAAGGTTACAATCTGTACAACCTTATCCGCACCATATTTCTCTTCTACATACTCGATAACCTCCTGACGTCTCTCGTAGCAGAAGTCAATATCAATATCGGGCATGGATACTCGCTCTGGATTCAGGAATCGCTCAAAGAGCAGACTATAGCGAATCGGGTCAATATTCGTAATATGCAGACAGTAAGAAACAATACTTCCTGCTGCACTTCCTCGTCCTGGTCCTACTGGAATATCATGTTCTCTTGCCCAGTTAATAAAGTCCCATACAATCAGGAAATAATCTACATAGCCCATTTCCATAATGACATTTAACTCATAATCAAGCTTCTTTGCAAGAGTGCCATCATCCTCAGGATAACGCTCTGCCAAGCCGTCAAAGCAAAGCTTATTTAAGTAAGTCCATGAATCATAGCCCTCTGGTACCTCAAACTTTGGAAGCTTTGTCACACCAAACTCTATCTCTACATTACAACGGTCTGCTATCAACGCTGTATTATCAATTGCCTGTTGCGCATAAGGGAAAAGCTGGCGCATCTCAAGTTCACTTTTCACATAGTACTGTCCGCCGTCATAGCGCATTCTGTCTGTATCTGTTACCTTTTTCGCAGTCTGAATACAAAGCAGAATGTCATGGGACTGCTCATCCTCTGCATAGGTATAGTGAATATCATTGGTCGCTACCAGTGGAATATCAAGCTCCTGACTCATGCGAAGCAATGCTGTATTTACTGTTCTCTGCTCAGGGATTCCATGATCCTGAAGTTCTAAGAAATAATTGCCCTTTCCAAAGCAATCCTCGTATTTTAATGCTATCTTTTTTGCCTCATCATAAAGTCCGTTCGCAATAGCTCTCTGCACTTCACCTGCAAGACACGCAGACAGTGCAATAATGCCCTCATGGTACTCTCTTAAGACCTCCATATCTACTCGCGGCTTATAGTAATACCCTTCTGTAAAGCCCTTACTTACAATCTTCATCAGATTCGCATAGCCTGTATTATTCTCCGCCAGCAAAACAAGGTGGTAATATCTGTCCTCACCACCTGTCAGTTCCTTATCAAATCTGGAATTCGGCGCAACATACACCTCACAGCCAAGGATTGGCTTAATGCCCTGTGCCTTCGCCTCCTTATAAAAGTCTATGACACCATACATAACACCATGGTCGGTTATGGCACCACTATCCATTCCCAGCTCTTTTAAGCGCTTCACATATTCTTTTATCTTATTCGAGCCGTCCAAAAGACTGTACTCTGTATGCACATGCAAATGTGTAAATGCCATAAGTTCCTCCCAGCATTCCAACTAAATTTGTATTTTCTATGTTCCAGTCGGATATTCTTCACAACAATCTCCCCACTAATCGATTATATCAAGTAACATAATATCTGTTTCTATCATAAGCTATTTATTGCAAATTGAAAAGAAAAAAGTAGCTCCCGCTCGAGTTCCTCTACATCTCCATGATACACAATCCCCTGCATTCCAAACTCTGCAGCTGCCTCGATATTGGCTGGAGTATCGTCAATGAAAAGGCATTCCTGTGGTATCAAATCAAACTTCGCAAAGAAGCTCTCGTATGCCTCTCTTTCAGGCTTGAGATAGCCATGCTCACAGGAAAGCCAGAGTCCATCCATATATGCGATAGACGGAATATTCTTAGAAAACCGATGAAAACGCGAAGCAGTATTTGAGAAAAGATAAAGTCGATAACCAGCTTCTCTAAGACGACATATCAAGTTCTCCATAGGTGGATTATCCTCGGGCAACATTCTGAACTCATCAACAAAACGCTTTACCACTTCATGTAGCTCTATCGGCAATCGTTTACAGATTGAAACAATTGCCTCCTCATCTGTCATTGTTCCTCTATCCATAGCAAGCCACTCATCCGAACCACAGACTTCCTTCTTAAATATCGCAAATGTCTCATCTGTATCCACATATCTGTATATGCAGTCATCCAGTGTATATTTCGTTAATACATTCCCCATATCAAATACGATAGTATGAATCATATCCATATCACCTCTATTAAAGCCTGTACAAAACGAGCCTTGCAACGAATGCAAGGCTCCATCTATTCCTCTTATAAATACTTCTTCAAAGCATCAACCTTATCGAGCTTCTCCCATGGAAGGTCAAGGTCATTACGTCCAAAATGTCCGTAAGCTGCTGTCTGCTTATAGATTGGTCTTCTTAAATCAAGCATCTTAATGATTCCTGCTGGACGAAGGTCAAAGTTCTCACGAACGATTTCTACAAGCTTATCGCCTGCAACCTTACCTGTACCAAAGGTATCAATATTGATAGATGTTGGCTGTGCTACACCGATTGCGTAAGATAACTGAATCTCACACTTATCAGCAAGTCCTGCTGCTACGATGTTCTTTGCAACATAACGGGCTGCATATGCACCACTTCTGTCTACCTTTGTACAGTCCTTACCAGAGAATGCACCGCCGCCGTGACGAGCATATCCGCCGTAAGTATCTACAATAATCTTACGTCCTGTCAAACCTGCATCTCCGTGAGGTCCACCGATTACAAAACGTCCTGTAGGATTGATGAAAAACTTAGTATCTGCATCAACTAACTCAGCAGGAAGAATCACATCAAATACATGCTTCTTAATATCTGCATGAATCTGCTCCTGTGTAACATCCTCATCATGCTGTGTTGATAATACAACAGCCTCAAGTCTTAATGGCTTACCATTCTCATCGTACTCTACAGAAACCTGTGTCTTTCCATCAGGTCTCAAATACTTCAATGTTCCGTCCTTACGAACCTTTGTAAGCTGTAATGCAAGCTTGTGAGCAAGGGAAATAGGATATGGCATATATTCCTCTGTCTCATTTGAAGCAAAACCAAACATCATACCCTGGTCTCCAGCACCGATTGCTTCAATCTCAGCATCACTCATCTTATTCTCTTTTGCTTCTAATGCCTTATCAACACCCATAGCAATATCACCTGACTGCTCATCAATTGCAGTAAATACTGCACATGTGTTGCCGTCAAAACCATACTCAGACTTATCGTAGCCAATCTCCTTAACTGTATCACGAACAATCTTAGGAATATCCACATAAGCCTTAGTTGTAATCTCACCTGTTACTAATACGAAGCCTGTACATGCAGCAGTCTCACATGCTACACGGCTCATTGGGTCCTGTGCTAAAAGCGCGTCAAGAATCGCATCCGAAACTGCGTCACACACTTTGTCAGGATGTCCTTCTGTTACTGATTCTGAAGTAAATAATAATTTCTCCATGTCTTTCTCCTCTCTAAAATGAAAATGTCCGCTTAAAATAAGCGGACATGATTAGTTACCTGATAATCAAATCCTCTTATTGTTCGATTCATATTACTATGAAATATACTCGCTCAGGTTGGCACCTTCCTTTAAGGGGTTGCCGTGGCTTCGCAGATCCTTTGTATCTCCACCACTCTGAATAAGAGAAATTCACAATATGGAATTGTCATATCATAATAATCATATAATGAAAGCTATATACTGTCAATATCCAAAATGCGCTAAAGCTCTACACATATTGAGAAATTGTATCAGCATCAGCCCACCTTCAGCTTAAACTTCTGCAAATCTCTTTCTGTCTCAATCTTATCAATCTGTGCACCAAGGCTCTGAAGCTTCGCAGGGAAATCCTCGTAGCCTCTTTCAATATACTTAATATCCTCAACAGTACTAAAGCCCTCTGCTGCAAGACAAGCCATAACAAGAGCGGCACCTGCACGAAGGTCAGGGGCTGTTACATTGGCACCTGTATATCTCTCGACGCCTGTAATAATCGCAGAATTACCCTCTACTTTAATCAATGACCCCATCTTTGCCAGCTCATCAACATACTTAAAACGGTTCTCAAAAATACTCTCTGTTACAATACTGGTTCCCTCAGCCATAGCAAGTGCTACTGTTATCTGTGGCTGCATATCTGTAGGAAATCCAGGATATGGAAGAGTCTTAACGTGTGTCGGACACAATCTCTTATTCGCCACAACTCTGACTGCATCATCTGACTCCTCTACCTCACAGCCCATCTCTATAAGCTTCGCTGTTGTGGACTCTAAATGCTTAGGAATTACATTCTTAACTGTAACGTCACCCTTTGTAATCGCTGCAGCAAACATAAAGGTTCCTGCCTCAATCTGGTCAGGAATAATCGCATACTCCGAACCATGAAGCTTCTCTACTCCTGTGATTCGAACCACATCTGTACCTGCACCCTTAATATTAGCGCCCATAGAGTTTAAGAAGTTTGCAACATCAACAACATGTGGCTCCTTTGCTGCATTCTCAATCACTGTCTTACCCTCTGCAAGAGCAGCAGCGAACATGATATTAATCGTTGCACCTACAGATACTGTATCGAGGTAAATATGTGCACCTACAAGCTTATCAGCGTGTGCAATCACCATACCATGCTCTATCTTAACCTCTGCACCAAGTGCTCTAAAACCCTTTAAGTGCAAATCAATTGGTCTGCTTCCAATCACACATCCACCTGGAAGCGCAACCTCCGCATGCTTATACTTTCCAAGTAAAGCACCAAGAAAATAGTAAGAAGCTCTAATCTTACTGATATAATCAGCATCCAGTCTTACATCTGCTATCTTAGCACCATTAATCTTTACAGAGTGTCTGTCTACTCTTTCTACAACAGCTCCAACACTCTCCATTGCCTGTAATAATACATTAGTATCACTAACATCAGGCATATTCTCTATAAATACTGTCTCATTTGCCATAATTGCAGCAGGCAGAATAGCCAATGCCGCATTCTTTGCTCCGCCAATCTCTACTTCACCGACTAACGGATTCCCCCCCTTAATTGCGTATTGTTCCATCGCACACCTCTTATATATTTTATACTCTCAATCAATCACTATACTGTCTTACAAAATCTGTCTCACCATAGTTACAAATTTGTTAAGGTTTGTAATACTCCCTTAACTTCCCACATTATATACTATATTCCTTATTTTGTAAACTGATTGACTTCCTCGGTCATTCTTTCCTTTTTATCAGACTTTAGTACTAATTTCCCATCACATTAATCCAGGTATTTTAGCGGGTCTACTGCTGTACCATTAATACGAATCTCAAAATGCAAATGCGGTCCACTGCTTCGTCCCGTATTACCACTCAGAGCAATCTTTTCCCCTTGTGCAACTCTTTGGCCTGCTTTAACCAATACCTTACTGCAGTGTCCATATCTGGTCTGACGTCCATCATCATGATTAATATAAACTGCATATCCGTATCCGCTGACCCATCCTGCCACCTTAACGGTTCCTGCATTCGATGCATATACAGGTGTACCCTTTGCTACTGCCCAGTCTACCCCCTTATGATAAGTCGATGCTCCTGCTACAGGCGCACTACGCTTACCAAACTTAGAACTTAATCTTCCACCATTTATCGGTTTGATATAAGTCGGTGGGATAATCGTTCCCTTCTCAACAATCTTCGGTACAGCTTCTGCATAAACCTCTTCCTTGACAATCTCTCTGCTAACTTCCTTACCATTAAGATACTCCGTAACAGCAACAACCTTACGTCTTCCTGCGGACGGTTGCTGCAGGGTTACCTGCTTAGTAGTATACCAATTATCATTGTATACATACTGTACCTCTGCCTCATAATCCTCAACGATAACCTGCTCCTCTTTCCATGAAACAGATAAATCAGGCTCAGGCATCGTAATGATAATCTCATCGTCTATGTGCAAAATCGTATCCTCATCCTCAAGACTTGGATTCATCGCAATTAAATCATCTATTGGTATATTATGCGCCAAAGAAATTTGTGATAATGTATCACCTGACACAACCTTATAAATCAGCTGTACTTCCTGCTCTTTTGTCACAAGCTCGATGGCTTCCTGTACCTCCATCAACTCATCATCAGGCAAATATGCTTCTACTATCTCTATCTTATCTGCGAAATCAATACCGATAAGGCCTTCCTTATAATCATCAAAATCCTTCTCTACAGCAGGCTCAACAGCTTCAAACATATCATTCAATGCTGCCTCAACTCCCGCATCGCTTCTTGACTCTTCCTCTTCCACCGCTGTATCCTTCTCATAAACCTGCGGTGTTAAAACATTAACCTCTCGCGTACTGTCCAACACTAACGCTGCATCATATTCATCCAATAAATCATATTGTGCCAATGCAGCTTCCAACAATATCTGTACATTCTCATATGATGCCAGATTAACTGCCGCTTCATTAATCTTCACGGTATAGGAACGATGTAATGTTTCCTTAATACCTGTCTTAAGTGCAGTAACCATATTGGCGATGACTGTCTCGGAACTATCCAGCTCACCCCAAACAATCTCACTGCCCTCTACCTCAAGATTCGCCTCTATCAAAACCAAATCTTCACTTTCCGATACCAGCTGCTTACGAGCCTCTATCAGATATGAATCAATTACCTCTTCATTACTGACAGCACCTACTGTCATCCCATTCAATATAATGGTAAAACAATTATTACCTGATTCCTCATATTCCACATAAGAAGGTAACATGAAAGCGCATATCAAAAGAACCAATGCTCCTGCTTTCATCATACAAAGCCTAAACCTTCTATGGTAATGATGTAGTTTTTTCATTTCGTACCCCAATCTAAATTTCCATCTCGAAATACCTTTTAAAGGCAATCACGTCATCATAATCACGCTACATAATCTTTAATATTTTACCAGTCTTTCAATTCCTTGTAAAGTCTCTTCATTTTCCTTGCAGTTTTCATCAATTTATGGTTTAATGAGAATATATGTTCGAGGGAGGTGTACTATGGATTCCATCATTTTTCATATCGATGTTAATTCTGCTTTTTTAAGCTGGACTGCCATTGACCAGTTGCAGAAGGCCAGAAAAGAGAACTGTCTGGACTCCTATGTAGACCTCCGTACCATTCCTTCTATCGTTGGCGGCGATTCTGCCTCCCGACATGGTATCGTATTGGCAAAGTCCGTTCCTGCGAAGAAGTATGGTATTGTTACAGGTGAACCTATCGCACAGGCTCTTAAGAAGTGCCCTTTCCTTACCATTGCTCCATCCAACCATTCCTCCTACTCAGCCCATAGTAAAAGATTTCGTAAGTATCTTGCAGACTTCTGCCCTATTATTGAGGCTGCCAGTATTGACGAATGTTATATGGATTATACCCCTATTTCCAAGGATTATGCATCACCTGAGGAGGCAGCCCGCATTATTAAAGACGGCGTCCGCGATACCTTCGGATTTACAGTGAATATTGGAATCAGCGATAAGAAGGTGCTTGCCAAGATGGCATCTGACTTTAAGAAGCCTGATTTAGTGCATACACTCTATACACATGAGATTCGCGAAAAGATGTGGCCGCTCCCTGTCTCTTCCCTCCTTATGTGCGGCAACTCCAGTCAGGAGGCGTTGCGGAAGCTGGGTATTCGTACGATTGGAGAGCTTGCCTGCACCGACCCTAAGCTACTGTCCGCTCATCTCAAGAGTCACGGTATTCTCCTCTGGCAATATGCCAATGGCATCGATGACTCCAGGGTAGAACCCGTTCCCGATCAGGCTAAGGGTATCGGCAATTCTACCACTATGTCTAAGGATGCTTATACCATTGACGAGATGAAGCCCGTTATTCTATCACTGTGCGAATCTGTCTCTGCCCGACTTCGCCATCAGCATTTTCTTGCAGGCACGGTTACTGTCGAGATTAAGTACAATACCTTTCAGTCCGTATCGCACCAGACGGCATTGCAGACACCTGCTAACACCAGTAACACTCTTTATCATACAAGCCTTAGCCTGTTAGAAGAGCTTTGGAATGGTACCCCTGTTCGTTTACTGGGTGTTCGTGCAACCAAGCTGGTAGATGAAAGCGAACCGCTACAGATGAATTTATTTACATACACAGAGAGTCAGCAAACTACACCTCTTTCTGAGAAGAATAAAAAGCTGGATAAGACGATAGACGCTATCCGCCAGAAGTATGGTAACAACGCCATTATGCGTGGTTCCTTATTATCCAGCCCAAGCACCAAAAAAGCGCCACCTGACGATGACGCTCTATAACACTATTTCTTTTTAGTAGAAGCTGCTTTCTTTCCAGCCGACGCTTTCTTAGCAGCGCTTGGCTTCTTCTGAATGCTATATCCAAATTTACCAAGCTTCTCACCTAAGAGATAATACTCTCCATGAGAGTATACAATTGGATTCGCATTAGACAAATGGAAGCTATTCTTCTCATCCATATATTTATCGTTCACCTGTACGGCAACCACCTCAGCCATGAACATATGGTGTGAGCCAAGCTTCTCTACCTGTGTCACACGACACTCGATATTCACAGGACTTTCCTCGATAAGTGGCGCTTTTACTACCTGCCCTGCTATCGGTGTTAAGCCTAGCACCTCCCACTTATTGACATCACGTCCGCTCTTCACTCCGCAATAATCTGTCGCATATACCAAATCCTTGGTTGTCAGATTAATTACAAACTCACCTGTCTCCTCTATCATATGATAGGAATGTCTCTCAGGTCTTACTGAAATACTTACCATAGGAGGATTCGTACATATTGTTCCTGCCCATGCCACTGTAATGATATTGGAATTCCCCTGCTTATCTGCAACGCTTACCATTACTACAGGAAGCGGATACAACATATTCCCTGGTTTGAATGAAACTCTTGCCATAACTACTCCTAAAAGAACTTAAAGTTCATCATCTCGAGCACCTGCAATACCACACCTGCAACTGCTCCCAAGAGACTGAGTGCTGCAAAAATCATTGCCAGATTAACCTTTAACGCAAGTCTCTTGTTCTCACTCTCCAGATGTTGTGTCTGTGTCTGCAGTTCATCTATCACTACAGCCTGAACATTCCTGTATACCTTAACATTCTCCTTATGTACAAAGTCATTAGAACTTTTAATCAGTTCTTCAATTGCCTTAATATCCAGTTTAGTCTGTTCTGCCTGCTCTTCCTCTAAACGCTTCTGCTCCTCAATTCTGGCAAGCTCTTCCTCGCGAAGCTTACGCTGCTCATCTAACAAATCTCTAAGTGATGCAAGCACTTGTACCTCATCTGACTGAATATCCTTAATTCTCCCTGCATTCTCACCTATGATGGCATCTATCTTATCTGTCAACTCTGCATTCTTGTAGTTCTGCTTTCTGATTTCCTGAAGAATCTTCTCATACTCTACAATCTGCAACTGTAATCTCTTCATCTCTGCTGCTTCCGCCTGAGAATTTGCTTTAATAAATTCCTGTGCGCTGAACTTTTGAGCCAGCTTATCAATAAAATTATCCATCGTATCCCTCCGTATACCTTATGGTTTTCTCTGCGTCTATTATTATTGTAGCATTAATTTATGTGCAAAACAACAAAAAAGCACCTTTGAACATTTTTGTGCAAACTGTACATTATCTTTCGTATATCTTTCACATTTTTAGTCGCATTAACCACTTCTTTACAATTTGTTCATATTTTATTCATATTTGCATAGTAATATTTACTCATAACAAAGGGAACAGCGTAATGTTTTTCATTACACATAGATAAATTTTTTCATAATAGCCTCGGTATCGTAAGGTACCGAGGCACTCCTCATTTATAGGAACGTTTTTACTGCTCCAGCTGCTTACCTAAGAATCCTGCTGCCGACTGTGCAAGCTTAATCTCCACTTCGCTCATCGGATTACGTTCCTGATTCGAGAGCAATATCACAGCCCCTACCACATCTCCCTGCGTCAGAATCGGAATCACCACTTCATGATAAATCTCAAGGTCTGTCTGTTCCAATGTAATAGGTATGAACTTCCTGTCATCTGCTGAAGCACATATCATCTCTCTGGCATTCATTCGTGCCTCAAGCTCCTTACTGATTGTCTTATGGATTAATTGGCGATTTCCGCTACCTGATGCCGCAATAATATGATCTCGGTCTGCAATCAATGCCGCATGTCCCGATACCTGCGCCAAGCTCTCTACATATGGCTTTGCTACATTTCCCATATCTCCAATTGGCGAATATTTTTTAAGAACAATCGAACCATCATGCTCTGTAAATATCTCAAGTGGATCACTTTCTCTAATGTGTAATACTCTTCGAATCTCCTTTGGGATTACAATTCTCCCCAAATCATCTATACGTCGTACTATTCCTGTTGCTTTCATACTTTCTTCCTCCATAGCAGTCTTGATACTTTTCTTTCCAAATGATTGATATAGAGCTAGTATGTGGAAATGCTTCCGAATTATGCATTTATATAACGAAAAAGGTAATCGCTTCTGAAACGATTACCTTTCATTATTTTAAAATTATTATTCACAATAATTCTGACTTACATACTCTCTAATAATCTCATTATCCTCAGGCATACGACAACCAACTGCGTATTCACCCTCATTATTAGAGCTTCTGATAATACAGCCTTCCAGCTTCTTATCATTTAGAACATCCAATCGAAGCACTTCAACCTCAACATTCTTATTTACACTATCTGCAAAGAATGCATCCTTGATTACAAATGCGAAACCATTTGCACTAATATTTACCATCTTTCCATAGTAAGTATCATCATAACCCTTTACCTTGATGACACAATTGTTCTTAAGCGGCATTCTTGGATATTTTCTTCGGTTGAATACCTGTGGATTTGTTTCAACGCAAAGCTTATACTTGCCCTTTTCATCAAACTTCGTAAAGTGAATCTCAATATTATCCCAGCTATATAAAACATTATCAACAACGATTCTAAGCTGACACTTTACATGCTTCTCTTTCTTATCAAAGAGGTCTTCATTATGATCATCCACATTAACAAATACATCGGTATTGCTTCTGTCCACAACCTCTCCAAGATACTCAGTCTTTTTCTTGCCATCTGCGTCCATGAAAGCAATCGAAATCTTCATGCCTTCTCTTACATCCTGAACGCCCATGAAACCACCAACACCAAGCTCTTCCATCAGGTGTCCTACAACTGTTTCAATATTAACAGCACTCTTCACACTCTCATCATACTTACTAAGCATGGTCTTTGTCGTATCTTCTGCTTCATTGATTCTTCCAGTCATTACCTCCATAATCTCGCAAACCTGCTTCATGTTATCCACGAGAATCTGATTAGAGGTTTCAACCTCTTTCACTGCATCATCTACAACCTTAATGTCTTCTCCAAGACTTACCGCATCCTTGGTAATCTCAGACACACTCTGATTAACATTTGATACCTTCTCAATATTCACCTGAATCAGCTTAATGGTTTCATCAATAGATTCCACCATTTTCTCAGAGGTCTCTTCCAGATTAGCAAGTGCCTCCATAATTCTGTCTGAAGAGCTCTGTGTTCCGCTACTCAACTCTCTGATTTCTCCCGCAACTACTGCAAAGCCTTTTCCTGCCTCTCCAGCTCTTGCAGCCTCAATAGACGCATTCAATGCAAGGAGATTTGTCTTATTCGTAATGCCTTTAATTGTACTTGTTTCCTGCTTTACATTTTCAAATTCTTCCTTGAAGTTCTCAAGGATTTTCTCAACCTCTGACGAAAGCTTTGCCATCTTATTCGTAATGGTCACAACTTCTTTCAAATCTCCCGAGCTGGTATTAGCATGCTCTGCAGAAGCTCCTATGCTCTCCACTACTCGTTTAATCAAGTCAGCCACATTCTGCATCTGTGTATCAATGACACCTGTCATTTCCATAGATGACATCGTCTTATCATTCAATGAACTGTTGTCATTTGCCAGCTCATTCATCTGCTTCACAACGTCATTTGCGCCTACTTTATTCTCATCTGCAAGCTCACGAACTACAGTAACACCATCCGTTACGGCATTACTTGCTCCCTTTACCTTCTCTACCGTCTGTACTACTCGGTCCAGATTACTCTCAATAGAGCCTGTTAATGCACCATCAGATTCCTGCAAATGCTTAATTGACATATTCGTACATGCATAACAGCTTAATACAATCGCAAACTGCAATGCACAATCCACACTCTTTACAAACTCCAGCATATCCTTTACAAGTCCCTTATATAGATTACTTGTAATAAGAACAAACATAGTTGCCCACATCATAATCTTAATCAGCTTTGGGTCCTTATAAAGAATAAGAATGGAAATCAGTGGAAGAACAAATACATAAGATACGGTATCCATTGCTGTCCATGAAATAAAACCATAGAAGGTCACATAACCTATACCTAATATCCATTCATACTTATCATAATCCATGCCTTTAAATTTCAGCATCAGACCACCGATTAAATACTCTGCCCATCCTATAACAGAGAATAAAATGAACCAATTGGTTCCAATCTCACCGCTGCCAAGCTTGGCTCCATAGAATATCGTAATAATAATCATCAGCGTAAGCCATGTCGTACCCGCTCTTTTATTTGCTTTTGCTTTAAAATATTTTTCATCATAAGTTTGCATGTGCCTTCAATCCTTTCTACACAAATAGCTCATAATACTTTATGATAATAATTGTATCACAACTTATTTCGTTGTGCCATATTTTCAGTTAATATTTTATTTTTCATTTTGTCGTTCCACGATATAGCAGCACACCACTAGGCGCACATAACAAAAAGGCTATTATTTTAGCAATTATACTTACTAAAATAATAACCTTTTCTACGTCAAATGTTTAATATGCACAGATATCTGCTTTCAGTAGCTTTCGGCTTCTTGAAAGCACCAACGGAACCAGTACTGTAATGTTGCATAACAGCATTCCCCAAAGTGCTGTCGGATGATAGTATAGCAGCATCCATCCTTGCGGTATTAAGGCAAGTTCATTCAAAAGATAGATTGCTAACAGCATTACTACTCCACCAAACACAATACCCATCGCATCCATCAATAACAGTTCTTTGATAATCTTACCTATTATCCGTCCCTTAGATATGCCAATCGCACGATACACGGCAAACTCTGACTCGCGATGCTGGTACATACCGACAAATGCAGCATTGATTGTTATTGCCATAACAACTGCCAATAGCACTACAATGAAAGCATAAATCACTTGAAAACTTCCGAAATCTCTAACCGTCTCTTCTCGGTAAGACTCCACATCAGACACGGAGATTTCAAACTCTTCCTCTAGCTCGTTCATATATTCATGAAACTCCTCCAAAGTCATACCTGTTGGTAGCAGAATATAATTATAATTTACATTATCATTAATAAAATATGTTGTATAGCCCTCTTCATCTGTAATCGCATCCAGAGTATAATCCTGATAAACATTTTCATCCTTTCTTTGTATCAAGGCATCTCCTATTTTCATATTTCTTCCGTTAGCCATTAGTTTACTGGCTATAAAGCTTCCTTCTTTTAGATTTTCAAAATCACAGGTAATTCCCATATAATCACAAAATGTTTTAAAATCCTCAACTGTTCGAAATGCATGTCTTGGATAAGATAGCTCAAAGCTCATAATGCTCTTTGTATATATATAACTGAAAACACTTTGCTGCAGCATTGTAATTCTATCTTCTTCCTGAAGCTTCCTTACCGCCCCCTCAAATTGAGACCAATCTGCATCCTTTGATGAAGGTGATATCACGGCATACTTTTCCATACGCTGGGCTGCAAATTCATACATTGTCGGAATATTCGTTACATATAGTCCTCCTAAATATGCAATATAGGTCAGAAAAAACATAAAAATCAACAAACCACATTTCAATCGATTCTGTGCAATATAATACCCTGCCGAAAAAGGCTTTACATTTTTTCTACTCATGCACTTTCCCTGCCTTTCTTAGCACTTAAGTTTCCATCCCACATTTCCACAATACAATCTGCATCCTTTAAGATAGAATGGTCATGAGTAATGACAAGTACCAGATTCTCCTTTGCATATTCCTTTAAAATATCCATCACAGCAAAAGCATTCTCATGGTCTAACGCTGCCGTTGGCTCATCCGCAAACAATACGCGCGGTTTATTAATCATCGCTCTGGCAATCGCTACACGCTGACGCTGTCCTCCTGAAAGCTTCGCAGGACGCTTGCCAAGCTCTCTCTCCTTTAATCCGAATCTTGTTAAAAGCTGCTTTCCCCATTCCTTTATTTCAGTCGTCTGCTTCGTTGCTGCTACCATCACATTATCAAAGGCAGACATATAAGGTACTAAAAAATGTCTTTGGAATACAAAGCCAAATTCTTCCCTTCTTAAATGTTCACGCTCACTATCCTTTAAATTGGTGATTTCTTTATCGTTATAAAAAATCTTCCCTTCTGTAGGCTTCTTTAACGTAGACAGGCAATACATCAGAGTAGACTTTCCAGAACCTGAAGGACCAATAATCCCTACCAGTCCTTTATCTGGAAGCTCTAAGTCAAAACCTCCCAAAGCATATACCTTCTCTGTCTTTTCCATATCATAAATCATTGTAATATCTTTAATTTTAAACATATTATATCCTCCTATGCATTCAGTTCATCATCCATCACATCAATTGTTTGAATTTTATATAGTGCGAAACGAATCGGTATCTGCAATATTCCGAGCAAAACAACATACAGACATATATTCTCACCTATTAAATCTAAATACAGGTAGCGGCATCTTAATCCCATTTCATAAATCAGCGTATGGTCAAACACTACAACCGACACCGCAATCAGTAAGTAAGCCCCAATAAATGCAACACAAAATGTAAATACTAATTCTCTCATAACCGAAGCATAGATTGCCTTTCTCGAAAAGCCTATGGAGCTATACAAACACCACTCATTTCTTCTGTCTCTCAAATAGGACATATAAACAATTAACACCAAAATACTCAACACACACACGATTGCCACATAAATTAAGCGTGACGAAAATTCGATAGGCCCAGTCACATCCGCTTCCAGACTCTCCGCACCTGACTTAATGTCCGCAATATAAGCATCTTCTTCATCAAAATGATAGCCAAGCTCGTGAAGCTCTTTTGCCATATCCTCTATTCTAACATCTGTTAATACACACACCGCAGGATTCTCATACGCTCCAGAATCATCCATACCACACGCAAAGTAGTCATCTCCATCTACCACACCTACAATCGTATAATCAGAAATCCCCTCAATGACATCTCCTATCTGATAGGAACCGTTTTTCATCATATTCACGGATAATAAAATATCATTTTCCTTTTTGGGCATTTCACCTTCGACAAGCTTTACTCCCCAATGCTCCATATAATTTTCAATCTCTGTTTGCGGAAGTAATGGTGCTTCAATGTAATACTGCCCTATTACTGCCGATA
>JAFUKJ010000057.1 GCA_017467805.1 Lachnospiraceae bacterium
CATAAGTAAGCGCATGGTTAACATTGACTATGCGTTTTCTTTCATATAAAATATAGAGGGTGAACAGGAAACACAGTTGTGTATTCCGTTAAACCCACTAAAATCAAGTGGTGCAGAGGTAGGGCTACATTTTATGGACGAGCCGACAGGTGCATTGAATCAGCAGAATTCAAGGGAAGTAATGAAGGAGCTGAACCGTATCAATGCGGAGGGGACAACGGTTATGCTGGTAACTCATGATATGAAGGTTGCGGCAAAGAGTGACAGAGTGCTGTATATTGAAGATGGAAATATTAAGGGAGAAATCGTATTTGGAAAATATACGGATTCCCAGCAGATAAGAGAAAGAGAGCGACAGATTTCTGGCTGGCTTATGGAAATGGGCTTCTAGGAATGGATGAATAAAGGAGAGACTGGAATGACAGATATTCTTTTGCTGGAGGATAATAAGGAACTGAATACATTGATGTGTGCATTTCTGGAGAAGGCAGGCTATCAGGTAAAAGGGATTGAAACAGGTGAAGAAGCCATGGAATGGCTGGAACAAGAGCAGGCTAAGCTTCTGATACTGGATGTCATGCTTTCAGGCATGGACGGCTTTGCGGTATGCAGTGCAATAAGAGAGAAAAGTAGTGTACCGATTCTATTCTTAAGTGCGCGTGTGGAGAAGGAAGCGAAGATGAGCGGCTTTGCACTGGGAGCGGATGACTATATAGAAAAGCCTGTGGATATGGATATCCTGCTTGCCAAGGTGCAGGCGTTGATGAAGCGCAATTATGACCTCAAGCAGAAGAATACACTGTTACATTCGGGGGCGCTTTCTATTGATAAAGAAAGCAGACAGGTATTCCTTGACGGGAAGGAGCTTACACTTACAGTAAAGGAGTATGAATTGCTTTTATTACTGGTAGAGAACCCTGGGAAAACTTTGCATAAGGATTTCTTATTTGGCAAGATATGGGGGATGGACAGCTTTAGTGAGAATCAGACGCTTACCGTACATATTAAGATGCTTCGGGATAAGATAGAAGAGGATTCCAAGCATCCAAAGCGGATACAGACGGTATGGGGAGTGGGATATAAGTATGAAGAGATTTCGTAAATTAATGCTTGCAGTAGCGCTGGTGTATCTGTGCCTTGCAGGAGTATTACTATGGAAAGGATATGGTGCGCAGGAAAGCTCAGACCTTGCCTATAAGGTTGAGATTCATGAGATAATGCGTAAGCTTGCCGATGGAATCAGCATAGAGGAATTGCGGGCTGACGAATATGATGGAATTACAGAGATTACATATTTGTCCGCGGAGAATGCTGTTGATGTGCAACAACAGGCGGATTTCTACGCAGGCGCAAATGGTGTACATACCTGTATTCGTCCTTATGTGGTGGACGGCGCAACAAAAGGCTATGTTCGCTTTGATTATACCTTAGACAGACAGGATAATACTCTGCTGTGGCTGACACAAGGGATTTTATTTCTTGTGTTTTTGTGCGTGATTGGACTGTTGGTATATATTCAGAAGGTGATTTTACAGCCCTTTCATACGATTAGCGATTTGCCATATGAGTTATCCAAGGGGCATTTGAATCTGGATGTGGAGGAGAGTAAGCACCGCTTCTTTGGAAGATTTTTATGGGGCTTGTCCATGCTTGGTGATTCTCTGAAGGATTCACGTTCAAAGGAGCTTAAGCTGTTAAAGGAGAAAAAGCTTTTGCTTCTTTCGATTTCTCATGACATCAAGATACCGTTAAGTGCTATCAAACTGTATGCCAAGGCGTTAAAAGAGAATCTGTATGATTCGCCAGAGAAGCGTCATGAGGCAGCAGGTATGATTGAAGCACATGCCAAGGAAATTGAGGACTTCGTAAAGCAGATTGTTGAGGCATCCAGTGAAGAGATTCTTAATATTGAGGTAGTGAATTCGGAATTCTATCTGAAGGACTATATTGAAAAGGTACAGGCAGTATATGCGCCTAAGCTTGCAGTAACCCTTACGGAATTTGAGATAGGCACTTATGATAATAAATTGCTCAAGGGCGACTTTGACAGAGCCTTTGAGGTCATGGAGAATCTATTGGAAAATGCAATAAAATATGGAGACGGAAGACGTATTGAAATTAGCTTCTATGAGGAGGAGTACTGTCAGGTCATTTGTGTGTTTAACACTGGTGAGCCTGTGGTAGCAGACCAGCTTCCGCATTTGTTTGACAGCTTTTATCGGGGAAGTAATGCCGCAGATAAGCAGGGAAATGGTCTTGGTCTTTATATTGCAAAGCAGATTATGAACAAGATGGACGGTGAAATCTTTGCTGAAAGGCAAAGTGATGGAATGAGCATTAGTCTGGTGTTTCAGATGTAGCAAAATGACGCACCAAATTTCGACACTTGGAATACTATAAGATAGAATCTTAATAGAGAAGAGTGGAAATATGAATCGAGATTATTTTACAAACAATGATTTCTTACAAATGAAACCAGCAATAGATATGGCACAAGAGGATGTGCCAACGACACCATTACCTAACCCTGGCGAGGGCGGTGCGGTATATCCTGGAGATGAGGAAACGGGTGCCGTGCCAGTGACACCATTACCGAATGAAGGAGAGGGCGGCGCAGTATTTCCAGGAAACATGTTCCCTGAAAACAATAGACCGTCTATGCCAGGCAGACCAAATATGCCGACACCTGGTATGGGAGAGAACAGACCTCCGATGACAGGCGGTATAGCGGGGATTATCGGTACAATTATCTCTTCACATCCAAGACCAAACGAGCCTTGCCGATTCTGCGCACCAAATATCAACAGAACAGGTATGATTCGTTTTCTGAATGCAGCAACAGGCTATAATCCTTTTATCATCTATGTGAATGAAAATATATTTTCAGAGGATTTGAACTTTGCTGAGCTTACGGATTATGAGAATGTTTCTGTGGGAAGTCCTACGATTACCATTATGGGAGATAATGGCTATATCTTTATACAGAAGCAGATTGAGGTTAAGTTAAATGATATTATGACTTTGGCTATTGTGAACACAGACAACGGATTAGACCTGCAGATGATTATGGATGAAGGGTGCACAAGAGGCTCAAATCTGTCATGTATTCGTGCGGCAAACTTCGCATATAACAGTGGTTCTCTCTCTGTTAATATCGGCAATCAGAGAGTTAATTTCCCGATCCTGCGTTACAGAGCGGTGGCAAATTTTGAACAGATTTGGCCATCATTATATGTATATACCGTGAGTCGTGATATGACATCGCGCCTGCCAGGAGGCAGTAATATTCTGTTGGCGGCACCTTTGAATGTGCAGGCAGATAGAAATTATACTATCTATCTACTGAACTGGAAAACAAATTCATCAGACACAATTAAGGCACTGATTGTTGAGGATATGTAATAGTAAGAAGAGTTTACCTATGGGTAGACTCTTTTTTTTATATACTGGAAATGGTAAAATATATGTCATATGGACAAAATGCTAAATACAAAAGGAGGTTCTTATGAAGTTCTATAAAGGTGTTGACATTTCATCATTGTTAGAAATGGAGGATAATGAAACGAAATTTTATACAAGTGATGGTGTGGAATGTGAAGCATTAGAATTGTGTAAGAAAAATGGAGTGAATTCCATCCGACTTCGTATATGGAATGACCCATCAAGCGTACCGGAGGCTGGCGGCTATTGTGATCTGGGGCATACTGTTAAGCTTGCAAAGAGAATTAAGGAGAATAATCTGCATTTCTTGTTGGATTTTCATTATTCCGACTGGTGGGCGGACCCGGGAAAGCAGAGAAAGCCTAGGGCATGGGAGCAGTTGGATAAGGATGCTTTGGTGCAGGCAGTATATGACTATACAAAGAAGGTATTGGAACGTTTACAGGATGAGGGCTGCCTTCCTGATATGGTGCAGATTGGTAATGAAATCCGAAGCGGAATGCTGTTTCCAGATGGAGAGGTACCGAACTACGCACAGCTGGCAAAGCTTGTAAATGCAGGTATACAGGCAGCAAGAGATGTGGATAGCAATATTAAGGTAATGATTCATTTAGATCAGGGCGGTAAGTATTATTATCTGAGAGAGTGGTTCGATGCCATGCTTGAGGCTGGATTGCAGAAGTTTGATGTGATTGGAATTTCATTTTATGCCTTCTGGCATGGGACATTTACGGATTTGAAGAATTCTATGGAGGCACTGGTAGAGCGATATAAGCTTCCTGTTATCGTGGTAGAGACAGCGCATCCATGGCGAAGCAGCGATGATGGATTTATAACAGCAGATCAGGAGAAGATAGCAGGATTCCCGGCAGGAATTGAAGAGCAAAGAACGGTAATGCGGCTATTAATGAATATTGTTGCATCGGTCACGAATGAGATGGGATGCGGCGTATATTACTGGGAGCCATTGGTACTTCCTATGGAGTGTCAGGGAAGTTGGGGACGTAATATGGGAGTGCTTAGTTTGGATGGTAAGGCATTACCTGGATTTGCAGAGTTTAAGTTTGAAAGAAGCGACCTTTGTGCAGAAGAGATTGTAAAGATATATCATCCACATGACATCATGGCTGCTAAAGGCACGCAAGTCGTTATGCCGGAATTGGTAGAGGTATTAAGGTACGACGGCGAACGTGATGAGTATCAGGTGCGCTGGGATGAGGTATCTACAAAGACGTGTGGTGTTTTCGAGGTAAAGGGCTATATTGATGCAATAGAACAGGAAACTCATATGATAATCGAGGTAGTAGAAGAATTACCTCAATATGTGAATTTGGTTAGAAATGCTGATTTTTCTAAGGGAGAATCGGAATGGATGGTCATTAAGAAGCAGGAATATATCCAGACTGAAATCAATCAGGAAGAAGAATATTTACAGGTAAGCTCCAATCAGAACTTTGATTTTTATCTGTGTCAGGATGTGCAGATTCAGGAGAAGGGACGCTATGCCTTAAGTGTTCTTTATAGAGGAACCAATACTACAGATGTAAAGGTCAGATTGTACGGTGAGCAGGTAGCGGGTGATACAAAGGTAAAGGTAGAGAAGAATATCTATCCAACAGATGATGACTGGATACAGTATGAGATTACGGATATTGCATTAAATGTTGGCTGCTTTACTGTAGGAATAGAGATGAAGACACCGCCTGTAATGGGAAAAATAAAAGGATTTACATTATATAAAATGGATTAAGAAGGCAGAAGACAAAATGGGAGGAAATATAATATGCTAGAGATTAAGGATACATTTTACTTGAATGGAGAAGAGCTTCAGATTATTTCAGCTTCATTTCATTATTTCCGTACAGTGCCTGAGTACTGGAGAGACAGATTAGAGAAGCTCAAGAATATGGGCTGTAATACCATAGAGACCTACATTCCTTGGAATTTCCATGAGGAGAAGAGGGGACAGTATCGCTTTGACGGGATAAGGGATATATGTGCCTTTATCGAGTTGGTGCAGGAATTAGATATGTACATGATTGTTCGTCCGTCACCATACATTTGCTCAGAGTGGGAGTTTGGAGGACTTCCTGCATGGCTTTTGAAGGATAGAAATATGCGCCTTAGATGCTCTTATGAGCCTTATTTACAGGCAGTTAAGGAGTATTATGAGGTATTGATACCGATGCTTGTTCCTTATCAGATTGACCGTGGCGGCAATATTATTCTGGTACAGATTGAGAACGAATATGGTTATTATGGCAATGATAAGGCTTATCTGGAGTTTTTGCGTGACACCATGAGGGAGCTTGGAATTACAGTTCCTTTTGTGACATCCGATGGACCTTGGAAGGAAAGCGGCTTCAAGGCAGGTTGTGTAGAGGGGGCTTTACCAACAGGTAATTTTGGATCGGATGCAGCAAAGCAGTTTCCAGCGATGGAGCAGTATATCGGCAAGAAGGTACCGCTGATGTGTATGGAGTTCTGGAATGGCTGGTTTGACGCGTGGGGCGAGGGACATCACACCACATCAGCAGAGGCAGCAGCAAAGGAATTGGACGAGATTCTTTCCCGTGGACATGTGAACTTTTACATGGGAGAGGGCGGTACCAGCTTTGGCTTTATGAGTGGTAGAAATGCAGGCAATACGACCTGTGATATTACATCCTATGATTACGATGGACCTTTATCAGAGGACGGTCAGATGACAGAGAAGTACTATGCTTGCCAGAAGGTAATTCGTAAGTATAGAGATTTTGAGGAGATGCCTCTTAGCATGGAGATACAGAGGAAAAGTTATGGAAGTCTTACTTTGAAGAAGAGAGTAGGCTTATTCCAGACACTTGAAGATATTGCAAAGCCGATTCGCAGTGCATATCCTCTTACAATGGAAGAGATAGACCAAAGTGTCGGCTATATGCTGTATCGTATACAGGCAACACCTGAAGAGAAGGTGCTGAATATTCAGCTTGAAGGTGCTAACGACAGAACACAGGTATATCAGAATGGTGTGCTTTCCTTTGTGGATGGCTTTGATAATCGTGGCTGTTTCTATGAGAGTAAAGAGCCTGTAACAGCTCCTGTTATTGATTTATTATGCGAGAATATGTCAAGAGAGAACTTCGGAACAGGCTTGGATGAACAGCGCAAGGGTATCAGCAAGGGTGTGAAGCTTAATGAGCATTATCATTACGGATATGAGATATATTCTCTGCCTTTTGATGAGGAGCAGATTGCGAAGCTTAACTTTGATAAAGACTATGAGGAAGGACAGCCAAGTTTTTCTCTGTTCGAATTGGAGATAGATGAGGTCGCAGATACATTCTTAGACTTTACAGGCTTTGGAAAGGGCTGCGCTTTTGTAAATGGCTTTAATATTGGAAGATTCTGGGAGATAGGACCACAGAAGAGACTCTATATCCCTGCTCCTTTATTGAAGAAGGGATTGAATCAGATTATTCTCTTCGAAACCGAAGGCAAGACAAGTGATTCTGTGAGCTTATGCGATGGCGGAGTGTTCTAAGAGAAGGCTTAAGATAGGAAATACGGAGGAAATCGATGCGCAGGTCGATTTTCTCCGTATTTTGTATTGCTGGATTAAGTGAAATACGGCGGAAATGAGATATATGCTCGAAAATATCCGTATTTCGTATTGTCGGATAGAATAAAATACGGAGGAAATGAGGTATACCCTCGAAAATATCCGTATTTCGTATTGCTGGAGCGAGTAAAATACGGAGGAAATGGGGCATACCCTCGAAAATATCCGTATTTCGTATTGTCAGGGCAAATAAAATACGGAGGAAATGGGGCATATGCTCGAAAATATCCGTATTTCGTATTGTCAGGGCAAATAAAATACGGAGGAAATGGGGTGTACCTTCCAAAATATCCGTATTTTGAAGTGAAAGGCGGTGTTAGCGACAATACTTCTTCTTCAAGTGATGATGGTATAACATCATAATAGGGAGCGCCCCAATAATCACACAAAGGAGAATAATTGATGCGATTGTTTCTGCTTCTATAAGGAAACATACTGCAAACGTTCCAATGAGTGCAAGCCCATAGGTAACCCACATATATCTATGCTTTTTATTCCAGGCATTCATATCTGAAAGTTGTTCTTTTTGAGGTGGCTTTTTGCATGTATAAAAACCAACTGGTTCTTTGCTCTTTATTTGTGAAATGCCAATTGCAATCATAATGATAGATACAAATAGTAATATTACAAATGTAATTATATTTTCTGCCATATTTGACCTCCTAAAATTGGGATGTTGGCTATGAGATAAACTGGAAATTTCGTGTGTTCGACAAATTGGAATTTGCAAATATCAGATAACCATTTTTAACAACTTGTCTAACGAATCTATTTCTTTGTCTTGTCTGTAATTTTTAATACTTCCATCTCTGTTTATAAGAATCGAACATACTCCTGCATTAGATGCGCATAAAATATCTTTTTCCTCATCACCAACAAATGCCATTTCTTTTAAACTAATCTGCATTTTTTCTGATAAAAGTAGCAATCCTTCTGCACAAGGTTTCCTGTAACCTACATCATTAGAAGTAAGCGGGTAGTCAATATATTTTATTATTGAAGCAATATCTTCCAATGCGTATATATTATCCATAGCATATGCAACATCAGATAACGTTCCTAATAAAATTCCTTTACTTGATAGTTTTTTCAATGTTTCTTCAACTTCTGGGAAAACAGAAACATCTTGCCTAAAATAGGAATAGAAATGAAACTTCACTTGCTCAATATCACTCATTGGTATTTTCATACCGCTTAAAATTTCTGTAAAAATCTGATTTGATGTTACTTCATAATCTCGCGGATTAACTCTGGTATTATATTTAGTTAATACTTCAATAGCGTATTGATAATGATAATCTGAGAAAATGTAACCACACTTATCAGAAATACTTTTGAATGCGGATTTATATAGCTTTGACCAATTTAGCGGTTTATTATATTCGACTAACGTTTGTCCAATATCAAACACGATTGCTTTAAACAAATATATCACCTCGCAAAATTCAAATTTCTAAGTCTCATTCTTAATTTTATAATAAGGATAACGAAAAAATCATAATCCGCTCCCGCAAGTCATTTCCATCAAACAAATCACCACAAGCTATTTCATCGTAAAATTCCAACTCGTCCACGGTCATAAGATATGAAATATACTCCTCTGAAGGATAATAAAAAAACAAAAGTGCTTCCCTCGGTTTCTCATAGTAAGATTCTATAATTCTTGTCATCACTTTGCGAAGTAACTCCACAGAAAAAGGATTGAAAAAATAGAACCTATTGACTTCTGATGGTACTTTGTATTCTTCTGCTCTCGTCAGCACAAATTCTGACTTTCCTCCCGAAACAGTAGTCTTTTGGTTCTCCAGCGCACTCTGATAAATCCGTTCATCATATTCAACCCCTATGGTATTTGCTTTAGTCTGATAGGAAAGAAAAAAATCCACACGTCCCTTTCCGCAACCATAGTCTAAAACCACATCTCTTTTGCGGATAAAGCCACTATTAGCTAAACGTTCCAAAACACTATATGGTGTAGGTTCATATGGGTAACGATATTGGTCAGAGTTTGAATCATCCCGACCAGTTGTTTTTATATGTAGGAGCTTATCCCATGTATTTTCGTTATCTTTCATTGTCTGCCTCTATCAATAATATATATTCAATGTTTTCAATCTCATAGCCATCTTACCCAGCTACTACCTTGTTCAATTTCTCCGAGAATACAATCATAAGTATCAAAAAGAATAATAAATAAAATGGATACAGTGCTATCGCAATATGTTCAGCTAGCAATCCGAAAAGCGGCGGCATGAAGGTGCTTCCGATATAGGCGGTTGCCATTTGGATGCCTATAATCGCTTGTGAATTCTCCTTGCCAAAATGATATGGCGTAGAGTGGATAACACATGGATATACAGGAGCAGCACCGAGTCCTACTATAACAATACCAATCAGTGCAGGCAGACTTGCCTTGGTAGGCAGCAGTAAAGCTGCAATACCAATCAGCATAATCACAGCACCGAGTCGAATCATGGTCTTATCACCAAGTCTGTCTGTAACAAAGCCGCTGAAAAAGCGTCCGACGGTAATACCTAAGAAGTATAAGGAACCGAAGGTGGCAGCAGTTTGGGCAGCCATTGCACGATTCTCCACAAGATAGGAGCTAATCCAAAGTCCTGCTGTTGACTCTAATGCACAGTAAGAAAAGAAGGTAAGCAGTACTGGTATAACACCCTTGATTTTTACGGCATCAACAAGTCTTAAAGGCTTCGTGGAGGCTTCACCATCAGCAGAAGCAGCTTCTCTTTTTTGCCAAAGAGGTAAAGAGAAAAAGAGAACTACTGTCAGTGCAATCTGTATCACAGAAATAATACCGTAGCCAGTATGCCAGCCCATGCCTGAGTTAAGCGCATAGCCCATAATATATGGACTGATAGAGGTTCCAACACCCCAGAAGCAGTGAAGCCAGCTCATGTGTCTGGAGTTGTAGTGAAGTGCCACATAGTTATTCAGTGCGGCATCAATTGCACCTGCACCTAAGCCATAAGGAATACCAAATAAGCACAACATAAGAAAGGAATTGGAAATAGAAAATCCAAACATGGCAGCGGCGGTTAAGAATACGCTGACTGCAGTAACAAGTCCTGTGCCGAACTTTCTGGTTAGTCTGTCGGATAAAATACTGGAAACTATTGTACCTCCCGAAATAATCATGGAAAGCATACCGGCATATGACAGAGGAACAGATAATTCCTCGTGCATAATCGGCCATGCTGCACCAAGTAAGGAGTCTGGTAAGCCTAGACTGATAAATGCTAAATATATGATTGCTAATAATAATGAAACCATGCTAGTTTTCTCCTTGTAGCTATTCTTTGAAAACATTATAGATGATAAGAAATGTTTTCACAAGTAACAAAACATGCTATAATTATGTTAACTTTTGAGTAATTCACGATAAGAAAGGAATGGATGTAAGATGATTAGACACATTTGCATGTTTAAGTTAAAAGAGGATAAGGAAAAGAATATACAGGATTTCATTGAAAAAGCACAGACATTGAAGGAACTTCCACAGCTTCGTCACTTTGAGGTAGTGCGTAATGATAAGGAAGCACCAGACAGCAATTTTGATGTTTCTCTTATCTTTGATTTTGATTCCATGGATGATTTGAACGCATATCAGACAGCACATGCACACGTGGCGTTTGGTCAGTTCTTAGCACCAATCAAGGAAGACAGAGCTTGTATTGATTACGAATTTTAATAAAGAATTGCGATGAGGCTCCTGTAAAAAAAGGGGCCTTATGTGTAGTTGAAAGGGACTTAATATGGAAATCAGGAAAATGACACAGGAACATGCCAAGCAGGTTCTTGAAATGATGCGCGTATTCTATGCATCGCCAGCGGTATTAAGCAATGGTTCGGACGAAATATTTCAGAGTGATATAGAGAATTGCATCAATGATTCACCTTATTTGGAGGGCTATGTTTTTGCAGAGGAGGATGAAATTTTAGGCTATGCGATGCTGGCAAAGAGCTTTTCTACAGAGTTTGGCAAGCCATGCATCTGGATAGAGGATTTATATATGAAGCCAGAGTGCAGAGGAAAGGGTATAGGAACGGCATTCTTTGCATATGTAGACGAGAAATATCCGAATCATTTAAAGAGGCTTGAGGCGGAAGAAGAGAATGAAAGAGCCATTCATGTATATAAGAAGTGTGGATTTGAAGTACTTCCTTATGTTGAATTAAAAAAGGAGTAGATGATGCAACAAGGAGATAAGGTAGCGATAGTATGCTGTTCGAATGGTGAACCAAAGTCTTATCAAGAGAAATTAGAGCATTTACACGATATTCTTACGAAGATAGACTTGGTTCCAGTGTGGAGTGACTATATTTATGAGCAGGATTCTGTGTTTAGTGGAACAGCAAGGCAGCGGGCAGAGAGCCTGATGAATTTCTATCAGGATGATGAGATAAAGGCAATTTTTGATATTTCGGGTGGAGATATCGCAAATGAGATATTGCCGTATTTGGATTTTGAAGTAATTGCAAAAAGTGATAAGCAGTTTTGGGGCTATAGCGATTTGACCACGATTATCAATGCCATTTACGCTAAGACAGGGAAGACATCAGTTTTGTATCAGATAAGAAATATGCTGTATGACCATGCAGACAGGCAGATTGAGGATTTTTCTAATACAGTGATGTATCAGCAGATGGATTTGCTTGACTTTGAGTATCATTTTCTGCAGGGACAGCAGATGCAAGGCGTTGTGATTGGCGGTAATATCCGATGCCTGCTAAAGCTTGCAGGAACTCCATATATGCCTGATTTTACGAACAAAATTCTTTTGCTGGAGGCTTATGGTGGCGGTGTGGCGCAGATGGTGACATATCTTAGTCAGTTACAGCAATTAGGCGCATTTGAGAAGGCAGCAGGTATTTTGCTTGGAACCTTTACGAAGATGATGCAGGAGCAACAAGAGCCTACGATTTATGATTTAATAAAGCAATATGCAGGAGACGACATGCCGATAGTATATACGACGCAAATCGGGCACGGGACGGATTCGAGGGCAATTGTGGTTGGAGAAGAAGTGAATCTGACCAAAATATAAATTGGAAGGGATGGCAGAAAGCCGCTCTTGGAATAGAAAAGGATAATAGATAAAAGAAAGGATTGCATAATGGAATTAAAGCTGCAACAGGGACGTCCTTCGACAACAGAGGGACGTTTAGATAAGGAAATAAGAGTATATGATTTGTTAGATTCGTTAGAAATTACATATGAAAGGGTAGACCATGAAGAAGCAAATACCATGGAGGCATGCGCGGAGATTGACAAGGTGCTGGCACCAGCAGTTATTTGCAAGAATTTGTTTCTCTGTAATGCGCAGAAGACAAAGTTTTATTTGCTCATGATTCGTGAGGATAAGAAGTTTAAGACCAAAGAGATTTCCAGTCAGATTAACAGCTCACGCCTCTCCTTTGCTCCGTCAGAGTATATGGAGAAGTATTTGGATATTACACCAGGCTCTGTTAGTGTGCTTGGACTTATGAATGATAAGGAAAAGGAAGTAAAGCTGCTGGTGGATGAGGATATTTTGAAGGAAGAGTATTTTGGCTGTCATCCATGCATCAATACTTCAAGTCTGCGTTTGAAGACGGCAGATGTATTTGGGGCTTTTTTACAGGCAGTGGAGCATGATTACACAACAGTACAGTTAGGAATGGGAGAGTAAATTTTCTTGTAACGAAAGTCTGCTAAAACGGATATATAAGGTAGGAAGGAGGAAATCTATGGAGGAACTTTATAAACAAAATTCCCGAATTGTATATCACTTCCTATACACCTTATGCAAGGATGCCGATTTAGCAGAAGAACTTACACAGGAAACCTTTTTGCGGGCAATAGAATCATTGGAACGCTATGACGGCAGCTGTAAGATTTCCACATGGTTATGTCAGATTGCAAGGCACATCTTGTATCAGTATTGGGCGAGACACGGTAAAGAGCGGCTTGTAGAATTAGATGACCTGCTGATAGCAAGAGAAGATACAGAGCGGCAGGCGATGAATCAGGTGGAACTTGAGGATGTATGGGACAGGCTGCAAAAGCTCCCTGAAGCAATGCGCCAGGTGGTAACACTAAGAGTTTTAAGCGACCTTTCATTCCGACAGATAGGTGATATGCTTGGGAAGAGCGAGAACTGGGCGAGGGTAACCTTTTATCGTGCCAAGATGATTTTATTGAAAGAGGTGCAATATGATGAAAATGAACTGTGATATTATACAGGATTTGATTCCGTCCTATGTGGATGAGATATGTTCTGATGCATCCAAAAGATGCGTGGAGGAGCATATTGCAGAGTGTGAGTCATGCAAAAATGTAGTAAAGCTGTATCGCGAGAATGAATTTACGGGAAAGCGAATGGAGCAGCGGGAAATTGACGGATTTAAAAAGCTGAAGGCTAAGATGAAGAGGCAGAATATCGTAAGCCTTTGCCTTATGCTGGTAGTCATAGGATTTGGAGTACATATTTTTATATCAAATAATGTGGATTTTCCGTTAGAGATGCTTTATGTGTTCTTGATTATCTGCCTGATAGCTACACTTTTTGTAGGAAAAGGCAAGGCACAGCAGGATAAGGCGACAAAGAAAGAGTATCTGTTATTGGCAGGTTCAGTATTGGCAAGTATTTATCCTGTTTGTATGTATTATTGGATTTTTAAACTATTTGAACAAGGTGTCGTTCCATTTGGAATGGAAGCGCACGATTTAGGACCATTTATTCATATCCAATGGGGAATTTTATGCCTGTTACAGATTATGATTTTGGAGGAATTGCTGCGAAGTATATTAAAGAAAAATCGAAATTGCCATTGGATGCTGCCTTTGAATTTAGCAGGAATCTTTATTTTACTATGTCATACATATATGCTGGGACATAATACGACAGCGGATGCGTTTTTGCAAGGAAGTATGAAAATGATAGGGATTGTGATAACGCTTGCCGTAATTGGAAGTGTAGTGCATTTGCTAGTGAGAAAGCATAGCGCTAAGAGATAAAATATAAATTCTGAATATAATTGACTACCTACATAAAAGAGCGTAAAATTATATATTAAAGATAAATAAACTGATAATAGTTTTGCGATATGGAAAGTGGGGAAAAGTTATGGGATTCATGAAGAAAACAGACCTTATTGATTCAATGGCAGAGTTAAAGGAAGTAGATTATTCCAAAGAACCAAAGGTGGATGCTATTTATAAGCGTTTGGTAAAGGGACGTGAACGGTTTGAAGTTGCCATGCAGAAGGATATTGATGCGGTAATGCAGATTAGCTCTTTGGATTTGATTTTAACACAGCAGACTGAAAGACTGATTGAGATTTCCGAATCGGTGGGAGATGCAACAGAGAAGATTCAGGAAGCCGCAGAAGAATCTTCCTTAGTGGCAGGCCAGGTAAATGGTCAGCATGAGGATTTGACCAGAACCATTATAGAGGCAGCAGAGGATACGAATGAAGTACATAAGAAGATAGAAGCAGGGCAGGCTGAGCTTACAGAGATTAAGGGTTTGTCTGAGAAAACCATTGAAGGTTCCAAGGAAATGCGTAAGGATATGGACGAGTTACTGGATGTCATTCAGCATATGAATGAGGTTATTTCAGGTATTAACTCTATTTCTTCACAGACCAACCTTCTTGCGTTGAATGCGTCTATCGAGGCGGCAAGAGCTGGTGAGGCAGGAAAAGGCTTTGCGGTTGTAGCAGAGGAGATTCGTCAACTGGCAGAGGAAACACAGAAGCTGACAGCCAACATGGGTGAGTTTGTTGAGAAGATTAAGAGTGCATCTCAGAAGAGTGCGGAAAGTGTAACCAGTACAATTGCAGCCCTTGATACGGTAACAGAGAAGATTGGAAATGTATGGGCAATTAATGATGAAAATCAGCAGCATGTAGCACATGTAAATGATTCTATCAGTTCTCTTGCGGCAGTGAGTGAGGAAATCAGCAGCTCTATGGTTGAGATGGAGAATCAGGCTGTGAATATTAAGGAGCAGTGTTCAACTCTGACTGAGGATACAAGGTTATTACGTTCTGTAAGCAAGAAGATGAAGTCAGCTACAGAGCCTGTAATAGAGATTGAGAAGCTGTTGGATGAAGCATCTAAGCAGTTAGGTGATATGACGGATGACCCATTCTATCGTATGGAGTATAAGGAATTCGCAGGCTATATGGATAGAGCGATTGTAGCACATACTAACTGGCTTGCAAGTCTTAAGAAAATGGTGGAAAAGCAGAGTATGGTACCAATACAGTTCGATGCTAAGAAGTGCGGCTTTGGTCATTTCTATTACTCAATGACACCTAAGACCCCTGAAATCAGAGAAATTTGGACTAAGCTTGAGACTAAGCACAATAAGTTCCATTCATTTGGTAAGGATGTAAGAAATGCTGTTATGAGCGGTGATATGGCTACAGCAGAGCGCGTTTATAAAGAAGCAGAAGCATTTTCGAGTGAATTAATAAGTGATTTTGAGACTATGAAAAAGATTGCTCTGAGCAAATAGTGCAAGACACTTGTGTCAGATGGCAGAATGCACAAAAAAATAAAAAAAAGAAAAGTGACAGATAAGTCGGTGAATTAACAGTTACACAAAATATCCACATCGAAAAATGTCGAAAAGTGCGTAAAATGGTTTTATACACCGACTTATCCACAATATCCACCAGAATCCACATGAAATTATGTGGATTCTTTTTGCGTCAAGTTCGAATATTTGTTTTGTGAACTAATCATAAAAAACCAAAAAATGGAAAAAAGTAATTGACATAATTTATTGTACTGGTGAGTTATGATAAAATGTAAAAAGCAGAAAATAATGAAAGAGTGAAAATAGATGAAAAAAGTTTTGACGTGGTACTTGAAGCCCTATTACAGAAGAATGCTATTGGGGCTGGCAATTAAGTTTATAGGGACGATTATGGATTTGTGTCTGCCGTGGATTTTGGCATACGTGATTGATACGGTGATTCCCAGGGGAGAGAAATCCCCTGTTTTTGTATGGGGCGGACTTATGATTATCTGTTCTGTATTGGCGTGGAGCTTTAATGTAATTGCCAACAGAATGGCATCCAAGGTGGCAAGGGATACGACGGAGTCCATACGTCATGATTTGTTTGCAAAGATTATGTATTTGTCCAATCGACAGACAGATGCTTTTACCAAGCCATCATTAATATCAAGGTTAACTACGGACACTTACAACGTACATCAGATGCTGGGGCGTATACAAAGGCTAGGTGTGAGAGCACCAATTTTGGTTATCGGTGGTGTGTGTATTACGCTGACCCTTGACCCTGTGTTAACCATGGTTCTTGTGGCAGTTATGCCAATTGTGGTTGGGATTACATGGTACACATCTAAACGTGGAATCCCTATTTATGCAGATTTACAGCAATCGGTAGACCATTTTGTCAGACTGATTCGTGAGGACGTAGCAGGAATTCGAGTGATTAAGGCGTTGTCAAGGACTGACTATGAGAAAGAAAAGTATGATGTTATCAATCAGGAGGTAGTTCAGAAGGAGAAAAAGGCAGGAATGCTTATGGCAGTTGTAAATCCCTGCATGAATTTCTTTTTGAATCTTGGACTTGTGTTTGTTGTAATTGTTGGTGCATACCGTGTAAACAGCGGTCTGACTGAGGTTGGTAAGATACTTGCATTCCTGACCTATTTTACAATTATTCTGAATGCAATGATGAATGTGTCCAAGATGTTCATTGATGTAGCAAAGGCGGCAGCGTCAGCAGACCGAATTATGAAGGTTGTGGATGGTTCTTGGGATATGACCTTGGTGGAAATGGAGAAACAGATAAATGATGATGCATTTATCCGTTTTGACAATGTATCCTTTTCTTATAATGGCAGGGAAAATAATTTAAGCAATATTAATTTTGCATTACATAAGGGAGAAACGCTTGGAATTATAGGAGCTACAGGTGCTGGTAAGAGTACGTTGGCACAGCTTTTGCTTCGCTTTTATGATGTGAATGAGGGCAGCATTACAATTGCGGGTGAGGATATTCGTTCTATTCCTTTTGATGAGCTGAGAAGTCGTTTCGGTGTGGTATTCCAGAATGATACTTTGTTTGAGGGCACGATTTTCGAGAATGTGAATTTGGGAAGAGGTCTTAGTGAAGAGGAGATAAAGTCTGCCATTTCCTGTGCCAAAGCAACCGAATTTGTAGAGGAAAAGGAACAAAGCTATCAGAATCAGTTGAATATCAGGGGAAACAATCTTAGCGGCGGTCAGAAGCAGAGGATTCTGATTGCGAGAGCGTTGGCGGCACATCCTGAGATTCTGATATTGGATGATTCGTCCAGTGCGTTAGATTATAAGACGGATGCCATGCTTAGAAAGGAACTTCGAGAGAGCTTTGCGGATACCACAACGATTATTATTGCGCAGCGAATCAGTTCCGTTATGAATGCAGATGCAATTCTGGTGTTGGAGGATGGAAAGAGTGTAGGTTATGGCAAGCATGAGACTCTGATGGAAGAATGCGAAATATATCGTGAGATTGCAGCAACACAGATGGGGGAGGTGTAGCCATGGCGAAGGTGAGAAGTGAAAAGTTTGAAAAGCCAAAGAATCGCAAGGCTACGATTCTGCGACTGGCAATTTATATGATGCAATATAAAGGACTGCTGATTTTGGCACTTGTCCTGACAATAGGAAGCAATCTGTTATCCCTGGTAGGCCCAATGCTTTCAGGCTATGCTATTGATGCTATAGAGCCAGGTGTGGGTGGTGTTGATTTTGACAGAGTATTTTACTATGCGGGACTTATGGTGTTGTTTTATCTGGCTTCATCTGTGTTGTCCTATATACTGGCAGTACTGATGATTCACATTAGCCGCAAGGTTGTGTACCGTATGCGAAGAGACGTATTTCATAGATTAATGGAGCTGCCCGTTGGATATTTTGATACGCATCAGACGGGAGACATCATCAGCCGTATATCCTATGATATTGATACGGTAAATGCTTCGCTTTCCAACGATTTAGTGCAGATACTTACTACGATTATCACGGTAGTTGGCGCATTGGGAATGATGATTGCCATTTCGCCCAAGCTGGTGCTTATCTTTGCAGTTACAGTTCCTTTGTCGATGTTTATTACGAAGTATCTGACAGGTAAGACCAGACCGATGTTCAGGCTTCGTTCTAAAAAGCTTGGTGAGTTAAATGGTTTTGTAGAGGAAATGATTTCAGGACAGAAGACTTTGAAGGCTTATCATCAGGAAGAGAATACGATTGCTAAGTTTGACTTGAAAAATGAGGAAGCAGTCGAGGCTTATTATCGCGCAGAGTATTATGGAAGTACGGTGGGACCGAGTGTTAATTTTGTAAATAATCTGTCTCTGTCCTTGGTAAGTGTTTTTGGTGCGCTATTGTTTTTGGCAGGACAGATGAGTGTGGGAAATATTTCGTCCTTTATTTTATATTCTCGAAAGTTTTCAGGACCGATTAATGAGGCGGCGAATATTATCAGTGATTTGCAGTCGGCGCTGGCAGCAGCGGAGCGCGTCTTCACTATGATGGATGAGGCGGCGGAGTCAGAGGATTGCAGTGATGCGATTTGTTTGGAGCAGATATCGGGAGATGTCTGGTTGAAGGATATCAGCTTTGGTTATGAAAAGGAACGCCCGATTATTAAGCATCTGAATCTTCATGCGAAGCCTGGAAAGCTGGTAGCGATTGTAGGGCCGACAGGAGCAGGAAAGACCACTTTAATTAATCTGTTGATGCGTTTTTATGATATTGATGAAGGCGAAATATTATTAGACGGCACACCGATTCAGAAGCTGAAGCGGGCGGATTTGCGTAAGGCATATGCGATGGTATTGCAGGATACTTGGTTATTTCAGGGAACGATATTTGAAAATATTGCTTATGGCAAAGAAGACGCTACTATGGAAGAGGTGATAGAGGCGGCGAAGGCTGCAAGAATTCACTCCTATATCATGCGTCTGCCCAATGGCTATGACACCATATTAACAGATGACGGAACGAATATTTCCAAGGGGCAAAAGCAGCTGATTACCATAGCAAGAGCCATGCTTTTGGATGCGAATATGCTGATACTTGACGAGGCGACCTCTAATGTAGATACCAGAACTGAGCAAAAGATTCAGGAGGCGATGCGCAGATTGATGGCAAACAAGACCTGCTTTGTCATTGCGCACAGACTTTCTACGATTCAGAATGCCGATGAAATTCTAGTGGTGCAGCACGGTGAAATTGTAGAACAGGGAACGCATAAAGAGTTGATGGGGCGAAAAGGCTCATATTATAAGCTGTATCAGGCGCAATTTGAGTGAAAGGTGTCAAACTAACGCGATTTTGAGGAGTTAGAAGCGAGAATATAATATAAAAAGATTATTAATTTAGAATAAATTCTGCAAAATCTGTTGAAAAATCAGTCAAGTGTGTTATAATCAAAATACAATAAGTACGAAGGGATGTGGACATAATGAAATTTATTATCAGCGGTAAAAACATCGATGTGACAGCAGGTTTAAAGACAGCAGTGGAGGACAAAATCGGCAAGCTGGAAAAATATTTCACGCCAGAAACGGAGGTACATGCAACACTCAGTGTTGAGAAAGAAAGACAGAAGATTGAGATTACAATTCCGATGAAAGGAAACATCATTCGTTCAGAGCAGGTAAGCAGCGATATGTATGCATCAATTGACCTTGCGGCTGAAGTTATAGAAAGACAGTTAAAGAAATATAGAAATAAATTCCGAGCTGAACAGCAGGCAGGTGCAGCAAGCATCAGAGCAGATTTCTTCGAACAGACTTTTGAGGAAGATGAAGATGAGATTAAGATTGTTAGAACGAAGAAGTTCGATATCAAGCCAATGTATGCAGAAGATGCTTGTATCCAGATGGAATTGTTAGGACATGATTTCTTTGTATTCTGTAACGCAGAGACAGATGAAGTAAACGTAGTGTATAAGCGTAAAGGCAACACCTACGGATTAATTGAACCCGAGAATTAAAATATAGAATAGTTTAGAAGTATTGAAATAATAACGACATCCTTCTGGGAAGACAAGTGGTACAAATACTTGCTTCTCAGAAGGATGTTTTTGTGTCAGCGAAAAGTAGCTTTTCTGACATAAAATAAGCGCATACACGGATGCATTGTGCATAATGGATGCAAAGTATGTGCAAATTTATGTAAAATAGACAAAAAATACTGTTAAAAATTTATCATAAACTATTCGTAAATACATTGATTTTTTTTTAACGATATGATAGAATGGATTCAAATGATTGTGATAAAAATAACAATCTTTTAGAATAAAAAATAAGAATTAAAAAACGTATTAAAAATGGATGGAGGAAATAGGAATGGCAAAGAAAATCGTATTAGCAGGTGCATGCCGTACAGCAATCGGTACAATGGGTGGAAGCTTAAGCACAACTCCAGCAGCTGAGCTTGGTTCAATCGTAATTAAGGAAGCATTAAACAGAGCAGGAGTTGCTCCAGAGGCAGTAGACCATGTATATATGGGATGTGTAATTCAGGCAGGACAGGGACAGAACGTTGCTCGTCAGGCATCTATTAAGGCAGGTCTTCCTATCGAGACACCAGCTGTTACAGTTAACGTTGTATGTGGATCAGGTCTTAACTGTGTAAACATGGCAGCTCAGATGATCGCAGCAGGAGATGCTGACATCGTAGTAGCAGGTGGTATGGAGAACATGTCTATGGCACCATTTGCATTACCTAATGCTCGTTTCGGATATAGAATGAACAACGGTACATTAGTAGATACAATGGTTAATGATGCACTTTGGGATGCATTCAATAACTACCACATGATTCAGACAGCAGATAACATCTGTGAAGAGTGGGGATTAACTCGTGAAGAGTTAGATGAGTTTGCACTTAAGAGCCAGTTAAAGGCAGAGGCAGCTCAGAAGGCAGGCGCTTTCGATAAGGAAATCGTTCCTGTAATGATTAAGAAGAAGAAAGAAATGGTTGAGTTCAAGGTTGATGAGGGTCCTAGAGCAGGTTCTACAATCGAAGCACTTGCTAAGCTTCGTGCAATCAACAAGGACGGATATGTTACAGCTGGTAACGCTTCAGGTATCAACGATGGTGCTGCAGCTATCGTAGTTATGAGCGAAGAGAAGGCTAAGGAGTTAGGTGTTAAGCCTATGGCTGAGTTCGTTGCTGGTGCTCTTGCAGGTGTTAGACCTGAGGTTATGGGTATTGGACCAGTTGCTTCTACACAGAAGGTTATGGCTAAGACTGGCATGAAGATTGAAGACTTCGATATCATCGAGGCTAACGAAGCTTTCGCAGCACAGTCAATCGCTGTAGGTAAGGATTTAGGAATTGATGTTGATAAGCAGTTGAATCCAAACGGTGGTGCTATCGCATTAGGACACCCAGTTGGTGCTTCAGGATGCCGTATCTTAGTTACACTTCTTCATGAGATGGAAGCTAAGGGTGCTAAGACAGGTCTTGCAACACTTTGTATCGGTGGCGGTATGGGCTGCTCTACAATCGTTAAGAAGTACGAGGCATAATTCGTTTTATTAGTAAATTGTGAGATGGTGTCGTAAGATACCATCTCCTATAAAGTCAATTAGGAGATTAGTGTAAAAAATCCATATATGGAAGATTTTTTACACACAAATTTGAGCCTGCGGCTCAAAGTTTGCAGGCATAGGAAAGGCATGGTAATCGAGATGGAATATATCTTATATGAACAGAATGGTGCCGTAGGTACAATCACAATTAACCGTGAGAAGGCTTTAAACGCATTGAATTCACAGGTTCTTGAAGAGTTAGATGCAACATTAGATGCAGTTAATCTTGACGAAGTAAGATGTTTGATTCTTACAGGTGCAGGACAGAAGTCATTCGTTGCAGGTGCAGACATCGGAGAGATGAGTACATTAACAAAGGCTGAGGGCGAAGCTTTCGGTAAGAAGGGTAACGATGTTTTCCGTAAGTTAGAGACATTCCCAATCCCTGTAATCGCTGCAATCAACGGATTTGCTCTTGGTGGTGGATGTGAGATTGCTATGAGCTGTGATATCAGAATCTGTTCTGACAATGCAGTATTTGGTCAGCCAGAGGTTGGCTTAGGAATCACACCAGGATTTGGTGGAACACAGAGACTTGCTCGTCTTGTAGGTGCTGGTATGGCTAAGCAGATGATTTACACAGCAAGAAATATCAAGGCTGATGAAGCTTTCAGAATCGGACTTGTTAATGCTATCTATACTCAGGAGGAGTTACTTCCAGCAGCTGAGAAGATGGCAGCAGGTATCGCTAAGAACGCACCTATCGCTGTTCGTAACTGCAAGAAGGCTATTAATGAAGGTCTTGATGTAGATATGGATGCAGCTATCGTAATCGAAGAGAAGTTATTTGGTGACTGCTTCGAGACAGAGGATCAGAAGTACGGTATGGCATTCTTCTTAGATAAGAATAAGGAGAAGGTTAAGGAGCCATTTAAGAATTGTTAATAAATTAAGAATTATATATTTAGGAGGTCATTGACATGATAGTAGGTATTATTGGTGCAGGAACAATGGGTTCAGGTATTGCACAGGCATTCGCTATGACAGATGGTTATGAAGTTCGTCTTTGCGATATCAAGGAAGAGTATGCTCAGGGTGGTCTTGCAAAGATTACAAAGAATCTTAACTTCTTAGTTGGTAAGGAAAAGATTACACAGGAGAAGGCTGACGAGATTTTAGGAAGAATTAAGGTTGGTTTAAATGATATTTGTGCTGATTGTGACTTAGTAGTAGAAGTTGCATTAGAGAACATGGAGATTAAGCAGAACATCTTCAAGCAGTTAATGGGTATCTGCAAGAAGGATTGTATGTTTGCTTCTAACACATCTTCTCTTTCTATCACAAAGATTGGTGAAGGTCTTGATCGTCCAATGATCGGTATGCACTTCTTCAATCCAGCTGACAGAATGAAGTTAGTAGAAGTAATCAAGGGTGAGAACACTCCTGATGAGATGGTAGAGACAATTAAGAAGATTTCTGTAGAAATCGGTAAGACTCCTGTAGAAGTTAAGGAAGCTCCTGGTTTCGTTGTAAACAGAATCCTTATCCCAATGATTAACGAAGGTATCAACGTATTAGACGCTGGTACAGCAAGCGCAGAAGATATCGATGTAGCTATGCAGTTAGGTGCATCTCATCCAATGGGACCTCTTCACTTAGGTGATTTAATCGGTCTTGATATCGTTCTTGCTATTATGGAAGTTCTTCACACAGAGACAGGTGATGACAAGTATGCTCCAGCTCCATTATTAAAGAAGATGGTTGCTGAGGGTAACTTAGGAAAGAAGACTGGCAAGGGATTCTTTGATTACAGCAAATAAGTAATATGTGAAAAGCATGTAAGGTCATTAATGGCCTTGCATGCAACTATAGAGCAAATTTATGGAGGATAGAAACATGGATTTTACATTAAGTAAAGAGCATGAGATGGCGAGAAGACTTTTCAAAGAGTTCGCAGAGAACGAAGTTAAGCCTCTTGCACAGGAAGTAGATGAAACAGAAATTTTCCCAAGAGGAACAGTTGAGAAGATGGCTAAGTTAGGATTCCTTGGAATTCCTGTACCAAAGCAGTACGGCGGACAGGGTTGTGATATCTTAACATATGCTATGTGTGTAGAAGAGCTTTCTAAGGTTTGTGGTACTACAGGTGTTATCGTATCAGCTCATACTTCTCTTTGCTGTGACCCAATCTTAACATATGGTACAGAAGAGCAGAAGCAGAAGTACTTAGTTCCACTTGCAAAGGGTGAGAAGTTAGGTGCTTTCGGTTTAACAGAGCCAGGTGCTGGTACAGATGCTCAGGGACAGCAGACAAAGGCTGTTTTAGATGGTGATGAGTACGTATTAAACGGTTCAAAGATTTTCATCACAAACGGTAAGGAAGCAGATGTTTATATTATCTTCGCTATCACAGGTGTTGACGTAGACGCTAAGGGTAGAAGCAAGAAGAGAATTTCAGCATTTATCGTAGAGAAGGGAACTCCTGGATTTACATTCGGTACAAAGGAGAAGAAGATGGGTATCCGTGGTTCTTCTACTTACGAATTAATCTTCACAGATTGTAGAATTCCAAAGGAGAACATGTTAGGACAGGAAGGTAAGGGATTCGGTATCGCTATGCATACACTTGATGGTGGACGTATCGGTATCGCAGCTCAGGCTCTTGGACTTGCTGAGGGTGCTCTTGAGACAACAATCAGCTATGTTCAGGAAAGAAAGCAGTTTGGCAGACCAATCGGCGCATTCCAGAATACACAGTTCCAGTTAGCAGATATGGCTACAAAGACACAGGCTGCTCAGCTTATGGTTTACAAGGCAGCACGTGCTAAGGATACACAGAAGGTTTACTCTGTAGAGGCAGCTATGGCTAAGTTATATGCAGCAGAGGTTGCTATGGAAGTAACAACTAAGGCTGTTCAGCTTCACGGTGGATACGGCTACACAAGAGAGTACGATGTAGAGCGTATGATGCGTGATGCTAAGATCACAGAGATCTACGAAGGAACAAGCGAAGTTCAGAGAATGGTTATTTCTGGTAACTTACTTAAGTAGTCAATAGTTAACAAATTAGAATGTAAGGAGATAATACAATGAAGATTGTTGTTTGTGTTAAACAGGTACCTGATACAAAGGGCGGCGTAAAGTTCAACCCAGACGGTACACTTGATAGAGCTGCAATGCTTACCATCATGAATCCAGATGACAAAGCAGGTCTTGAGGCAGCATTAAGATTAAAAGATCAGTATGGCGCAGAAGTAACAGTAGTTACTATGGGTCTTCCAAAGGCAGAAGAGGTTCTTCGTGAAGCATTAGCAATGGGTGCTGATAAGGGTATCCTTGTAACTGACAGAGTATTAGGTGGAGCTGATACATGGGCTACATCACAGACTCTTGCAGGTGCTATCCGTAACCTTGAGTATGATTTAATCATCACAGGTCGTCAGGCTATTGATGGAGATACAGCACAGGTTGGTCCTCAGATTTCTGAGCACCTTGGAATTCCTGTAATCTCTTACGCTCAGAAGATTGAGGTTGAAGGTAACAGCGTAATCGTTGAGCGTCAGTATGATGACAGATATCATGTTGTAAAGGCTCAGATGCCATGTTTGATTACAGCTCTTGCTGAGTTAAACGAGGCTCGTTACATGACTCCAGGCGGAATCTTTGATGCATTCAAGTCAGAGATTACAGTATGGGGCAGAGCAGACTTAAAGGATGTAGAAGATTCTAATCTTGGTCTTAAGGGTTCACCTACACAGATTGCTAAGGCATCTGATAAGGTTAGAAAGGGTAAGGGAGAGAAGGTTACTCTCGATCCTTCTGAATCTGTAGATTACATTGTAAACAAGTTAAAAGAGAAGCATGTAATATAATTTTGAGAAAAGTGTGGTGAATGAGATGAATTTAGAAGATTTTAAGGGCGTATTTGTCTTCGCACAGCAGGTTGATAATGAAATCAGCGGAATCGCTTTAGAATTAATCGGAAAAGGAAAA
>JAFUKJ010000058.1 GCA_017467805.1 Lachnospiraceae bacterium
AGGGAATATTGAATCCTGATGTTGTTTGGAGAATATGGGATGATTTTATTCAAAATGGTACATGGAGAATACAGATATGGTATATTCTGATGTTCCAGAACTGGATGTGTACGGAGAGAGTACGCTAAAGTATGTGCGGAGATAAAAGATGATTATTATTCATGTAATGGGCGGACTTGGTAATCAGTTATATCAATACGCAATGTATGAAAAATTAAAATCAATAGGCAGGACAGTCAAGCTGGATACTCATGCGTATACAGCTTTGGATGAAGATGATAAGGAATGGCGTAAGCTGGAGCTTGAATGGCTGGATGGTCTTTCGTATGAGGTTTGTACGAGAGAAGAGAGAACGGCATTTCTGGATAACAGCATGAATCCTTTTTGTCGAATCAGGCGTAAGTTATTTGGCAGGAAAAGCAGGACTGTCAGAGAAGAGAAAATGTACATGCCAGAGATTTATGAGATGGAAGATGTCTATCTATATGGTTATTGGGCATGTGAGAAGTATTATGAGGATATCATTCCGATTCTGCAAAGAAAGATACGTTTTCCAAAGAGTCAGGATGTCAGAAATCAGCAATGCATGGAGCAGATGCAGAGTGAGGAGTCAGTAAGTATTCACATTCGAAGGACAGATTATTTATCTGTTGCGGATGGTGCCAGATATATGGGCATCTGTACAGATGATTATTATAAGGCTGCAATTGCGCATATGAGAAGTCATTTGAATAACCCTTCATTTTACATTTTCTCCGATGATTTGGATTATGTGAAAGTACATTATACAGATGAAGATATGCATATTGTTGACTGGAATACAGGGAAGAATAGTATGTATGATATGCAGCTTATGAGCATGTGCAAGCATAATATATGCGCGAACAGTACCTTCAGCATATGGGGAGCAAGATTGAATCAGAATCCTGACAAGCTTATGATTAGACCGCTTCGGCATGATAATTATGAGACAATCCCTGTTGAGCAGATGAAGGAATATTGGAAACAATGGATATTGATGGATAGCGAAGGAAAGCTGGTTTAAGGGTTTCTGAAGCTGGATTGGGAGATAAATTAATGCAGGATTTAATTTCTGTTATTGTACCTGTTTATAATATGGAGAAATATCTGGACAGATGTATGCAGTCTGTTTTGGGGCAAACTTATCAGAATTTGGAGATTATTTTGGTAGATGATGGCTCCACAGATGCTTCACCGCAGATGTGTGATGAATATGCGGTAAAGGATGACAGGGTAAAGGTAGTCCATAAACAAAATGGCGGGTTATCAGATGCAAGAAATGCAGGACTTGCAATTGCGACAGGAACTTATATAGGTTATGTGGATAGTGATGACTGGATAGAGACTGATATGTATGAGCGTATGCACGCTGCATGTGTTGAGAATCATGCAGAGGTAGCTATATGCAGGTATGCGTCTGTATTTCCAAACAGGACTTTGACAGCGGGTACTGATAGGCTATATGTCTTCAATCGGGAAGAGTTAGTGGATAAGTACATTAGTGATGATGATAAAGTGATAATTTATAATTCTGTATGGAGCAAGCTGTTTCATCGCAGCATCGTAGATGGCGAGGTATTTCCCGTAGGTCATAATTCTGAGGATATTATGTATACAACAAAAAGCTTTTGCAAGGTGACCAAAGGGGTATATATAGATAGCTGTTTGTATAATTACGTGCAAAACAGAGAGGGAAGTATTATGAATACCAACCGAACAGAGAGGATGTTTCGGGATGAGATTCCTTTCTGGAGGGAGCATATAAAGTGTATTGGCGAGAATGTGTCTCTTCAAATGGGAGATAAGGCAGCATTTTGGTTTTATAGAAGACTTTTGGCGTATTATATAGACCTTAGCAGAGCCGAAGCTACTAAGGAGGCCGCAGGCAGATTGGCGCAGATGATGGAAGCAGAGTCTGAGGAAATAAAAAGAGTATATACATCGATAGCAGTTTCAAGAGGCGATAGCTGTCGAATGAAGGTTTTTTTGATATGTCCAAAGTTATACTACGGAGTGAATATGCTATATGAACGGGTATTGATTCCGATTAAGAGTAAGCTGAGGTAGTGATGTGAGGTGAAAAAGGTGCAGAAGCATGCAATGTTAATTACGGCATATAAAGATTTTGATTTATTATATGATATGCTAAGAATATATACACAGGAATATGACATGGACTACTACGTTCATATAGATAAAAAAGTGCAGATAGAGCAGGCCGTTATTGACAGACTGCGTTCACTTGATAATGTCACGGTTATCAGAAAGTATAGAGTTAACTGGGGCAGCTATTATCATCCGCTGGCATTTATTGATTTGATGGATATGGCAGCAAAGAAAAAGTATGCTTATTATCATTGTATCAGTGCAAACACCTTTGTTGGGCGTTCGAAGAAAGAATTCTATAATTTCTTTGATGAGAATAGCGGTAAATCGTTTATGGAGTATGTGTATTTTAAGGACACAGAATCAGCAAAGGATTTAGAGGCATGGTATCGTTATTATCATTATCCTTTTTTATATGATAAAAAGGGAAAACGGGCAGTTTTGTGGAATAATTTTGAGATGTATTTTGTACAGCTTCAGGCAGCTCTTGGTATAAGGAGAAGGGTGAACTTTGACTACAAGGGCTATTTATACTGTCATTTAACCTCAGAAGTGGCAGAGTATGTGTTGGATTATATTAGAAGGAATCGTTCTTATGTAAAAGGAATAAAGTATTGCCATGTCGGGGAAGAATTTTTCTTCCAGAATATCGTTATGCATTCGATGTATGCAGATAAAGTTATCAATGATTCATTAATATATGATGACTGGTCACCGCATAGAGAACGTCCTGCTATACTTGATTTTGGTGATTATCAGGGATTTTGGGAGTCGGACAAAGTATTTGTTCGCAAGATAGAGGATATACCTCGGAGTATGGAGTTATTTACCGCTTTGAGAGACAGATGTTGCAGTTAGTAAGAGTGAAAAGGAGCAGTTATGCTTTTTAATTCATATATATTTATTTTCTTATTTTTGCCATTAGTATTGTTAGGATACTATGGATTGAATCATTTTAAACAGAATAAGCTGGCGTTAGTTTATGTAATTGGTATGTCTTTCTGGTTCTATGGATATAACAGTATAGAATATCTGTTTATTCTGGTGCTAAGCATATTAATCAATTATTCGCTGGTGGAACTTATGAGCCGTTGTCATAAGCAGGGAAATAGAAGAGTGTTGTTACTTTTGGGCTTAGGGTGGAATATAGGTTCCTTATTTTACTATAAGTATTATGATTTCTTTGTTGAGAACTTCAATAATGTATTTCAGACTGACCTGGCATTTCTGGAGTTGGTGTTGCCGCTTGGAATCAGCTTTTATACCTTTCAGCAGATGTCGTATGTGATTGATTATTATAAACGTGAATGTGAGAAGTATAGTTTAATTGAATATGCTGCATATGTATCCTTTTTTCCACAGTTGATTGCAGGACCGATTGTTTATCATGATGAGCTGATACCGCAGTTTAGAGATGAGACAAGCAGAAAGCTTAATTTTGATAATATGGCAAAGGGTGTCTATGCATTTGCCCTTGGTCTGGCAAAGAAGGTATTGATAGCGGATACTTTTTCAAAGATTGTAACAGTGGGCTTTAGTAATATGTACGAATTGAATGCAACCAGTACTTTACTTGTAATGGTTTGTTATTCTCTACAGATATATTTTGATTTTAGCGGTTACTGTGATATGGCATATGGTATTGGCTATATGTTTAATATAAATCTTCCAGTGAACTTTAATTCGCCATATAAGGCGGCATCTATTACAGAGTTCTGGGATAGATGGCATATGACATTAACGAGATTTTTTACAAAGTATGTTTATATTCCGTTAGGCGGTAGCAGAAAGGGTAAGATTAGAACCTATCTTAATATTCTGATTGTATTTGCGGTAAGCGGATTGTGGCATGGAGCTAATTGGACCTTTATTCTATGGGGCTGCATGAACGGTGTAGCGAAGGTAATTGACAGACTTTGCCATAAGCTAATTGTAAAGATTCCAAGAGTAATTGGTATGGTGTTAACCTTTGGATTTTCAACCTTTGCGTGGAGTTTATTTCGCTCAAAATCCGTTTTGCATGCCAGAATCTTATGGTCTCATTTTACTACAGAGCCATGGGGAGAGCTATATCAGCCTTTGATAGATGTGTTTGACGAAATGGTGGAGATAAAGTTTTTACATCATTTCAATGTTGGCGGAGTGATGACATTGTATCCATGGCTGTTACTTGTATTGTTTACAGTGCTTATGACGATTATAAGTATGACAATGAAGAATACACAGGAAAAGGTAGCCGTTTTGAAGCTGACTTGGAAAAAAAGCCTGGTTGTAGTAGTTCTTCTTGGCTGGAGTATTTTGTCTCTGTCACAGGTGAGTGAGTTTTTATATTTTAATTTTTAGAGGGAATCTATGGAACAAAAAAATGCAATAAGATGGTTAAAAAATTGCATAGTAGCATTAGGTGTTTTGCTTGGTATAATTTGGGGGATTGTTTATGTTTTCGACCCATATTTCCATTTTCATAAGCCCTATTCTTTTGTGTCTTATCGGTTGCTGGACGAGAGATATTGCAATGATGGGATAAACAGACATTTTGATTATGATGCAATTGTGACAGGAACATCCATGTCTCAGAACTTTAAGCCAAGTCAGGTAGATGAATTGTATGGTCTTAGTACAATTAAGCAGACCTTTGCGGGAGCAGGGTATAAAGAGCTTTCAGAGAATTTGGATAGAGCCTTGCAGCGCAATCAGGATTTAAAGACGATAATCTGGGGACTGGATTATAACGCTATGATTCGAGAGGCGGATTGGCAGGCCTATGAAGAGTATCCGACCTATATGTATGATGATAATATATGGAATGATATAGCATATGTTTTTAATAAGGATGTGTTATATCATGGTGTATTAACGAATATTAAGATGACGATAAAGGGAGAACAGAGTACGTCCATGGATGAATATTCATCATGGAACAAGGTTACAGGATTAGAGTATATTCTTCAAAGCTATGACCGAAATAATGTTGCAGACTACATTCCGTCTGAGCTGGGAGAAGAAGAGGAGAAGTTTGTTAGAGAGAATATTACACAGAATATAGTGAATCTGGCAAATAAGTACCCTGATACTACATTTTATCTGTTTTATACACCATATAGTATTTGCTACTGGGATAGTCTATCACAGGAAGGAAGTATGCTTCGTCAGTTGGAAGCGGAGTTAATATCTACGGAATTGTTGTTGGAGTGTCCAAATATCAGATTATATAATTTCTTTGACAATTATGAAGTGATTTGTAATACGGATTTATATAGGGATAAGGAGCACTATTCAGCAGAAGTAAACAGCATGATACTGGAATGGATGCTTAGTGATGAATATCTTGTGAGAAAGGACAATTACAAGGAGAAGTTGCAGGCGGAGTACGAATTTTATATGAATTATGATTATGATTCTATATATGATTAAGGAGTAGAGTGATATGGATATTATTAAGAAATTGAGGTACGTTTTAGATAAAAAACAGAAGCAACAGGTTATTGTACTGGCGATTATGGTATTTATCGGCGGAATTTTTGAGATGGTAAGTTTGACGTCCCTGCTTCCTGTGGTGACGATTATTACGAACCCTGAATCGGCAGCAGAGAATAAGGGTTACAAATTTGTAATGGACTTACTTGGTGTAGATGAGGTTAGTGATTTGATGATACCGATTTTGGTAGCATTAATTGTGTTATATATCGTAAAAAATGTTTTCTTATTGATACTGGCAAAGGAAAAAACAAAATTCATTGCATTTAATCGTAACCAGTTAATCAGTCGTGTACTGCGTGAGTTTTTGAACAGACCGTATGAATTTTATCTGGATGCGGATATCCCAACAGTTTTTCGATTAACGGATTGTGATATCCCTAATGTCTTTAATATGCTTACAGCTATTATCTCATTAGCATCCGATGCTGTTTTATTTGTTCTTTTGAGTGCTTTCTTACTGGTGAAGGATTGGAAGCTTGCCTTATTTGTTGTGGTAGTTATGGGATGTTTAACGATTCTTCTTCTGAAGGTATTAAAGCCTAAGATGAATGTTTTGGGACAGAAGAATCAGGCAATTCAGAGTCGTATTGCTAAGTGGAGAATACAGGCGATTTATGGTATTAAGGATGTTAAGGTTCTGCATAGAGAGGCTTTCTTTGCTGATAACTATGAAGAGACAGGTAAGGTAGGTGCCGCTGTTTCAAGAGACTATTCTATTATGAATTCTCTTCCAAGACTGTTAATTGAGACTATATTTATCGTAAGTATATTGTCATATATTATTGTTTATATTGTGACGGGAAATGATGTAAAGGCGTTAATGACTACATTGACGGCATTTGCTTTAGCAGCGTATAAGTTGATTCCAAGTGTCAATAGAATTAATACGTATACTACAGAGATTGCTTATCAGAAGCCATGTCTTGATTATGTATATGAGAATTTGAATATTAATGCGTTAAGTGAGAAGAATAATCCAACAATACAGGCAAGAAAGCCTGAGCAGGAGATTACATTAAAGAATGAAATTTCCCTTGAGGGTATTGTGTATGCATATCCTAATACGGACAAGCTGATTTTTGACCATGCGGAAATGAAGATTCCTTATGGAAAGTCAGTCGGTATTATGGGTGCTTCGGGTGCAGGTAAGTCAACAATCGTGGATGTGTTACTTGGACTGTTGAGAGTAAAGGAAGGAACAATCACCTGCGACGGTGTGGATGTATTTGATAATTATCCGAAATGGCTTGCTCAGATTGGATATATTCCACAATCAATTTATCTCGTAGATGAACCGATTCGTAACAATATAGCATTTGGTATTGCTGAGGAAGAAATTGATGATGAAAGAATCTGGCAGGTATTGGAAGAGGCTCAGCTGAAGGAGTTTATTAAGACGCTTCCACAGGGCTTGGATACAACAATTGGTGATAGAGGTGTAAGATTATCTGGTGGACAGAGACAGCGACTGGGTATTGCAAGAGCTTTGTATCATAACCCTGAGATTTTGGTGTTTGATGAAGCAACATCTGCACTGGATAATGAGACAGAGTCTGCAGTTATGGAGGCAATTAACAGCTTCCACGGTAAGAAGACCATGGTAATTATTGCACACAGACTTCACACCATAGAAAAGTGTGATATTATCTACAAGGTTGATGAGGGTAAGATTGTAGAGACCAGATTATAGGCTTCATAATATAGCAAAGAATAATGGGGGACGACCTGTGAAGAAATACGCAAGGAAGTATTGGAAGCTGATAAGTTTAATTGTAGTAGAGATGGTGATTGCAATTGGACTTATTATGAATTTTTTTGAAGAAAAGATACAAATAGAGATTCCTTATCAGGAGCTAATAGGAACAACTATTCCTGATGAACGGGATGGCTGGTATATGGATGCAACATTTCCTTGTGAGTCGTCAGGTATTTTTGATTATACCAGAGATTATGCTTTGGGTAGAGGCAGCTATGATATCACTGTTAAGTATGAAACAAATACAAATAAGAACTATACCAAGGTAACGGCAGATACTGATATGTATCGAAGCTTGTGGTCAGATGAGACACCGTTAAATCCCGAGGTAACCGAGGTTACTTATACAGTATACTTATGGGAGAATGTAGAGGATTTCAAAATAAGAACTTATTTTGGCGGCGAAGGCTATATGATTATTAAGGATATGGCAATTAATCAGACCAATGCGATGAATGGTATGGTATTAAGCTGCGTAGTATTTTTTGCACTTCTTATTGACTTGATTTATTTAGGTGTGTTAAACGGATTTTTTGCTAAGGTAACGAGCAGAAAGTGGAATGTTATATTAGGAATTATTGCAGTAGTTATCGTTAGTTCGCTACCTAATCTGGGTGGATATATTATATGCAGACAGGATATGGGATTTCATCTTCTGCGAATAGAAGGAATTAAGGAAGCGTTACTCGATGGACAGTTTCCTGTAAAGATGCATCCTTATTGGACGAATGGCTACGGTTATCCAGTATCTATTTACTACGGTGATTTGTTTTTGTATATTCCTGCAATTATGCGTGTATTAGGATTTCCAATTCATATTGCGATTGGAACATTTACTATACTTACTAATTTAGCGACGGCCTATATTATGTATTGGGTTGCGCATAAGATTTGTAAGAATGAGTACTATGCATTAGGCTGTGCTGTAATCTATACATTGGCACCATATCGATTAATGGATATGTATGTAAGATGTGCAGTGGGAGAAACTTTAGCAATTACATTCCTGCCTTTGATTGCGTATGGCATTTATGCTGCATTTGTGAAAAAGGATTTTGACAGTTCATATAGGCATCTTTGGGTACCGATGGTAATTGGATTTACAGGGGTAATACAGTCTCATGTTTTGACTTGTGTTATGTGTGCAATTTTTATTATCATTGTTTGTCTTTTGCAAATTCGAAAGATTTTTGTGAAAGAGAGATTTTTGGTTTTAGCTAAAACAGTTATTTATACAGCGTTAGTGAATAGTTGGTTTATAGTACCTTTTATTACGGAGATGAAAGGAATTGATGTTGTACAGCCGTACCGCACATCAATCCGAATACAGTCAGCAGGTACGCAGCTTAATCAGTTATTCAGTATGTTCTATAGAGGAACTGGTGATTTTACTAGGGTTGAAGCTGGAGTTGCATCTGAGATGGCTCAGGGAGTAGGTCTGGCGTTAGGTCTGGTGTTAATACTCTTTTTGGCGTTGAAAATTCGCGCAAAAGAGGAAGTGCTTGTGCCAACGCAGGAAATAAAGAGCGGCACCTTGATATGCGGCTTGAGTGTATTTGCATTGTTTGTAACAACGATTTATTGTCCTTGGGATTTGTTATCTGAGTTATTGGGACCATATAATACATGGATAGCGAATATTCAGTTTCCATTTCGTTTTATAGCGATTGCAACTGTATTAATAATAATGCTTTTATTAATGTGTATTAATATACTTCGTAAAACTACATTAAATAAGTATGCAGGGACGATTATCGGTGTGATTACTTTGGTAGCAGGAATAACAGGTGTTTATATGATTAATCACTGTATTGACAATACAAGTGCCTTTTATGCATATGATATAGAAGCCTTAGGGGCAAATGATAACAATGTAAAGGAGTATCTGATTTATGGTACGGATATTAATGCATTGGAGTATAACAAAGTAGCTGTCGGAGAGAATGTAAGCTATTCAGATTATGAAAAGGATGGTATTACAATTCGATTTACATGTGAAAATACAGGACTGGATGACAGTTATATAGAACTGCCGCTATTATGGTATCCACATTATGGGGCTATGGATACGAATGGAACCGAATTGGAGTTGGTAACGGGTGTAAATAATGTTATGCGGGTTATCATTCCTTCTGATTATGAAGGAGATGTTTTGATACAGTATCAGACACCGATTTTGTGGAAAATATCTTACGTGATTTCGCTTATGACATTGTTGGTGTTAGCTGGCAGTGTGGTATGGAGTACACGAAACAGGAAATCAGACAGAGATTAGAGCTTAAGGAGAAATATAATGGTATACGATTGTTTTCAATTCTTTAATGAACTGGATATCTTAAAGATTCGTCTGCATGTCATGAGTCCGATAGTGGATAAATTTGTCATCAGTGAAGCCACGGAGACTTTTTCAGGAATGAAGAAGCCGCTTTATTATGAAGAGAATAAAGAGATGTTTGCAGAATTTGCGGACAAGATTATTCATGTTGTGGTGGATGACACACCTCAGGGAGATACACATGCCAGAGATACTTTTCAGAAGAATGCAGTAACACGCGGCCTGAAGGATTGTACCGATGAGGATATCATTATTTTTAGTGATTTGGATGAGATTCCTAATCCTGAGAAGATACAGGAAATTTTAAAGGATTTTAAGGAAGATAAGATTTACCACTTTGCGCAGAGATTATTTTATTGTTATCTGAATATGGAGGAAGTATCAGGAAGCCTTCTGTCCTATGCAGGAGAGTTTGAGGGCGTAGAACGTAAGAAATGGATTGGCTCCAAGATGTGTAGCTATAAGCTTTTAAAAGAGCAGGGCTTGCAGCTAGGGGAACTGCGTTTTCCAGAGCGTAAGGAAGTGGGAATCCGTGTGGAAGACGGCGGCTGGCACTTTGGATACATGGGCGGTCATGGTGAGAAGGATATTCGAAAGCGTGTGCAGGACAAGGTGGTGTCTGCTGCGCATCAGGAATATAATTCCAAGCGGGTTTTATCACAGGTATCTGACCAGATTAAGGAGGGAAAGGATATCTTTGGACGAGAGGCATCGTTTGTGAGATGTGAAATAGATGAATCGTACCCCGCCTATATCAGAGAACATCAGGATGAGCTTTCTTTCCTGATTATGCCAGAGGAGAAGACAGCGGTTAAATCAGTAAGAAAATTGCGCGTGAAGTTGAGAAATATGTTATATGGCGGCTATACGTCGATAAAACGAATAGCTAGAAAGATATTAAGAAGAGATTAAGTTGGAGAATTGTATGGTAAAGGTATCAATTTGTATTCCAACCTATAATAATGCTGGGGAAGTATCTCATTTATTAGATTCGATATTTGCGCAGGATTATAGAAGTTTGGAAGTGAATATTTCAGATGATTCAACCAATACAGAAATTGAAGAGGTGGTGAAGCACAATGCGGAACGCTTTGAACGTGAGCAGATTAGTCTTCACTATATCCATAATGATAAGCCTTTAGGGCATATATTTAATTGGAATGCAGCAATTGGGATGGCGACGGGTGAGTATATTAAGATTATGTTTAGTGATGACTGGTTTACCCGTTCAGACAGTCTGTCTTTATTTGTAAAGATGTTGGACGAGCATTCGGAAGCAGACATTGCCTTTTGCGGTAGCAGACAGGTTATGCTGCCTGATTCTAATCAGGAAAGTATTAAGCATGTTACCGAATTTTCTAAACAGCAGAGCTATGACAGATGTGCAAGTGCAGAATTTATAGAATGTCTGAAAAGTGATTATAGAAATTTGTTTTTGGGAAATCAGATTGGTGCCCCCAGTGCAGTAATTTATCGAAGAAATGAACAGGCAGCTTTGTTCGATGAGAAGAGTAACTGGGCATCGGACATGTTTTTATATTTTGATATTCTGCAGAAGAACCCTAAGTTTGTTTACACGAATGAGCCATTGATTTCCATAGGGGTACATGAGCATCAGTACACGGAAAGCTTTGCTGAAAGAGATATGCGAATTTATAATGATTACAAGTATTTGTATACAAAGTATCTGTTGGCAGATTCCAAGGCCTGTAGAGATTATTTTCTAAAAAGTTATATTGTGAAATATCGCAGAGGAATAAGAGAGGCTATAGACCTTCAAATTTCGGGCTGGACTTATGTAAAGGTACAAATATGTGAGTTTATGGAATCGGTAAGGTGCTTTGTACGACATAGATTTTTGAATAAATAGTGAGGAAAAATTGTGGGTAAGAATATATTAGCGACAGAGTTGTTGAAGGGACAAGGACTGGGAAATCAGTTATTTTGTTATATTACTACCAGATGTATAGCGATGAGAAATGGATGCGATTATAGTATTCTGGGTGGAGAAACGTTGGCAAATAATATACATAGCCAGTGTGGTCTGTATTTTATGGATTTGGAAATGGGGGTGCCTTCGAAAAAGGAAGATTATGCGAAGGTGTATTATGAGAAGGATGACAGATTATATATTCCAAATTCACAGCATGATATAGAGCATGGCTGTTATATAACAGATACTGATGAAGTAATGTTGAATATGAGCGAAACAGCACTTATGTATGGTAATATGCAGGCAGAGGATTATTACTTACCTTATAAAGAGGAAATTAAGAAGTGGTTGGCTGTTAAGCCTGAATATGAGTGTTATGAATATAGCCAGGATGATTTGTGTATCATTCATTTAAGATGTACGGATTATATGAATTCTCCAGAGCTTTTTCTTCGTAAGAAGTATTGGCTTGACGGAATGAAGAATATGAAGAAGAATAATCCTAATATGCGATTTATGATTATCACAAATGATGTAAAGGAAGCAGAGAAGCTGATTCCAGGTGTAAAGGCATACAACTTTGATTTGGCAAAGGATTATTCTATTATTAAAAATGCAAAGTATTTGTTATTAGCTAATTCTTCATTTGCGTATTTTCCAGCATTTACGAGTGATACGGTTAAGACGATTATTGCACCGAAGTATTGGGCAAGACATAATGTATCGGATGGCTATTGGGCATCCGAGCAGAATATTTACGATGGATGGACTTATCAGGATAGAAAAGGAAGACTATTTACAGCAGAGGAATGTCGTAGAGAGTTGGAGGAATACAAGCGTACTTCACCTAAATATCAGAAAAAGAATATTCCGATGACGGAGAAGGAAAAAAAGGCGGCTAAGTTTAAGGTAGATTGTTCTTATAAGAAGTTTGTTGCCTTGAGAATGATGCGCTCAGCCATAAGAAAAATAAAGAGGTTAATAAATGGAAATGTTGAAGGATAAACTGCGTTTGCCGCAAGTAACACTTGTTGCTATGACAAGTGTAAATGTAAGAGCGACAATAAAGGCAATGCAATATAGCATGAGAGGGATAGAGTTTGGCGATGTGGTTTTAATTACCCATAAGAAGCCGCTTGGTCTGCCTAAGACAATACGATACAGTCATACCAGTCAGTTGAAAAATATAGATGATTTTAACTATAAGATGGTTTATGAGCTGGGTGAACATATTCATACTGATTTTGCATTGATTGTTCATGCTGATGGTTTTGTGGTGAATCCGCAGATGTGGCGTGATGAATTCCTTGATTATGATTATATTGGCGCACCGTGGCCTTTGCCACCAGAGGGTGACACTACTACTTATCGTGATATTAACGGTAATATATGCAGAGTAGGGAACAGTGCAGGAATCCGCAGTAAAAGACTGATGGACTATCCTAAAAAGGCAAACATTCCATGGGAAGGTGAGTATGCCTATGGCAGGATGTGGTTTTATGAGGATGGATTTATTTGCTGCAAGATTCGGCATTTACTAGAAGCGGAAGGTATGAGAATTGCACCGATTGATGTGGCAAAATATTACAGCCATGAAAGAATGATTCCTGAGGTTGAGGGTATTACGCCATTTGCTTTCCATAAATGGGAAGGAACGAATGCACAGTATCCGAATTTCTGTAAGCCTTCATTTAAGACAAGATGTAAGACTTTGGTAAGACGACTGATTCGAAGATAGAAGTAAAAGGTAAAGGTATAATGGAAAAAATAGTAAAGAAGCGATTGCTGGATGCTATATTCTATATGGCGATTCTAATTGAAGTTATGATTGTGATTTTGGATAAAAGTGCATATATTATTCAGTATGAAAGCTATTGGTTTCGATTGACCTTTGCTTTATTTGTGATAAAAGCCTGTTTTAATAAGTATACGCCGAAACAGTGGATAGGTTTTTTGGGAGCAGGTGTGATAGCAGTTATTTCTTATAAGGTAACTGGAAGGAATGAGATGCTTCGAATCATTGCTTTGATTGCGGCTTGTAAAGATATGGAACCTAAAAGATTGCTTAAGACTATTTTTTGGACAACGTTGGCGGGCTGTATAGTGTTGGTAGTGCTTTCGCTTACTGGGATAATGGGAACAGTAGCTATTACATCAGAGTTCAGGGTTGACGTAGTTCAGACAAGATATTGCTTTGGCATGGGACATCCGAATGCTTTTCATTGTATGGTGTGGGCATTAATGACTTTGGGATGCTATATATATAGGGATAAGCTTAAGCTATGGCATTATTTGGTATTGTTTGCAGGAAACATTATCGTATTTATATTTACTGATTCAAGGACAGCCGTATTGGTTACAGCGTTGGTTATTATATTGTTTGCAATAGCATATCGGTTTAGGACATTGGCGGATAGCAAGTGGGTATATATTGGCGGAATTATTATGATTATAGCCAGCGTGTTTGGGACAATTATCTTGTGTGAGTCATTAGAGTATTCGACACTCGTTCAAAAGATTAATGAAAAACTTTCCTTGAGAATATTGGCAGTGGAAATAGCCGAGAATGCCATGCCGACAGAGTGGGTAGCGTTTGGATTGCATGAAAATACGGGCTATTTTGATATGGGAATCGCAAGATTATTTTACTGGTATGGTTGGATTCCTGCTTTGAGTTATGTTGTGATGAATATCCATTTGGTAATTGTGGCATATAAAAAGAAAGATGCAGCATTGGCAATTTTGGTAACAACTTTCATGATATACACAGTAATAGAGGCGCATTTGATTTCTGATTATTTGCTGCGCAATTACCTGTTTGTATTATATGGATTGGCACTTACGGTGTCGCATGAAGAGAAGGATAGAAAGCCAGAGTATTATTTATGGGATATCAGATATTTGAAAAAGAGGGTTAAAGCGTGAGTAGTAATAAGAAGTATAAAGTACTTGAGATGTACGGATTATTTTTTATAGATTTGGTAATGATTCTATTATCATATACAATTGCATATGCGATTCGCTATCAATGTCTGATTAATTATCGGCAGGTGTCTTTGCATACTTTGGTATGCCTGATGCTTATGTTAGTATGCGTTGCATACAGGTTGTTGATTAATGGCGACCGTAATTTTGTAGGCAGAGACTGGGTGGTAGAGTTTGTTGCGGTGGTAAAGTATAATGTGGCAATTTTGGTTGTTGCAATTTTTGCTTTATACTTTGTACAACAGGCAGGTGAATATTCGCGACTGGTATTCGGCTACTTTGCTATTAGTAATACGATACTTACATTTGTTTTACACCAGTGCTTTAAGGTGGCAATGAGAAAGTACCTTCAGAGTGAACATGCTAAGATACCAGTGCTTTTGGTAACAGAGGCAAAAAACGTAGAGAAGATACTACAAAATCTGGAGCAGAAGCTGCCAATAAACTATGCGGTTACTTCAATTGTAGTGCTGGATGGAAATGGTGAAGAGTCAAAGATTAATGGAATTGATGTTATAGCAAACCGTAAAAACATGCTTGCCAAGGTAAAGCAGATAGCGGTGGATGAAGTATTTATCAGTGTTGAGGATGAAGAACCTGCTTTTACGCGTCAGATGATTCGGGATTTTGAGATGATGGGTGTTATATGTCATTATGATTTGGCGATAGCAGAATGGAGTGCCAATGCAAAGCAGGTTGGTGATTTTGCGAATTATACAGTGGTTACCTATTCGCTAAAACGCCATGATGACAAGCGTTTGATTCTGAAGAGAATGATGGATATTGCAGGAGGATTCGTGGGATTACTGATTACAGCAGTAATCACTCCGTTTGTTGCGTTGGCGATTAAGCTGGAGTCTCCAGGTCCTGTTTTTTTCTCTCAGATAAGAATCGGTAAGAATGGAAGACGTTTTAAGATATATAAGTTTCGCTCCATGTATCGGGATGCAGAAGAACGTAAGAAAGAGCTTGAAGCACAGAATGAAATGTCTTCAGGTTTGATGTTTAAGATGGAGAATGACCCTCGAATTACCAGGGTAGGAGCATTTATAAGAAAGACAAGCATAGATGAGCTGCCGCAGTTTTATAATATTTTAGTTGGAGATATGAGTCTTGTGGGAACGAGACCGCCTACGGCTAATGAATTTGAGCAGTATGACCCGTATTTCCGACGTCGTTTGTGCATGACGCCAGGGTTAACTGGACTTTGGCAGGTAAATGGCAGAGGAAGTGTATTTGACTTTGAGGATGTTATCAAGTATGATTTAGAGTACATAGATAACTGGTCCTTAGGGCTGGATATAAAGATATTATTGAAAACGGTCTTAGTAGTACTGACAGCAAAGGGTGCTAAGTAATTAAGAACGGAAAGGCAAGAATTATTATATGAAAATTGCGATGTTAGGGCATAAAAGAATACCATCCCGTGAAGGTGGAGTTGAAATAGTAGTGGAAAACCTCGCAACTTCAATGGCTAGATTAGGGCATAGAGTTACAGTATATAATCGTAGGGGCTACCATGTAGCAGGGATTGATAATGGTAATGATTTTACGGATAAAGAGTTTATGTATAAGGGAGTTCGTATTATCAGTATTCCAACATTTCCGCAAAAGGCATTAAATGCGATTGTTTACTCAGCGTTGGCGAGTATAAGAGCTGTATGGAAGAAGTTTGATGTGATTCATTTTCACGCGGAAGGTCCGTGTGCGTTGATTTGGCTGCCGAAGTTATTTGGAGTGAAGACGATAGCAACCATACATGGTTTGGATTGGCAAAGAGCAAAGTGGGGTAAATTTGCATCATGGTTTCTTAAGTTTGGCGAGTTGTGCGCTGCAAAATATGCGGATGAAATTATTGTTTTGTCTCAAAATATGCAGGAGTATTTTAAGCAGACCTATGGAAGAGATACAGTTTATATTCCAAATGGTGTACAGATATGTGAACGCAGGAAGGCAGATATCATTATGGAGAAGTATGGACTGGAAAAGGATTCGTACTTTTTATTCCTTGCGAGAGTGGTACCAGAAAAGGGATTACACTATTTATTGGATGCGTTTGAGAAGCTGGATACGGATAAGAAGCTGGTAATAGCTGGTGGATGCAGTCATTCAGAGGAATACTATTCACAGATACAGGATAGAGCAGAGAAGATGAATAATGTTATAATGACAGGATTCGTGCAGGGAAGGGAATTGGAAGAACTCTTCTCTAATTGTGTTTGCTATGTGTTACCTTCTGATGTAGAAGGTATGCCGATTAGTCTTCTTGAGGCCATGAGCTATGGCTGCAGATGTATTGTAAGTGATATTCCTGAGAATACTGAGGTAGTCCAAGATTATGCATTGAAGTTTGCCAAGTCGGATGTTACGGATTTGCAGGACAAGTTGGAGACTTTACTAAAGAATTATCAAGATACAACAATATGGAATTCAGACAAGGTTAAGGAACACATTCGTCAGAAGTATAACTGGGAGAATGTAGCTAAGGAGACATTAAAGCTTTATGAAAGTATTACTGGTTAATAAATTTTTATATCCGAATGGTGGTTCAGAGACATATATCTTTCAATTAGCACAGATGCTGACTTCTATGGGGCATGAGGTTCAGTTTTTTGGTATGGAGCATGCGAACAGAACCGTTGGTAATCGTGTAGAGAGCTATACGTCTAATATGGATTTTCATACGGGAAAGCTTCAAAAGCTGTTATACCCGTTTAAGATTATATATTCAAAGGAAGCACGCAGGAAAATTAGAGCGGTTTTAGAAGATTTTCAACCTGACGTTGTACATTTAAATAACTTTAATTTTCAGCTGACCCCTTCTATAATTTATGAAATCAAGAAGCATAATATTCCTATTATTTTCACAGCGCATGATTATCAGTTGGTATGTCCTAGTCATTTGATGGTAAATGGTAGAACGGGTAAGGTGTGCGAGAAGTGTGCAAATAGCGGTAGTATTCATTGTACGAAGGATAGATGTATCCATGGTTCATTCATAAAGAGTTTATTAGGAACGATAGAGAATAAGCTTTATGCGGCGCTGAAAACCTATCGTTTCATTGATGTTGTGATTTGTCCAAGCAAGTTTAATCAGAGCCAGTTGGAGAAGAACCTGGCTTTGAAGGGAAGAACCTTGGTTATGCATAATTTTATCTCCATGGAAAAGCAGCAGGATGTGGAAAAACAGCCATATGTATTGTACTTTGGCAGATATTCTGAGGAAAAGGGAATTCGTACTTTGCTGAAGGTATGTAAGCGTCTGGAGCATATTCCTTTTGTTTTTGCAGGAAAAGGAGAATATCAGGAGGAGATTGCCAAGCTTCCTAATGCGAAAGAGGTTGGGTTTCAGAGTGGTGCTGCATTGCATAAGCTGATAGCCGAGGCTCAGTTTACATTACATCCTTCGGAGTGCCATGATAATTGTCCATTCGCAGTTATGGAATCACAGGCACTTGGTACGCCTGTCATTGGTGCAGAGGTTGGCGGAATACCTGAGCTTGTTGAGATTGGTAAGACGGGTTATGTCTTTGAGAGCGGTAACGAAGAAGCACTTGCTAAGCAAATTGAGCAGTTATGGAATGATAAAGAAGCCTGTCAGCAGATGGCAGAGTATTGTAAGACGATAGATTTTATGAGTTGCCAGGAGTATTGTAAGGAATTACTTGGTATATATGAGCAGGCAATAGAAAGGTATGGTAAGTAAAATGAAAAATAATTTGCATGGTTCTATTATTATTACTTATAGATGTAATGCGCGTTGTAATATGTGCGATTGCTTTAAGGATCCGACACGTCCTGAAGAGGAGATTGATTTAGCAACTCTTGAAAAGCTTCCGCAGATGGCATTTACCAATATTACAGGCGGTGAAACTTTTATTCGTCAGGATATTCATGATATTGTAGAGCTTCTTTACAAGAAGACAGACCGTATCGTTATTAGTACAAATGGTTACTTTACAGATAGAATTATTCAGCTTTGTAAGGATTTTCCAGAGGTAGGAATCCGCATCAGTATTGAAGGTCTGGAAGAGACTAATAATGCAATCAGAGGTTTACCAGATGGCTTTAACAGAGGCTATGGCACATTGAAGCAGCTTGTAGAGATGGGACATAAGGATGTCGGCTTTGGTATGACTGTGCAGGATATGAATGCCAAGGATTTGGTTCCGTTATATCAGCTTTCTAATGAGCTGGATATGGAGTTTGCAACGGCAACTCTTCACAATTCCTTCTATTTTAGAAAGACAGATAATAAGATTGATGATAAGAGAATGGTTGCTGAAGCTTTTGAAGACTTAATCAATGAGCTTTTGAAATCAAAGTCACCTAAAAAGTGGGCAAGAGCTTATTTTAATCATGGATTGATTAACTATATCTATGACCAGCCTAGACTTCTGCCTTGTGAGATGGGTACAAATGGATTCTTTTTAGACCCATATGGTAATGTATTGCCTTGTAATGGAAGTACGGAGAAGATGTCTATGGGTAATCTGCATGAGAATACTTGGGATGAAATATGGAATTCTGAACAGGCGCGCAAGGTACGTGAGCAGGTAAAGCATTGTGATAAGAATTGTTGGATGATTGGTAGTGCATCTCCTGCAATGAAGCAGAGAATCTGGGTACCAGGCTGGTGGATTCTTAAGCATAAGTTATTTATGGGGAATAAGTACAGTCTGAGTGAGAATAAGTTTATTCAATAGACAATAGAGGAAAAATATGAAGGTTATTTTTTTGACAGCAGGAATGGCAGGCGGCGGAACGGAAAGAGTAATTGCGGTTCTGGCAAATTATTTGATTAATAAAGATTATCAGGTCGATATTGTGATGACATCAAGAGATGATGTTGAGTATGAGTTGGATAGCAGAATTAAGCTTCAGGCATTGAGCGGCAGGACGGGCGGCAGTATTAAGAAACGTCTTGAAAGAGTGAAAAGTCTGCGCCGAATTATGAAGGAGAATCCACAAGCGACAATTCTTTCTTTTGGAACAGAGACAAACTGCTTTGCTCTTTTGGCTGGTTTGGGTATGCGTAAGAAGCTGATTATATCAGAACGAAATGACCCTAATCAGTGTGCATACAAGCCATTAAGAAATTTGCTATATAACTTTGCTGACAAGCTTGTTTTTCAGACAAAAGATGCAGTTTTATGCTTCTCTGAGAAGGTTCAGAAAAAGGGAATCGTAATTCCAAATCCTATTAGCGATAATTTGCCGAATCCTTTTACGGGAATGCGAAGCAAGGACATTGTGGCGGTGGGAAGAATGCAGCCACAGAAGAATCACAAGCTATTACTGGATGCGTTTGCACTATTTTATAAGACACATCAGGAGTATCGCCTTGTGATTTATGGTAAGGGTGAGCTACAGCCTGAGTTAGAAAAGCAGGCTAGGGAGCTGGGAATTGCTGATAACGTAGTTTTTGCAGGCTTTGCGACGGATGTTTTACAAAAGATTTGCAACAGTGCAATGTACGTATTATCCTCTGACTATGAAGGAATATCTAATTCGTTATTAGAGGCGATGGGAGTCGGCTTGCCTGTAGTTTCAACAGATTGTCCGATAGGCGGTTCGGCTATGCTGATTGAGTCGGGGGTAAATGGTGTACTTGTGCCTATGAAGGATGCAGACAGTCTTGCAGATGCAATGGCTCGTATTGCAGATGATGATGAGTTTGCAGGCAGGATTGCGAAAGAGGCTGTCAGGGTTAAGGAGAAATATTCGACTGACAACATTTGTAAGGAATGGGAAGCAATAATTTGAACGTCTATAATAGTAGGGTTCTAAGAAAGAATAGTGGAGATAGGTATGAAGAGGAAGGTCGTATTAGTACTGTGCGCATTACTAATTACCATGACATCTTGTGGTAAAGCATCACAAGATAGTACGGGATGTCAATGTAGCTGTAGCGGATGCTCTCAATGTGTGCAGCAGACGAATCAGGGAATCATAATAGAGGATGCAAGTCAGGTTCTGGGATTGATTCCAGAGAGCCAGAGTGCAGAGGATGAAGTGACAGAGTCTTTGGTAGTAGAGACGGAGACAGCAGAAACAGTGGCTTCGGAGACACAGATGACACAGGTGGAATTACCGACGGTTGAAGCTGTGCAGGAGCAGACTGATGTAAAGGATTTGACAGAGGGCGAGAAGGAAGCGCGCAGACAGTTAATACAACAGCTTGCGCAACAAAGGGAATTATTGTATGAATTACCGAATTCGATAGATAAGATGAACCAGATTGCTCAAATTGATACAATGATTATTGAGAATAATGTTTATGATTTTTCGGAGAAGAATTTCAGTTTTATTGGTGACAGTATTACTGAAGGTGTCGGTGGAAAATCTGCTGAGGACGGAAGCAAGATTAGTTATGTGAACTATGTTCAGGAGTATCTTGAGATTGGCGAAATAATGAAACATGGTATGGCTGGAAGAATGTTTGCTGATTATGGTGGTGCAGCCTATTCGATGGGTAAGCAGAAAGATAATTTGTTGTATCCCTTGTCTGATGCCACGGTCATTTTTTTAGGTGTTAACGATTATCTTACAGGACAACAGGATAAACGATATGGCGAGCAGAATGCAGATTCTTACAGTGACGCAGGCTATTGTGGAGCTGTAAGAGCTACGATGAAGACAATAAAGAATAATTTTTCGAATCAGGATATTTTCTTTGTGTTGGTTTATGATGTGGACAGAGCAGTTGAATCTACTTATACGGATGTTTCATATTCCCCATCTTTAGAGGAATTTTTGGATATTCAGAAAACCTATGCAAATCATTTTGGATTCAATATTATAGATATTTATTCTACAGGGGTTATGGACTTGACAGATGCAGCAATAGAAGCTACATATACGGCAGACGGGTTACACCCTAATGATAGTGGATATCAGCTTTTGGCACAGCATATAGCGGCAGAGCTTGTGTTATATTATAGTAATAAGTAATGGGTTAGGATGAGAGTAATAATATGGAAGTCTTAAATCAAGTAGAAGCAGGTTGGCTGTTTTGGATACAGGAGAATCTAAGAAATGATGTTTTGGATGCAATTATGCCATTGGTATCGAAGGTAAACAACGCAGGAATGTTAGCAATTTTGACAGTGGTAATCCTTCTGTTATGGAAGAAGACTAGAGAGACTGGAATAATTGCATTTGTTTCGTTGTTTTTAGAGTATATTCTGGTAAATGTATCTTTAAAACCAATTGTTATGAGGACAAGACCTTTTGTGGTAAATGAGGCATTGCAGCTATTAGGAGATTATCCGACGGATTATTCGTTTCCGTCAGGGCACACTGGATGTGCATTTGCAGTTGCCTTTGTGTGTTTGTTATGTCTGCCTAAGAGATATGGTGTGTTGGCGATAGTAGTAGCTGCATTGATTGCTTTTTCGAGGTTATATAATGCGGCACATTATCCAACGGATGTATTAGCGGCGATTGTGATAGCATTTATTACGGCACTGATTGCCAAGTGTACTGTTGGAAGAGTGTTGGCAAATAGAAGAAAATAGGAGTATAGAAGCGGTGTGGATTTTTAACTGGGCTATTTTATTGTTTTTGGTTTTAATAATGCCGTTTGGATTAGGAATGATTCCGGTAAAATATATGGATAAGGCACATAGAACGCCTGCAATGCTTTATGCTTGCGGGTGGTTTGTGAGCTTTGCATTATTTGAACTGGTAGCCATTCCTTTTATTTTATTGAGAAGAAGCTTTACAGAGCTTGCAATAGCTTATACGCTTTGCATTGTCCTTGCGCTGGGAATTTCGATATGGAAGGCATACCATGTTGTTGCAGACTGCATGGAATATAGGAGAGCATTTTGGTCTATGTCATGGATAGTAAGGTCTGGCTGGGGAATAGCGTTTCTGTGTATTGCGGCACAGCTTTTTGCAGCTATCTTTTTGGAGTATTGGGATGGTGATGATTCCTATTATATGGCGCAGGCCATGATAGCAGATACCTATGATGTGATGTATACAAGAGATGCATATACAGGCTATGAGTTTGGATTTGATATCAGACACGCATTATCGCCAGTACCCATTTATTTTGCATGGCTATCTAAGCTAAGCGGCATTCATGCAGTGATTATAGCGCATAGTGTGATTGCACCTGTATGGCTTATTCTGATGTATTGCGTATATGCTTTGATTGCGGAGAAGCTGTTAGGACAACACAGAGAATATAAGCCATTGTTTATGATATTGATTTCTATATGGTATTGCTTTGGAAATGTATCTATCTATACAGCAGAAACCTTTGCTATGAACAGAATCTGGCAGGGAAAAGGTCTGATGGCTGGAATTATTATTCCGCTTTTATATTTGTGTCTGTTGTGTTTAAAAGAGAATAGTATCAGTAAAGGAACGTGGATTTTACTTATTCTAACGATTATTGCATCTTGCTTTGCGACAAGTACTTCGTTAATGCTGGTTCCTACATTAGTAGGAATTGGTGCATTCCTGTTAGGGTATAGGAAGAAAAGTTTGCGGTTTGTTTTTAAGGTGTTGCTTTGTTGTCTGCCTTGTGTCATATTGGCAGTGTGCTATTTATGTTTGAATTAATATGAAAAGGAAAAGAGATTATGATAGAAACAATAAAAGCGATATGGGAAGATGTGGTTCTATATAATGGCAACAGTTTTCTTTTAGTTTTCTTTTTGCTTGCACTGATTTTTTTATGGATAACGGAAAAAAACAAAAATCTCAAAATGATTTTCATATATTTGAGCATTGCATTGGTGGTGGTATTTCTCAATCCGATTTATGCGTGGATAGCAATGAAGGTGGATGATGAGGTATATTATCGTGTGTGGTGGACTTTGCCAATAGGAATCGTTGTTTGCTATAGTGTGGCAAAGGCGGTTATATATTTCAGGAAAATCATTAGTAAAATGCTGGTGATTGCGATGGCAATATTAGTAATTGTAATGAATGGAAATTTTGTCTATACGAATACGATTCATTTCAAGGCAGGTAATGCATATCATATACCGCAGATGGCAATTGATGTGGCAGAAGCATTACGTATGGATAATTATAATCCCAAAGCCGTGCTACCGTCAGAGCTTTTGCCATTTGTCAGACAGTATACCGCGGAAATTATTATGCCATATGGTAGAAATATCGTAGAAACCAGATGGGGATTTTCAAGTCCGTTGTATGATTGTATGGAGGCAGATGTATATGTGGCAGAGGATATCGCGCAATATGCCAGAGAAGAGACCTGCGTATATGTAGTATTATCCTCAATAAAGCCGATGGAAGGAAAAATGGAAGATTACCATTACACATTGCAAGGACTGGTTAGCGGTTACTATATTTATATGGATAACTATTGCTACGAGACGTTAAAAGAGCAAGGTTATATAGAGTAAAGCAGAGACTGAATATTATTTTTTAATAGTTTCGTGTTGGCAATTATATTGACATAAAATAAGATGAACTGTAAAATTATTGTATAGGAATAGTATTCCATATAAAGGGAGGGAGATATCATGAAAAAAATAATTAGTTTATTATGTTGCGTAATGTTATTGTGTTCATCTTTGACAGTTTTTGCGGCAGAAGATAATGCTGCATGGCAGAAGCTGCAAGGGAAGTTTGAATGGACATACCAGGATGCGGACGGAACAAGTCTTACGGCAAAGCTGGAGGGATATACACTGACTATTGATGGTGTGGGAGAGATTCCAGCCTATGCAGATTATGCATTGGGTAACAGACCATGGAATGGAATGGCTGTATATGAACTGGTAATTGGAAATGGTGTAACTGCAATTGGAGCCAATGCGTTTGCAGGTTTGAAAGATTTATACCGTATTACAATTCCTGTAAGTGTATTGATTGAAGATTCTTCTGCATTTGCAGGTATTAATTCAACAGCATATTTTATGGTTAAGGGAATGAATATTACCAATCATGGCGTAGGAAAGGTTCCATACACAAGTGCAGAAAGCTTTGCAAAGCTTATGTCTGATTATTCAAGCTATCGTTTCCAGGTAGATAATATGTATATGGTACAGCTGTTGAAGAATTATTGTTCAGAAAAGGAAGTGGCAATTGCGCCGCTTGATGCATTAACAACAGCGTCTAATCCAGATTATCCGTTGATTAACTATACAAGTTCAATTGCAGTAGCAGAAAAGGATTGGGTTCCAGGAGCCTTAACACATATTCAGGCAAAGCAGCAGGGTGCAGTTGCAAGGGAGGTATTCTCAATTATGTTGGGAATTATGCCTGACTACAATTATGTTTATTCATATAATATGGCATCTTATAATATAGTGGATGCGACTCAGACAGCAGGTACTAAGACATATGTTATGACTGTGCCTGCAGCGTACAGATTTCCTAACAGAACACATGCGTTGATTCAGATTGGTAATGGCGTAGTAAATATCTTGGAGGATGAGGATACAAGTGCTGATACTATTACATTCACAACAGATTTGCCATCAAGCGTATTTGCGTTAGTGTATAAAGACAACTTTTAATATTTAGAGCAAAACAAAGCTTCAGTTCGTGTTTGAACTGAAGCTTTATTTTGCTATTTCTCATAATATATCTTTTCTGTAATGGTTGTAGTTAATTTATCTGCAATCATTTTTCTGCCGTCAGCATTTGGATAAGTAGAGCTTTCTGTTAAATATGCATCAGCATTTCCAGCATGAATATCAATTCCCCAATAGTTATCTAAGAAGGTTACATTCTTTTGCACTGCAATATTTTTGGCAGCTATCATATAGTTGGCTAGTGTAGCATCAACATCATTCTTGCGGGTATCCCCAGCGGAATAGGTTCCGTCTTCTTCTGGATAGCAGCAGAACGTTGGTGACATTACAATAAATTGAATATGAGGATATGCCATACGTATCCAATCAATTCCCTGCGCTAAAGCTTCTGTATAAATAGTGGAACGATATGTTGTAGGGATTTCAAGAGTTTCAACTTCTCTGCTTAACAAATAATCTTCGGCACCGTAGGAAACGACAATAATATCAACGGTGTTAAAATCAATGCTTTCTAACAAATCCAGCTTATTGCTAAAGGTTTCATCCTTGATTGTGGCGCTTTCCAGTCCTGTATGCTGTATTTGGTAAATATTATTCATAATACACATGGATAAATAGTAAAAACTGAATGCGTCATTTCCGTAAGTACCGTCAAACCCTGTATTTTGTGTAGACATGGTCGAATTAGCAAAGCTGCAATTATAAATGGTTGCCTCTGTTGCTTCCCTGACAAGAGCTGGAACACCGCTTTCATCCGTATAGTCATTGAGAGAACTATCGCCTAACATGACGATAGTTGTGATACCATCATCTGTATGGTTTTCGATTCGGTCAGGATCAACAGTGACGTAAAAATCCTCAGTTTCTGTATCGAAATTTTCGGCGCTGAAATCGTCTGTTGGAATCTCTGCGGATGATTTATCCCAAAGATACAATTTGATAAAGGATGCAGCAAATAGTAATACAATGGCGCTTAATAAAATAATGTGCATCAAAGTGCCGGTTTTTAATTTTTTCATAAAATATGTCCTTTCGTTTTGAAGTTCTTGACTTGTCAGTGTTGCCTGATTTACTTCCTGTGTATATTATAGCATAATCAACGCGGAGTGTCTTAATAATGTTTAGTATTTACAGATTTTGCAAAAAATATTGGAAATACGGGAATTGTGTTGTATTAAAAGTTTAACTTTGTTATAATGTTACAAAATTGTTAATGCAATTAGAATAGGAATACAAAGATGAAAAAGAAAAAAACACGTGGTTTATTCGGTACAAATAAGAGAAAACTAAATTCGAAGGCTCAGAAATTTGTCCAAGAATATGAAGAATACGAAGAATATGAAGAGTTCGATGAAGAATATTACGAAGATGCGCAGGATGAGGAATACGAGTCGGTATATGAAGATGAAGTATACGACGAAGAGTATTACGAAGATGAAGAATCTTGCGAAGATGAAGAATATTATGAAGACGAAGAATCTTGCGAAGATGAAGAATATTACGAGGACGAAGAATATTACGAAGACGAAGAATATTACGAAGATGAAGAATATTGCGATGACGAGTACTATGATGATTATGAGTATGATGATGAGGGATATGAGCGTCCTAGAGGTTTCTTAGGATGGATTCGCAGCTTAACTGCCCTTGATGTGATTTTGTGTTTGACAGGAGTTGTGCTTCTGGCAGTATGCGGATTCGCAGTAAGCATGTGGTTCGAAGCACATGTGGTAGAACAGCAGATAGAAGCGATTGTTCCGTTAGGAGAAGAACTGAGTAATGTAGGATATATCGGAGAGAATGGTATCGAGTCCTTGGAGAATGTGTTGGTGGAACAGGGTACATCAATATCGGAGGAGCAGGAGACCATAGAGATAGAAACAAAGGAGGTAATTGATGTTTCTGCAAATGCGTCCGCGAAGGTAAACGTTACGTTTACCTCTACGGAGCGGGATTTGAAGATACGTTTCACTGATGCGGCAACTGGGAAATTGATTACAGGAACTGTCTTCGAGGTAGTACTTACCAATACAAAGGGTAAATCATTTACTGTTCAGGATAAAGATATGGATGGAGTAATTTATGCGACTAATGTGAATGCTGGTGATTTTCAAGCAGTAGTCACCTCCACAGAGAAGTATAAATTTCCAACAACGGGTCAGACGGTAGTGGTAAAAGATAAGGTGGAGTATGTAGTAATTAATGTTCAGGATGAGATTAAAACAGAGTCTCAGATTAATGTAGCCGTAGAGGATACAGAGAACCTGGATGCGAAGGAAGAAGAAGTAATACTGAAAGATACGGTAGAGTGGATTGAGTCCGGTAAACAGTTAGTTAGTGGAACAGGCGTGTATTGTGCAATAGATAAGAAGACAATTCCTGATCCGACACTGGCTGCATCAGCAAGCGTTAACAGATTATCTGTTGGAGCATTGGCTGTGACCTTGAACCAATCGGCTCTTAATTTATTTATAGGGGAAGAATATAAGCTGGAGGGGACTTCTTTCCAAAATTCGCAAGATGGAAATGTTTCTTATGAATATTCAGCGGAATGGAAATCCTCAAATAACGATGTTGCAACAGTTGAGAATGGAAAGGTTACGGCGAAGAGCCAGGGGAATGCGACGATTAGCTATACAGTGACGCGAAAGATAATTACCACAGTTGAACCTGAGATAGAGGAAACAGAAGCTGTTGAGACAACGCAAGGTCCAGAGGAGCCAGAAAGCGCTTCGGAAGAAGAACCAAGCAGTGAGGCGGAGTCGAGTAGTGAAACAACGTTAAGCAGTGAAGCAGAGCCAAGTAGTGAAGTAGAGCCAGGTAGTGAAGCAGAGTCAAGTAGTGAAGCAGAGTCAGGTAGTGAAGCAGAGTCAGGTAATGAAGTAGAACCAAGCAGTGAAGCAGAGTCAACAGAAGCAGAGAGTGCTGCGCAAGAGGAGGCTTCACCAGAAGAACAGGTTGCAGAAGCATCTGTGGATAGAATGAATAAAGAGGACGCTGTTCAGACTACAGAAACAATAGATACAGCAACTGCGATATGTGAGGTTAAGGTTACACATAAGGAAGCTTCAGATGTAGAGACACGTCTGAAGGATAGTAGCGGTAATCAGGTGTATATTAAAGACAGTAAGGGCAATTATATAGAGGCTGTGTATGCAGATTATTACACACAGAAAGATTTTTATGTCAAGATAGAAGCACAGTATTACTATACAGGCTGGCAGACGATTAACGGAAAGACATACTTTTATGATAAGACTGGAAAACCTGTTACAGGGTCACAGGTAATTCAAGGAGTTACTTATAACTTTGGAACAGATGGTGCCATTCAGAATAATATTGATGGAATTACTTTTGGAATAGATGTATCTAAGCATAATGGTAAGATTGACTGGAATGCGGTAAAAAGCTCAGGAGTTGATTTCGCAATCATTCGTTGTGGTTACAGAGGTTCATCTACGGGTGCGATGATTGAGGACCCTAAGTTCCATGAAAACATTAAGGGCGCAACTGCGGCAGGAATTAAGGTTGGTATCTACTTCTTCTCCCAGGCTGTAGATGAGGTAGAAGCTGTTAAAGAGGCTTCTATGGCAGTAAGCCTTGCAAAGAGCTATAATCTGACTTATCCGATATTTATTGACACTGAGTCAAGTGGAGGAAGAGGAGACAAGATTAGTACAGAGGCAAGAACAGCAGTTGTAAATGCATTTTGTAAGACTGTGCAGGATGCTGGCTATAAGGCGGGAGTATATTCTTCCAAGACGTGGTTTGAGAAGCATCTGGATACCTCACAGCTTGGTAATTATACAATTTGGCTTGCTCATTATGCAGATGTGCCAAATTACAGTGGTAAATTTGATATGTGGCAATATTCCTGCAAGGGTACAATAAATGGTATCAGCGGAAAGGTTGATTTGAATTATAGCTATTTAGGCTATTAACTTGCAAAATATTGCATTTTAGGCTAATATGTATGCAGATACAAAACAAAATTATGGAGGCAGAGTAGCAAATGAATAAAGAGGGAGTTAAGACCTATCTTGTTACAGGTGGAGCAGGATTTATTGGTTCAAATTATATTCATTATATGTTTAAGAAGTATGGTGATACTATCAGAATTATCAATGTGGATGTATTGACATACGCAGGTAATCTTGAGAATCTCAAAGCAGTTGAGGATAGAGATAATTACACATTCGTTAAGGCAGATATTACAGATAAGGAAGCGATTGCTAAGATATTTGCTGAGAATGATATCGACAGAGTAGTACATTTTGCAGCTGAGAGTCATGTTGATAGAAGTATTCGTAATCCAGAGGTTTTCGTACAGACTAATGTACTTGGTACAGCAGTTATGCTTAACTGTGCAAAGGCAGCATGGGAGTTACCAGATGGCAGCTTCAAGGAGGGTAAGAAGTTCCTTCATGTATCAACAGATGAGGTATATGGTTCTCTTCCTGATGATGAGAATGCATTCTTCTATGAGACAACACCGTATGACCCACACAGCCCATATTCAGCAAGTAAAGCATCTTCTGATATGTTGGTAAAGGCATACATGGATACCTATAAGTTCCCAGCGAACATTACAAACTGTTCGAATAACTATGGACCTTACCAGTTCCCAGAGAAGCTGATTCCGTTGATTATTAACAATGCATTACAGGGTAAGAAGCTTCCTGTTTACGGTGATGGTAAGAATGTAAGAGACTGGTTGTTTGTTGAAGACCATGCCAAGGCAATTGATATGGTGCAGGAGAAGGGAAGACTGTTCGAAACCTACAATGTAGGCGGACACAATGAGAAGCAGAATATTCAGATTATCGAGATTATTCTTGAGACCTTACAGGAGATGCTTCCTGAGGGAGACCCAAGAAAGGCACATGTTTCCAAGGATTTGATTACTTATGTAGAAGACCGTAAGGGACATGACAGAAGATATGCGATTGCACCAGACAAGATTAAGGCAGAGATTGGCTGGGAGCCTGAGACAATGTTTGCGGAAGGTATTAAGAAGACTATCGCGTGGTTCTTTGAGAATGAAGAATGGATGAAGAACGTTACAAGCGGTGATTACCAGAAGTATTACGAAGAAATGTATAAATAAACATAAGCTATTATGTGGGGACGTTAAGGACAGAGAGAATCTGAATTAGCGTTCCCATTCGGCGTGTAATAAAAGAGAGAAGAAAGGGAGAAACAAATGAAAGGAATTATTTTAGCAGGGGGTTCAGGTACAAGATTATATCCATTAACAAAGGCAATTTCTAAGCAGATTATGCCAGTATATGATAAACCAATGATTTATTATCCATTATCTACATTGATGCTTGCAGGTATCAGAGAGGTATTGATTATTTCAACACCAAGAGATTTACCAGTATTTAAAGAACTGCTGGGAGATGGTTCACAGCTTGGTATGCGCTTTGAGTATGCGATTCAGGAGCAGCCAAGAGGCTTGGCAGATGCATTTATCATCGGTGAGGAGTTTATTGGTAAGGATGCAGTAGCTCTTGTATTGGGAGATAATATTTTCTATGGACAGAGTTTTTCTAAGCTGCTAAGAGCGGTAGCTGAGCGCACAGAGAAGGAAGAAGGGGCAACTATTTTTGGTTATTATGTAAGAGACCCTAGAGAATACGGCGTAGTAGAGTTCGATGCGAATGGTAATGCATTATCCATTGAAGAGAAGCCTGAGAATCCAAAGAGCAACTATGCAGTGCCTGGCTTATATTTCTATGACAATAGTGTTATTGAGATTGCTAAGAATGTAAAGCCTTCAGCGCGTGGAGAGATTGAGATTACAAGTGTGAATAATGAATATCTTAACAGAGGTAACCTTAAGGTAGAGACTATGGGACGTGGCTTTGCATGGTTAGATACTGGTAATCATGATATGCTTCTTGCAGCAGCTGATTTCGTATCAGCATTCCAGAAGAGACAGGGACTTTATATCTCATGTATAGAAGAGATTGCATATAAGCGTGGATTTATTAATAAAGAGCAGCTAATTGAATTGGCACAACCGTTGTTAAAGACAGAATATGGAAAATACTTGGTAGAGGTTGCGAATGGACTCTAAGACAAAAAGACTTACGGCATTGCTTCTGAGTTTGGTTATTCTATTAGTGGTAGGTGCGATTGTATTAGTCAATTATCAGGAGCTTATCGGTAATAAAGGTGTAAATGGTGAAGAAAGCGCTGTGATGTTTCAAAATATGGAAACGGAAGCAGATGGAAAGGTAAAGGGCGCAGATTTATCTGCATTTCTAAAGGATGATACATTCTTTGATGCAGAAGAAAAGATTTATGATGGTATTGTACAGGTAACTGAGGAAGAGACAGATGTGGAAACAGACGTAGCTGCTTCAGAGCTGACCTTGATGGCGACTTCTGTAGAACGTGATTTGCGTGTCAGAATTGTCGATAAGAGCGGTAATCCTGTAGAAGGATATGGCTTTAAGATCAGCGTGGAAGGTACAGGTACCTATAAGGATTTGGATGAGGATGGAATCATCTATGTTTCTGGCCTTAAAGCTGGAGATTATAAGATAGTTATGCAGGAGCAGGAGGGCTTTGATGAAGTGGCTGCTCCGTTGACAGTATCTGTTAAGGCGAACATTACTTATACTCCGATTGAAGATATCAGCTATTTGATTAAGGCAGAGTCAGAAATTGATACTATGACAGAAGATACTGATGCCAATGATGTGCAGGAAAAGGATGCTGACGAGACACAGTATACAAAGCTTTTAGAGGCTGACCAGAGTGGAGAGCCTATTCAGCTTGGAATTGATGTTTCCAAGTGGCAGAAAGAGATTGATTGGGAGCTTGTAGCTGCAGAAGGTGTGGATTTTGCGATTATCAGATGTGGATATCGTGGTTCATCTTCAGGCTATCTTGTGGAAGACCCTTACTTTGCACAGAATATTAAGGGAGCAACCGAAGCAGGAATTAAGGTTGGAGTTTACTTCTTTACGCAGGCTGTGAATGCGGTGGAGGCAGTAGAGGAAGCCAGTATGGTAATCAGTCTTTTGGGTGATTATGCTTTGGATTATCCTATTTTTATTGATACGGAAGGCGCAGGCGGCGATGGAAGAGCGGATGGGCTTGATGTAGAGACCAGAACTGCGGTTTGTGAGACCTTCTGTAAGACAATTGAGAATGCAGGCTATGAAGCGGGAGTATATGCAAGCCGTTCATGGTATTATACTATGTTGAATACAGATAAGATTAATGATTATACAATCTGGCTTGCTGAATATAGACAGACACCGCTTTATGATGACCACTATGAGATGTGGCAGTATACCTCTAAGGGTAGTGTTGCGGGCATTGAGGGTAATGTGGATTTGAATGTGAGTTATTTAGGATTTTAGGAGATGAATGATATGGGAAAGATTACAGTGGAAACATGTGAGATAGAAGGATTAAAGATTATTACACCAACTGTGTTTGGTGATAGCAGAGGATATTTCATGGAGTCTTACAATTACAATGACTTCAAGGAGGCAGGAATTGACCATGTGTTTGTACAGGACAACCAGTCTGCTTCTAAGAAGGGAGTTTTAAGAGGACTTCATTTTCAGAAGAATTATCCACAGGATAAGCTTGTTCGCGTGATTAAAGGTGAGGTTTATGATGTGGCAGTTGATTTAAGAGAGGGCTCTGAGACTTTTGGAAAGTGGCATGGAGTATTATTATCAGAAGAGAATAAGAAACAGTTCTTTGTTCCAAAGGGATTTGCTCATGGCTTCTTAGTATTGTCTGATTATGCAGAGTTCTGCTATAAGTGTACGGATTTCTACCATCCAAATGATGAGGGTGGATTGATGTGGAATGATCCTGATATTGGAATTGAATGGCCAATTTCAGAAGGCATGGAAATTATTTTGTCTGAGAAAGATAAGGTTCATGGCGGTATCAAGGCATATGTAGAAGGGAAATAGTCTTTCGATGAAAGCAGGATTATCTAAGAAAACGATTAAAATAATAGTAACCTTGATTGCGTTGATTTTTGCGTTGGTTATTGTATTACATCATAACCCTCTGGCAGTTCAGCAGGAGGAGAACATTAAGAAGACGATAGCCTGTGTGATTATTGCAGCAGCAGTTTTGGTATTCTGGCGCTTTTACGATAGGATTGTATCATTACCTGTAGAGCTTTGGCAGTCAAGACATTTGATTTGGAAGCTTGCCAAGAATGATTTTAAGACAAGATATGCAGGCTCTTATCTTGGACGAATCTGGGCGTTTGTACAGCCTGTGGTTACAGTGGTCTTATACTGGTTTGTGTTTGATTACATTATGAACGCAAAGAAGGAGTTCTTATCTCAGGGAATAGATGTACCTTATCTGTTGTGGTTAATGGCAGGTTTGGTTCCGTGGTTCTATTTTTCAGAGGCAATTAATAATGGAATGACTTCTCTTTTGGAGTACAGCTATCTGGTAAAGAAGGTCGTTTTTAAGATTAGTATTATTCCGATTATTAAGATTATTGCGGCAACCTTTACACATTTATTCTTTGTAGCGTTTATGCTTGTGGTGTATTTTGTCTATGGCTACGAGCCAAGTATATATTTGATACAGCTGCCTTATTATACTTTTTGTATGTTTATGATTGTACTGGCAATCAGCTATTCTACCTGTGCAATCGTAATATTTTTCAGAGACCTGACGCAGATTGTCAGCATTGCATTACAGATTGGAATGTGGGCAACACCGATTCTTTGGAATATAAACAGATTTGAGAATCCGATTGTACAGACGATTATCAAGATTAATCCGATATTTTACATTGTAAATGGATACCGCAGTGCTATGTATGAGCAGACCTGGTTTTGGCAGGATTTTTATTCTACGATGTATTTTTGGATTGTAACAGTAGTTTTATTTGGCGTGGGAGCGCTTATTTTCCGCAGATTAAAGGTACATTTTGCAGATGTACTGTAATAGGCGTGAGTATGGAGATTGAGATATGAATCAGCAGCTTGAGGAAATCGCAATTGCGGTAGAAAACGTGAGTAAAGTATATAAGCTTTATGATAAGCCTATGGATAGATTAAAGGAATCCTTAGGCTTAACAAAAGAGAAGAAGTATCGGGAGCATTTTGCACTTTCAGATGTAAGCTTTCATGTGAAGAAGGGCGAGTGTCTTGGTATTATTGGAACGAATGGTTCGGGTAAGTCTACAATACTTAAGATTATAACAGGCGTTTTGAATCAGACTAGCGGTAATGTGAATGTACAAGGACGAATTTCAGCTTTATTGGAGCTGGGAGCTGGTTTTAATATGGAATATACAGGCATGGAGAATATTTACCTGCAAGGTACAATGAATGGTTTTTCGGAACAGGAGATTGATGAGCGTTTGCAGGATATTCTCGATTTTGCAGATATCGGAGATTTTGTGAATCAGCCATGTAAGACGTATTCCAGTGGTATGTTTGTACGTCTGGCATTTTCGGTAGCGATTAATATTGAGCCTGAGATTTTGATTGTAGATGAGGCACTATCTGTAGGTGACGTATTCTTCCAGGCAAAGTGTTATCATAAGTTTGACGAGTTCAAGGAGATGGGCAAGACCATTATCTTTGTAAGTCATGATTTGAGCAGTATTGCCAAGTATTGTGACAGAGTTATCCTTTTGAATCGTGGTACGAAGCTTGGAGAGGGTTCGGCAAAGGATATGATTGATGACTTTAAAAGGGTTCTTGTAGGTCAGTATGAACTGCCTGAGTCTAAGTCTGAGAATAGCCTGTTGAATGACGCTGACATACAGGCAGCAGTCAAAAAGGATAAGACAGAGGAAGATAAGCCAAAGCTTTTAGAGTATGGTACAAAGAGTGCTGTCATAGAAGAGATATATCTTACGGATGATAGAGGTACCCGTTCGAATTCAATTATTAAGGGCAGTGAGTTCAATATTCATATGCGTGTACGCTTTGAAGAGAATCTTCCTGCACCGATTTTTGCATTTTCTATTAAGAATGCGAAGGGTACGGAGATTACAGGAACCAATACCATGTTTGAAAAGGCATTTCTTGAGCCTGTTAAGGCTGGTGTGGTAAAGGATATTACATTTACACAAAAGATGTCTCTGCAGGGAGGAGAGTATCTTCTTTCCTTTGGTGTTACAGGCTATGATGGAAATGATTTTCAGGTATATCATAGATTATATGATGCGTTAGATATAACGGTTATTTCGGATAAGAATACAGTTGGCTATTATGATATGGATACCACGATTAAGGTAGAGGATGTCGTAGAGAAGGACAACGTAATTCAATATAAAAAGGCATAAGGAGCATTCCCCATGATGGAGAAGATAGGAAAGATAGTACTGGATATGACATATTATCCAGGAGAAGATAAATATTCAGATGGAGCAATAGAGGATGAGTTATTGGAGATTATTCAGAATCATCCTGTAGAGGAGTATCCTGAGATTATAGAGAAGAAGAAAAGCTGGCCGATATTTTATCATTTATCACCATTCAGAACAAACATTATAGACTGGCTTCCGATTAAGAAGACAGACAGAGTGTTGGAAATTGGCTCGGGTTGTGGTGCTCTTACAGGAGCATTAGCAAAAAAGGCAGCACATGTAACATGTATTGAGTTGTCTAAGAAGCGAAGCCTTATGAATGCGTATCGTAATCAGGATAAGGATAATATTACAATTATGGTAGGTAACTTCCAGGAGATTGAGCCTCATCTTCCTTGTGATTATGACTATGTTCTCTTAGTTGGAGTGTTTGAGTATGGACAGTCCTATATTGGTGGAGCTACGCCATACGAAGATTTTATGAGAATTTGTAATCAGCACCGTGGTAAAGACGGTAAGATGATTATTGCGATTGAGAATAAATTTGGCTTGAAATACTGGGCAGGCTGTCGGGAAGACCATAATGCACAGTTTTTCTCAGGTATCGAAGGTTATCCTCATGGTGGTTCAGCCAGAACCTTTACTAAAAAGGGATTGGAAAAGATTATGAAGACGGTTGGAATTAGTGAGTACTCTTTCTATTATCCATACCCTGATTATAAGTTTATGTCAACCATCTATTCGGACCAGTACCTTCCTAAGAAAGGTGAGCTTTCTACCAACTTGAGAAACTTTGACAGAGATAGAATGCTTTTATTTGATGAAAAACGTGCGTTTGACCAGATAATAGATGAAGAGGAGTTTTCATTATTTTCAAACTCCTATCTGGTAGTAGTAGGAAAAGCTCCAGAGTGTGTATATTGTAAGTTTTCTAATGATAGAGCAAAGCCTTGGGCGATTAGGACTTCTATTATGAGAAATACCTTTGGGGATTTGCATGTTGAGAAGGCGCCAGATACAATGGCGGCAGTACCTCATTTGAAGAACACGCGTAAGGCATATGATTTATTATCAACGCGTTATAAAGGGACTAAGGTAGTGATTAATCAGTGCAAGACTATGACATCAGCTTTGTATTTTCCATTCTGTAAGGGAAAGACTTTAGAGGAGCTTTTGGACGGATGTCTTGATAAGGCAGATATTTCAGGCTTTAAGGCATTGGTTGATGAGTATATGAAGTGGCTTTCCTATGGTGAAGGTGAAACTGTCAGCAATTTGGACTTTGTATTTCCTAATATTTTGGTGGATGGAGATAAGTGGCATGTCATTGATTATGAGTGGACCTTTGAAAAGCTGATTCCGTCAAAGGAAATTGCATTTAGAGCCTTTTATAACTATATGTTAGGTGGTGGCAATAGAGAGAATTGCCGAGACCTGTTGTTTGGAGATATTCTTCAAATGACAGATGCCCAGATAGAGGAATATATCCAGAACGAAAAGGATTTCCAAAAGTATATTACAGGGCAGCGAGCTGCAGTAGGAGATATGCGAGAGCTTATCGCGAATAAGGTATACGATATAGCAACGATAGAAAGTATTTTTGCAGACAATGCAGCAAGACAGATTTCACAGGCATTCTTTGATTGTGGAAGTGGATATTCAGAGGAGAACTCACTTTTAATCAGAGACAGCTTTGTGCAAAAGGATTTGATTGTTTCCAAAGTAGCATTGCCTGAAGGTATTAAGAGCTTTCGCTTTGACCCATGGTCTTTTGACGGTGTTGTCCGTATAGAAGAACTGAGTGTAGATGGTGTACCATATACACGGGAGCAGATTCAGGTAAATGGCAGATGGTTGGATGATAATTATATTGTTTTTGCGACAGAGGACCCGAATATTATAGTGGCCTGTGAAGGAGCAAGGGAGGTTTCCTTGAGGCTAAGGATTTATGGAATGCCAGAGGGCTTGTCAGCATTGCTGGTGCCAGAGGATTCTAAGAAAAGAAAGAAGCTGTTTTAGTTTAGGGGGACTATATGATTAAGAAGGTAAAAGCAGCCATTCAGGATAGGATATATCAGAATTGTATAAGTGAGTATCAAAATGCCTTGCAGTGTCAGTCAGATCCATATTTGGCATGGATTCGCGAGACAGAGATGATACCTGAGAAAGAGGGAGTAGAGGAGTCTTATCCCTCTCTTTCTGTTGTATACATGGAGCAATGTGCGGAGAGCTTTCAGTTGTCTGATGTGAAGCAGGAGATAGTTGTATTTGTTTCTAAAGAAGGCAAAATTTCAGTTTGTGCATTTAAAGAGATTGTGAAGTATTTTGAAAAGCATCAGGATATAGATATTGTCTATGCCGACGAAGATATCTGGATGCTTCCTGAGGGCGGGGATGAGGAGCCTGATAATGAAATTACACATCGTATGTCACCATGGATGAAGCCGATGTGGTCTCCTGATACCTTATTTTCCTTCCAATATTTTGGTAATATTTTTGCGATTCGGAAGTCTGCATTTTTGGATTTGAAGTGGCTGGCTCAGGAGGACTGGCGCCATAATCTTTATGATTTTGTTTTGCAGGCAACAGCGCAGGGAAAAAGGGCAGGACATATTGAAAAGATTCTGTTCCATGCATACCGCAAGGGTAAAGACAAAGCTGCTGTTGAGCAGGAAGTGATGCTGGAGAGAAAGCTTTGGGGAGCAGATTCGGATTATGACTATATCAGAGAGCTTGCTTTAGACAGACGTAATCTCAAGGCAACATTAGTGAAGGATGAGAAGACAGGATATTCTTATCCTTTATATCGGATAGATGGGAATCCGCTTGTCAGCATTATTATTCCTTCTAAGGATAATGTGGACGTGTTAAGACAGTGTATTCGCTCAATATACCATAAAACAGAGTATAAGAACTTTGAGATAATTGTCATAGATAATGGTAGTACGGCACAGGCAAGAATGACCTTGGAGAGCTTTAGGGAGGAATGCCCGTTCACTTATCTCTATCAGCCGATGGAGTTTAATTTCTCTAAAATGTGCAATATTGGTTTGAAGAAGGCACAGGGGGAATATGTATTACTGTTAAATGATGATATGGAGGTTATAGAAGAAAGCTGGCTTACCCGTATGCTGGGACAGGCTACACTTTCTCATGTAGGGGCGGTAGGCGCAAAGCTGTTTTACCCGAATACGACCTTGATACAGCATGCAGGAATCACAAATACCTGTGATGGACCAGGACATAAGCTTCGCAAGATGGACGATACACAGGTTTATTATTATGGTAGAAATAAGCTTATATATGATATGATTGGCGTTACGGCGGCATGTCTTTTGATGAAAAAGTCCTTATTGGAGTCTATGGGTGGTTTGTATGAAGGCTTGAAGGTAGCTTATAATGACGTAGATTTATGCTTTAGAATTATTCAGAAGGGCTTATATATTGTACAGCGAAATGATGTTATATTGTATCATCATGAGTCTCTAAGCAGAGGCGATGATTTACAGGATAAGGCAAAGATTGCAAGGCTGTTGGCAGAGAAGGATGTGCTATTTGAAAGACATCCTAAGCTGTATCGTCAGGACCCGTTTGTAGGATGGGTTATGAATAGTGGTGAGCCAGAATATGATTGCCGATGGATAGACGGCTATGAGCTTGCGGATATTATCGGTTATGAAGATAAAGTAACAGAGAGTAAGCCGTTGCCTAATATGAAACGTGTGAATCAGGCAATTATGATTACCATGGAGGAATGCGGAAAAGCGGAGTATCAGCGTACAGGTGCCAAGGGAAAGGGCTATTATATGTTAAAGGGATGGGCATTTGTTCCTGGAGCAGATAATGCCAGATATGAGATGAAGCTTTTACTTCGTAATCCTAAGGGAAAGGTATGGGAAATTCCAGTTGCTAAGCGTTATCGTAAGGATGTAGCCGCAATTATGGAAGACCAGATAAACGTAGAAATGACAGGCTTCTGTTGTTGGATATATGAGGGAACACTTCCTTCAGATACCTATGAGATATGGATGACAGCAAAGGATGCCTGCTCGAGACAAAGACTTTATAGAAGCTCTGAGACCAGTTTGGTAATAGAGTAGTGTGGATATAATGTCGGAGGATATAATATGAATCACAAGACCTACGAACAAATCCTATTGGAGCAGCAAACACCTTATTTGCAATGGCTTAAAGAGCATAAATGTGAATATGATTATGATTCAATATCTGAAAAAAAAGAGGGAAGCGTATTGTACCTTCCCTTCTTTGCTTGCGTTGATGATTTTATGGAAAGATATGAGAATGAGATTTCGCAGAGCAGTATTATTATTTTAACATCGGATTTGGGTTATGCTCATGAGCACATTAAGAGAATTGTTGCGAATTACTTTGATAATAATTCGGAGATAGATTTAATGTATGCGGATGAGGATTATCTTGGAAGCTTACAGGAATTATACGGTGTAGAAGAGACAGCTCTGACAAAGGAATATCGTTTCAGAGATACCAGCTTGTATCGGGGACGTCCATGGTTTAAGCCAGAGTATTCTCCTGATACTTTATTGTCCTTTTTTTACTTTGGAAATGTGATTGCCTTTCGTACGGAACTTCTTAGGAAGGTGCATTGGCTTGGAAGTAAGAATGACTTTGAAAATATCTATGATGCTGTATTGCAAATGACCGAACTGACTTCTGGTATTGGTCATCTTGCAGAGGTATTGTTCACAAATAAGCATCTCAACAGAGAATTGGAATTACGAGGTGTGCAAGAAAAACTTGCAAAAATAAAACAGAGAGCCTTGGAAAGAAGAGGTTGTGAAGGCAAAACTTCAAATGAACAAAAAGAAGTCGAAATTTCGTATATTTTATATACAATTCCGCAGGGTGCGGCAGTATCGATAGTAATTCCCAGTAAAGACAATGCAAAAGTATTGGAACGGTGTCTGGATACGCTGATAGCTAAGACAAAAGGTGTAAGCTATGAAGTAATTGTAGTAGATAATGGAAGTAGTGAAGCTCAGCAGATGATGATTGGAAAGCTGCAGGAGAAATATGGCTTTCAATATCTTTATGAAAAAGAAGAATTTAATTTCTCAAGGATGTGTAATCGCGGTGCTAGAGCTGCGAAAGGAAACTATCTTCTGTTTTTAAACGATGATGTTGAAATTATAGATGAATACTGGTTGGAAAGAATGCTTGGACAGGCTGCACAGCCATGGACAGGAGCAGTAGGTGCAAAGCTCTATTACCCAGATAACGATGAGATACATCGTATTCAGCATGTGGGAATTACCAATATGGGAATCGGACCTGCCCATAAGCTTGGTGGAATGAAGGACGAAGGTGTTCTTTATCACGGGCATAATTGTCTGACCTATAACATGCTTGCGGTAACTGCGGCATGCCTTCTGGTAAAGCGTGAGTGCTTTGATAAGGTGCAGGGCTTTGATGAGGAGTTGGCAGTTGCATATAATGATGTAGCTTTTTGTATGAAGTTATTTGAGGCAGGCTATTATAATGTCATCAGAAATGATGCAGTCTTAATTCATCATGAGTCACTTAGCCGTGGTCAGGACGATACTGACGAGAAGAAGCAGCGATTGGCAAAGGAAAAGGCTCTTTTGTATGAGAAACACCGCAGATTTGACGGCTACGACCCTTTTTACAGCAGACATTTGGTACAATATAAAAAGGATGTAGATTATCACTGTCATTATTTGTATCCATATGATATGATAGGGAAAATTGAAGCCGTCGAAAGATTACCGAGATTATACAGGAATAAGCTGTTGAGAAAGCTTTCTGGTCAGCAGCTTTCTATGGCTAATATAGATGCTGTCACGGATGAAGCAGATATCCTGACGATTACAGGCTGGTATGTACTGCAGAGGTATGACAATGCATTATTGGATAAGTATCTGATTTTACAGAATCAGGAAAGTGGTCATACGCTAAGAGTAAAAGCCGAGCCTTGGTTAAGGAAGGATGTAGCCAGCATCTTTGCAGAGTCTGAGGGAACGCTTCGCACAGAGCTTGCAGGAATATATGTCCATATAGATAAAACGCAATTGCCAAAGGGCGAGTATCGTATTGGGGTGCTGGCATGCGGCGATAAAATACAAAGGCTTTGTTGGACGGATGCGCTAATAAGGTTATAAATTTAGATGGAAAACGGAGATTTTGCATGGAGAAGGAATGGAAAACACCTGAGGAAGAGCTTGCTTTTTATAAAGAGGCGTATCAGCAGGAAAAGGTTAGAAGTGCGTCATTGGCAGGAAGACTTGCTGATGCAAAAAATGAGGCTGACAACTTACAGTTTCAGTTAGATAGAATTAAGAATAATCCTGTATGGAAGGCGTCAGCGCCACTACGAATGGGGATGCACAGAGGAATCAACCTATATCGCAGAGTAAGAAATGTAGGAGGACCTCGAAATATTGTAAGAAAGCTGAAGCAGAAGCAAAGAGATAATGGTATCAAATTACAGCATGGAACTGCAAGTTTCCCGACAGCAGAGGAAGCGGCAAGACAGCGAGAGACCAGGTTTGAGCATCCCGTTAAAATCAGTATTTTAGTTCCTCTTTGGAATAATAAGAGAGAGTTTCAGATAGAGATGATAGAGTCTGTTATGAATCAGACCTATGAGAATTGGGAGCTTTGTCTGGCGGATGGTTCTGATGCTGAGCATAATTATATAGAAGAAATCTGTAAGGAATACGCTGCAAAGGCAAACGGAAGAATCGTATATAAGCGTCTGGAGAAGAATGGCGGTATCGCAGGGAATACCAATGAGTGCCTGAAGCTTGCAACGGGTGAATATATCGGCTTGTTTGACCAGGACGATGTTCTTCATCCATCAGTTTTATATGAGTATGTAAAGGTAATTAATGAGCAGAATGCGGATTATATTTATTGTGATGAGACTACCTTTAAGGGAGATAGCATCAACAATATGCTGACACTGCATTTTAAGCCAGATTTTTCTATTGATAATCTAAGAGCGAATAATTATATTTGCCATTTTAGTGTATTTTCAAGAGAGTTACTGGATGGAACTGAGCTTTTTAGAAGCGGCTTTGATGGCAGTCAGGACCATGATATGATTCTTCGCCTTACAGCCAATGCCAAGCATATCGTGCATGTGCCGCGTATTATGTATTACTGGAGAAGCCATGCAGGCAGCGTGGCAAGTGGTATTGATGCGAAGCCATATGCAGTACCAGCGGCAAAGGGAGCAGTAGCAGAGCACTTACGCAAGTGTGGGTTTGCAAACTTTGAGATTAAGAGTACCCGTGCGTTTGATACTATCTTTGAGATTAAGTATGAAATAAAGAGCGAGGATAAGATTTCTATTCTGATTCCGAATAAGGACCATGTAGATGATTTGAAGCGCTGTATTTCTTCCATACTGGAGCGTTCTACCTATGAGAATTATGAAGTTATTATCATAGAGAATAACAGTACCCAGAAGGCAACCTTTGATTATTATAAGACCTTAGAGGGGAATCCAAAGATTCGCGTGGTTACCTATGAGGGTGAGTTTAATTACTCTAAGATTAATAATTTTGGTGCGCAGTATGCAGATGGTAAGTATTTGCTGCTTCTGAATAATGACACACAGGTTATTACGATGAATTGGCTTGAGGCAATGCTTATGTACGCTCAGCGAGAGGATGTCGCAGCAGTAGGAGCAAAGCTATACTATGAGGATAAGTCCATACAGCACGCAGGTATTGTATTAGGACTGGGAGCTCATAGAACGGCAGGTCATACTCATTATAAGATGGGAATGGATAACCTTGGATATATGGGAAGGCTTTGTTATGCGCAGAACGTATCTGCGGTAACAGGTGCCTGTCTGATGGTAAAGAAGGCACTTTACGATGAGGTTGGCGGTCTGGATGAAGGCTTTAAGGTGGCACTTAATGATGTGGATTTATGCCTGAAGCTTAGAGAAAAAGGCTATTTGAATGTATTTACTCCGTTTGCGGAGTTGTATCATTTTGAGTCTGCTTCAAGAGGCAGTGACGTTCAGGATACTGCAAAGGCAGAGCGCTACAACGAAGAGTGTGCAGTGTTTAAGGAGAAATGGGCAAAGGTGCTTGAAAAGGGTGACCCGTATTATAATCCGAATTTCTCATTAGACCATAGCGATTATTCACTAAGAGCTTTTTAGGTAATTTTATTGTATAAAATAGGTAAAGAAGTTGACATAATGAACCTAAAAACTGTCGAAATGGTCTTTTTATAGATTATTTATTGAAAAACTGGAATTTTTTTGGTTTAATGAATAATGAAATAAAGTGTGAAATTATTAAGAATCTATGTGAAAACAAAATGAAAACGGAGGGCGTAATATGAGCTATATGGATGAATTTAAATTTTGGTTAGAGGATGATTATTTTGACCAGGATACAAAGAATGAGTTATTAGCGATTAAGGATAATGAGGCAGAGATAGAGGACCGCTTTTATAGAGAGCTTGAGTTTGGTACAGGTGGACTTCGTGGTGTAATCGGAGCAGGTACAAACCGTATGAACCTTTACACTGTTAGAAAGGCTTCACAGGGTCTTGCTAATTATATTATTAAGGCAAACGGACAGAAGAAGGGTATTGCGATTGCATACGATTCACGTTTCATGTCACCTGAGTTTGCAGATGAGGCAGCTCTTTGTATGGCAGCTAATGGTATTAAGGCATATGTATTTGAGTCATTAAGACCAACACCTGAGCTTTCATTTGCTCTTAGAAAGCTTGGTTGTATTTCAGGTATTGTGATTACAGCCAGCCATAATCCACCAGAGTATAACGGATACAAGGTTTACTGGGAGGATGGCGCACAGATTACTGCACCTAAGGATAAAGAGATTATTGCAGAGGTTCAGGCAGTAACAGATTACCGTACAGTAAAGACTATGGATAAGCAGGAGGCAATTGCAGCGGGCTTATACGAAGTAATCGGTAAGGAAATCGATGATGCTTACATGGTAGAGCTTAAGAAGCAGATTATTCATCCTGAGGTTATCAAGGAAGTTGCAGATGATATCAAGATTGTATATACACCACTTTGTGGTACAGGTAATAAGCCTGTAAGAAGAATCTTAGAGGAGTTAGGCTTTAAGAACGTATATGTAGTACCTGAGCAGGAGAATCCAGACCCTAAGTTTACTACATTAGATTATCCAAACCCAGAGGATCCAAAGGCATTTACTTATGCATTAAAGCTTGCTAAGGAGAAGAATGCAGATATCGTTCTTGCAACTGACCCTGATGCAGACAGACTTGGAATTTACGCTTACGATACAGCAAGCGGTGAATATAAGGCATTTACAGGTAATATGTCAGGTATGCTGATTGCAGAGTACATCTTAAGAGAAAGAACTGCTACAGGAACAATGCCTGCTAATCCTGCACTTGTTACTACAATCGTAACAACTAACATGACAGCACCTATTACTAATGCTTACGGCGTGAAGTTAATCGAAGTATTAACAGGCTTTAAGTTTATTGGTGAGCAGATTAAGTGGTTTGAAGAGACAGGTTCTAATAACTATGTATTTGGTCTTGAGGAGAGCTATGGATGTCTTGCAGGTACTCATGCAAGAGATAAGGATGCAGTTGTTGCAGTTATGTGTCTTTGCGAGGTTGCAGCATTCTGCAAGAAGCAGGGTAAGACCTTATATGATATGATGCTTGAGATTTATGAGAAGTATGGTTACTATAAGGAAACACAGTATGCAATCACATTGAAGGGAATTGATGGTTCTAAGCAGATTGCTGCTATGATGGATAAGTTAAGAAACAACCCTCCAAAGCAGTTTGGTGATTTAGAGGTTGTAAGAGTACGTGACTATCAGAATGATAAGATTGTAGAGCTTGCTACAGGCAAAGAGTATTCTACAGGTCTTCCTAAGTCTAATGTACTTTACTTTGATTTGACTAATGATTCATGGTGCTGCGCAAGACCATCAGGTACTGAGCCAAAGATTAAGTTCTACATGGGTGTTAAGGGAACAAATCTTGACGATGCAGAAGCTAAGGTGGTAGCACTTACAGATGCTGTAAAGGCAGTGATTGAATAGAATTTTATACTAAAAATATATCTTATGGGACGGCGATTTTTCGTGGTCCCATAAGGTGCGTATATGGGAAGGTAAAAAAGTGTCTGTTATTCAGAATATAAGAAAAACAATTAATTACAGTAAGAAAAATGGATATAAGGAAACCATTTATGCAACATGTGAGCGTGTGATTGCAAAGTATCATGCAGATTACCATTATGATGAACCTTTAAAGGCTAAGCTCTTGCAGCAGAAGAAGGAGCAGGAAACGTACACGACAAAGTTTTCGATTATTGTTCCTACCTATGAAACAAAGCAGGAGTATTTGGCTATGTTGATAGACAGTTGTCTTGACCAAAGCTATGAGAAGTGGGAGCTGATACTTGCTGATGGCAGTGAAAGTGATATTGTCGAGAAGTGTGTTGCCGAGTATCAGGATGAACGTATCCGTTATATTCGTTTGGTAGAGAATGGTGGAATAGCAGTTAACACTAATCAGGCGTTAGAGTATGCAACAGGAGAGTATTGTGGTCTTCTTGATCATGATGACTGGCTGACCTTAGATGCACTTTTTGAGATGGCGAAGGCTATTAAGATTGCCAATGATGAGGGAAAAGAGCTGGTCATGCTTTATTCTGATGAGGATAAGAGTGATTCTAAGGGAGAGAACTTCTTTGAGCCGCATTTTAAGCTGGATTTTAATCCCGATATGATTTTGACGAATAATTATATTTGTCATTTTCTTGTGGTAAAGACAGAATTGATGCAAAAGCTTCAGCTTCGTAAGGAATATGAGGGAGCACAGGATTTTGATTTGGTGCTTAGAATTGTAAGCAATCTCTGGCAGAAGGAAAAGGAAGGCATTATCAGCCATATGGATGATTATATTGTACATGTTCCAAAGGTTTTATATCATTGGAGGTGTCATGAGGCATCTACGGCAGTGAATCCACAGAGTAAGATGTATGCTTATGAGGCAGGAAGAAATGCCCTGACCGATTTTGTAAGACGAATGGGCTGGAAGGCAGATGTACGACATAATAAGCATCTTGGATTTTACAGAATGGCTTACCGCAATGGCATTTTCTCCCATAGAGATGATGTGGCAGCAGTAGGCGGTTATGTGGTGCATAAGGGCAAGATTTCCAGTGGCTTATACAAGGGACAGCCTATTATTTATGCAGGATATATGAACAGAATGGATTTGTATCAGAATGTAAAGTTTTTGGATATTCGTAATCTGGCTGTTAATGAGAGATATCAGTCGATTTATGAGGAGATAACAGGACATGCTTATACCAGTACATTTGATGTTCCGATTCATGAGCAGCCGCAGTGGCTGCAAGAGCTTACAGCAGAGGAAGTAAGTGAACTTAGTAAGAAATTGAGTAAGCAGCTTAGGGCAAAGGGAGGCAGACTTGTGCTTGACCCTGAGGTTGTTTGCAGAAAATAAAGAGGTTGGAGAAGTGTATGGCGCAGACCACAGTAGTAATACCGAACTATAATGGAATAAAGTATATTGCAGCATGTCTTGACAGTCTGTATGCAGGGACTGTTTCGGACATGGAAGTAATTGTGGTGGATAATGCGTCGGCAGATGGTAGTTTAGAGCTTATAAAGGAGCAGTATCCTCAGGTTACGCTGATAGAGAATGCCGAGAATACAGGTTTTTCCTATGCTGTCAATCAGGGGATACAGGCAAGTAAAACGCCTTATGTATTTTTGCTGAACAATGATACAGAGATAGAGGCAGACTGTATCGAGAAGCTGGAAGCTTTTATGCAGACGGATGACAGAATCTTCTCTGCAAGTGCAAAGATGATTGCTTTGCATGATAAGGAGAAGGTAGACGATGCAGGCGATTATTATTGTGCATTGGGTTGGGCGTTTGCAAGAGGAAAGGGAAAGCAGCCCTCCTTGTATAAGGAGAATAAGGACGTGTTTGCGGCCTGTGCAGGAGCAGCCATTTATAGAAGAGAGTATTTTGATAAGGTAGGTCTGTTTGATGTGCAGCATTTTGCATATTTGGAGGATATAGATGTCGGATATAGGGCGCGTATACATGGATTTCGTAATTGCTTTGCAGCAGATGCAGTAGTGTACCATGCAGGCAGTGCAACCAGTGGTTCTCGTTATAATGCTTTTAAGACATCCTTGGCATCCCGTAACAGTATTTATTTGATTTATAAAAATATGCCGTTACTTCAAATTATCCTTAATTTGCCATTCTTTTTGGTAGGTTTTGGAACAAAGCTCGCTTTCTTTATATTAAAAGGACTTGGGAAAGAATATAGTAAAGGCTTGCTGCAGGGGATAAGGCTTTGCACAGGGGAAACTGGCAAAGCTAATAAGGTTAAATTTTGTGCAAACCGATTGCAAAATTATGCAAAGATACAGGTCGAATTGTGGTCAAATTTGTTTAAATTGCTTTTTTAGGGTAAAAATAAAGTTGTACTTTTTGTATAAATCATGTAAAATGTATCGTGGGCGTAATGGTGTTGCGCAAAGTAAGGGTGATATATATTGATAAAAGATAATCAGAAATATTTTAATAGCTTACTTGTTTTACTGGACGCGATTGTTGTCGTAATAACATATCTGCTTGCACATTTTTTGTGGGTAAGTCAGAAGGCTCCTGAGACAGGAGTATTAGCGGTAGAGATTTATTATTCTGCGTTGATTGTGATTGTGCCTGCATATTTAATTTTATATAATACCTTTGAGCTGTATACACCCAAGCGTACGTCGAAGAGTGTATATGAGCTTTTTAATATCATTCAGGCAAATGTCAGCGGATTGTTGTTAATCATGGTAGTTCTGTATGCAGTGAAGCAGCCTGACTTTTCCAGAGGAATGATTGGATTGTTCTTCTGCATGAATACGGTGGCAGATTATCTCATGCGTAGAGGCGTGCGTTTCTGCCTGCGTTTTGCGCGTAAGAAGGGCTATAATCTGAAGCACATTCTGTTGGTGGGATATTCCCGTGCAGCAGAGGCATATATAGATAAGCTGCAGGCGAATCCACAGTGGGGATATGTAGTCAATGGTATTTTAGATGACGAGATTCCAAGAGGGACCAAATACCGAGGCGTTAAGGTTATAGGTGATATTGAGAATCTTGAACTGATTCTTCCTGAGAATAAGTTGGATGAGATAGCAATAACACTATCTTTGGAGAACTATGGAAGATTGGAGAATATTGTTAAGATTTGTGAGAAGTCTGGTGTACATACTAAGTTTATACCAGATTATAACAGATTGATTCCAACCAATCCTTATTTGGAGGATTTGGGAGGACTGGCAGTTGTAAATATAAGACGAGTACCGCTTACTAATACAGCGAATATGATAGTTAAGAGAGTGATGGATATTTTTGGTGCGCTTATAGCTATTATTATTTCGTCGCCGATTATGCTGGTTGCAGCGATTGGTGTTAAGACAACAAGTAAGGGACCGTTAATTTTTAAGCAGGAAAGAGTAGGGCTTCATAATAAGCCGTTTATGATGTATAAATTCCGTACGATGGAGGTTCAGCCTGTGGAGGAAGAGAAGCTTGGCTGGACGAAGAAGCATGACCCTCGTGTAACCAGGATTGGCCGTGTTTTGCGTAAGACCAGTATTGATGAGCTTCCTCAGTTTTTTAATGTACTCAAGGGTGATATGAGTATGATTGGTCCAAGACCAGAGAGACCTCATTTTGTAGAGAAGTTTAAGGAAGAGATTCCACGCTATATGATTAAGCATCAGGTTCGTCCAGGTATAACAGGATGGGCGCAGGTAAATGGTTATCGTGGTGATACTTCTATCCGTAAGAGAATAGAGTTTGATTTGTATTATATAGAGAATTGGACAGTTGGATTCGATTTGAAGATATTGTTCTTAACATTCTTTAAAGGTTTTATCAATAAGAATGCATACTAAGGGAGAGAAAGAAATGGATGATAATAGGAGAATGGATGGAGGAAACAGACCTTCACCCAATAAGGCACGTGCAAACGGAGGAGGTAAGCGTCCACCGAAGGGAGGCAGACCACCACAGGGAGGCAGACCACCGAGGGGTGGAAGACCACAGGGAGGCAGACCACCGCAGAATGGCAGACCACCACAGCCACCTCGCAGAAAGCCACCAAAGAGAGCAAAGAAGGGCAGCAAGATTGCTTTATTTATAATTGAGATATTGGTATTATTAATTTTGTTGGTTGTATTCTGGGGAGCTTCTAAGGCAAGTCAGATTCAGTATATCGAGATTGCGGATGAAGAGATTGAGATTAACGAACAGGTTAAGGAAGCGACTGAGACTGGTGCATTAAAGGGATATAGGAATATTGTTTTTTATGCAGTGGATTCTAACGATAAAGAGTTAACGAAGAATACCCGTTCAGATACGATGAAGATTATTTCTATTAATCAGGATACCAAAGAGATTAAGATGGTGTCATTGCTTCGTGATAGCTATGTGAATACTGGAACAGACAGCTACGGCAAGGCAAATGTTGCCTATGCTAAGGGAGGTCCGAAGCAGTCTATTAGTATGATTAATATGAATCTGGATCTTAATGTTACAGATTTTGTTACAGTTGGTTATGATGCTGTAATTGATGGAATCAATGCACTTGGAGGCGTTGAGATTGATGTTCAGGAGGATGAGATTGAGCATTTAAATAACTATCAGATGAGTATTGTGGGTGAACCTACAGGAACCTACAATGCAGCTGGAGAGCCTAATTATTATGCGGAAGCATGGGTTGAGTATATACCTGTTACAGAGCCTGGCTTGCAGACATTGGATGGCTTACAGGCGGCAGCTTATTGCCGTATTCGTTATGTAGGTAATGATTTCAAACGTGTTGAGCGACAGAACAATGTTATGAAGGCTGCATTTAAGAAGGCTTTGACTTTTGATTTGGGTAAGCTCAATAAGATTGCAGAAGCAGTATTCCCGAAGATTTCTACTTCTCTTGAGCTGAGTGAGATTCTTGAGCTTATGAGTAGTGCATTGGGATATGAGATAGGTGAGTCGCAGACATTCCCATACACTTACGCAGATGAGACTATTAACAGAGGAAGAGTACTTGTTCCGAATACATTGGAGTCAAACGTAACACAGTTACATGAGTTCCTATTTGGAATAGAGGACTACCAGCCATCTGATACGGTTAAGAGAATCAGTGACAAGATATTAAAGGATGCAGGATTAAAATAGTAATAAAATATACGGAGCCGATACAAGCGGCTCCGTTTTGAGTTTGAAAGGTTATATTAATATGCAGTATTCAGTGGATGTAATTATATTGACGCATAAGCCGACTAAGCAGGTAATGCAGTTAATTGAAGCTTTAGAGAAGCAGACCTATCCTATTCAAAAGCTGATTTTGATGAATACAGAGGAGAAATATTTTAATGCTCTGTTTTATGGGACAGGATTTTTGGAGAAGTATAAGAATATAGAGATACATCATATCTCTGCTCTGGAGTTTGACCATGGTAAGACAAGGGCAAAGGCAGTATCTTATTCTAAGGCGGATATATTTGTGTGTATGACACAGGATGCCATACCACAGGATGAGACATTACTAGAGAAGCTGGTCGAAGCGTTGACACAGGATATGAGGATTGCAGCAGCCTATGCAAGGCAGCTTCCATTACCTGATTGTAGAGAAATTGAAAAATATACAAGAAGTTTTAACTATCCTGACAAATCTGTGATAAAATATAAGAGTGACCTGCCAACAATGGGAATCAAAACTTTCTTCTGCTCTAATGTGTGTGCGGCATATAGTAGAAATATCTACGATATGCTTGGAGGCTTTGAGACAAAGGCAATCTTTAATGAGGACATGATATTGGCGGGAAAGGCGATATTTGCAGACTATGCAATTGCATATGCAGCAGATGCCAAAGTTGTGCATTCGCACAATTACACATGTATGCAGCAGTTTCATAGGAATTTTGATTTGGGAGTATCGCAGGCAGAGCATCCTGAGCTGTTTAAGGCAGTGTCGTCGGAGAGCGAGGGAATTGCCTTGGTGAAGAAGACGATTCAATATTTATGCGAGATAAAACAAAAGAGAATGATACCTTATTTAATTGTATCCAGTGGATTTAAGTTTGTAGGCTATCAGCTGGGAGTACGATATAAGCATTTACCGATGAATATGGTAAAGGCTTGCAGTATGAATAAGAAGTATTGGAATAAAAGATAATAATGTGTATGGAAAGGTTTGAGAGGTAGAATGTCAGATAAGGACAATATGAATAAGGACGATTTTGACGATATGGATTTTCTTGATTTGGAGGATGAGTCAGAAGAGAAGAAGGAAAATATGGATGACGAGTATGATAAGGAAAGCGAGTATGAGGATGTTTGCTTCATTTGCCGCAGACCAGAGAGTAAGGCGGGCAGAATGTTCAAGCTTCCGAATCATATTTCTGTTTGCTCGGATTGTATGCATAAGACAATGGATACCGTCAGTCAGTTTGATTATCAGGGAATGTTGAATAATATGCCTGATATGGGAAGTGATAAGAGCAGTAAAGGACATTTCCCTAATATCAGCTTTGTAAATATTGCAGATTTGCAGGGTGACGGCGGAATACCTAACCGTCAGAAGCTGAAGAAGAAAAAGTCTAAGGAAAAGGCAGAACCAGCCTTTAATATCAAGGATTTGCCTGCACCACATAGAATTAAGGCACAGTTGGATGACTTTGTAGTAGGTCAGGACTATGCAAAGAAGGTTATTTCAGTTGCCGTATATAATCATTATAAGCGAGTTGCTACAGGTACTATGGATGATATTGAGATTGAGAAGTCCAATATCCTTTTGCTAGGACCTACAGGTTGTGGTAAGACCTATTTGGTAAAGACGCTTGCAAAGCTTTTGGATGTTCCGCTTGCGATTGCGGATGCGACATCTTTAACAGAGGCAGGTTATATAGGTGATGATATTGAGTCAGTAGTTTCTAAGCTCCTTGCGGCAGCAGACAATGATGTAGAGCGTGCAGAGCGCGGTATTGTATTTATTGATGAGATTGATAAGATTGCAAAGAAGAAGAATACAAATTCCCGTGACGTAAGCGGTGAGTCAGTACAGCAGGGTATGCTCAAGCTCTTAGAGGGCGCAGATGTTGAGGTTCCTGTAGGTGCGAATAGTAAGAATGCTATGGTGCCTCTTACCACTGTGAACACTAGAAATATTCTATTTATCTGTGGCGGTGCGTTCCCAGACTTAGAGGAGATTATCAAGCAGAGATTGACCAAACAGACCTCTATCGGTTTTAATGCAGAGCTTAAGGATGCCTTCGACAAGGAGAAGAATCTTCTTAAGAAGGTAACAATCGAGGATATTAAGAAGTTTGGTATGATTCCTGAGTTTGTAGGAAGATTACCGATTATCTGTCCAATGGATAGCCTTGATAAGGAAAGCTATATTAAGATATTAAAGGAGCCGAAGAATGCTATTCTGAAGCAGTACCAGAAGCTCTTGGAGTTGGATGAGGTTAGATTAAAGTTTGATGACAGTGCCTTAGAGGCAATCGCGGATAAGGCAATGGAGAGAGATACAGGTGCAAGAGCGTTGCGTGCAATCATTGAGGAATTCATGTTGGATATCATGTATGAGATTCCAAAGGATGATAATATTGGTGAAGTAACCATCACTGGAGATTATATCAATGGTACAGGTGGACCTGTGATTGAGATTCGAACAGAGCGTATTAAGGAAATATCAGAGAAAAATGAGTAAATAAGAAGTGGACTCCACGATGGAAGTCCACTTTTTCTATTATTTCCTAGAGTCGTTGTCCTCATATGCCATAAAATCAGGATGTGCTAAATATGATTCGAATAAGCTCTTAATAAAGTCATGGTCTTTGACTTCATTGTAAATATTAAGCTCGCACATGTTTCCGACATAAGAAGGCTGCCATGTATCTCCACCTAGCATAATCTGAATCACATAGCGGTTGGTAGGAACATTTTCCATGATACCTACCACATCACCATTGATATACGCTGTCGCAGTTTCAGTCTTTGCATTATAGGATACTGCGTAATGGTTCCAAAAGCCTTCCTGTAATGGAGCGCCACTGACATCATACCAGCCGTTGATATCCTTAGAGTCACGGATACGGAAGGAAGAGTGGCCTTCCCATGCAAGCGGCAGGAGACTGCAAAAGCCTGTTTCAAACTTGACCCATACAGCGGAGGTCCACAGATGGGAGGCTTTTGGCTTGAGCCATACAGAAATTGTGTAGCTATCGTTAAGAATCGTATTCTTTGGAAGCAGGACAGTGTTCTGTTCCTGTGGTCCACCTGGGAAATACAAGGAACTGGAATTCCTGAAAATTCCCTGCACATATTTAAATCCGCTGCCTTGAAACTGTCCTTCCAGTAAACCGTCATCTGTTTTAAGATTACCATTCATGCGGAAATTGTGGCTTTCTATCGGTTTGCTGGTGTATTTGTCGGCGAAGGAGTGGAAGTCATCTAATGCTAAAGGCTTTGAATAATAGAAACCTTGCGCAATCTGACATCCGCAGCTTGTAATAAAATGTATTTGTTCCTTGGTTTCTACACCTTCGGTGACAACATCCATTTTCAAGTCCTTACACATGGTAATGACATTTCGAAGTACCTTTTTACCGCGTGTATCGTTGGCAGAATCTCTCAAAAATTCTTTATCAATTTTAATCGTATCTACCTGCAGGTCTTTTAATAAGCTTAATGCTGAGAAGCCTGAACCAAAGTCATCTATAGATACCATAAAGCCTTTTTCCTTGAGTTTGTTGATAGTATCAATTAGTTCCATACTGTCCTTGATGAAAATATTCTCTGTAATTTCAAGCTCTAATTCTTCCTGAGGAACACCATACTTCTGTGAAATTTTTAATAGTGTATCAGGAAATTTCTCATTGTATAAGTGAAGTCTGGACATATTAATAGAAATCGGAATATGTTCATACTTGAGTCCCTTCCAAGAGGCTTTCATCTTGCATACCTCTTCAAAAATATATAGGTCCAGATTTGAGATAAATCCATTCTTTTCAAACAGCGGAATATATGTAATTGGTGAGCGGACACCGTCCTTTGGATGAACCCATCTTGATAATGCTTCCGCACCTGAAAGGGCAGAAGTAACCATATTAATCTTTGGCTGCAGATAGACTACAAATTCGCCATTGGCAAGAGCATCTTCCATTTCAGCCTCGATATTAAAGGTGTTTTCGAATGCAGTATCAGACGATTCATATACTACACAACGGCTTCTGCCATCATATTTTGCCTGATACATGGCAGTATCGCACTTGGAAAGAATATCATCCAGTGACTGGGAAGATGGCTGTGACAGAATCACACCTACGCTTAAGGAAATCATAGACAGAATATCATTACGAAAATCCATGTCACGAAAGCCGTCAACCAAAAGCTGGGCAGTACGGGATACTTCCTCCTTGGAAAGGTTTCCATCTAATATGGCAACAAACTCATCTCCTCCAATTCTGGAGATAAAGCCTGTTAAATGTTGTTGAATATAAGTACTGATAGCGATTAATAAATGATCGCCCATACTATGTCCATAGGTATCGTTCACTCTTTTAAAATGGTCAACATCAATAAACATGGCATGTACCATATCGGCATGATTATCTAAGGCGGCATAGTAACGATATAAACTTTGTCTGTTTGGTAAGCCTGTCAGATAATCCTTTTCAAAAGAGGGATTATTACCATTTAAAGAATTGAATGTGTTCATAAGAAAACTCCATTTCTATAATTAGTAATGATAGAAAACAACGAAAATATTGTTATTTCGACATTCTTGTCAATATTATACAATATTTAAAAAATAAAGAAAAGACGTGAAAACAGATAGTTGCGTATAAGAACACGAAAATTGCAGAATTTAACAGAGAATAAATAGAATAGAGTCGAGGAAATATGTATACATTATAGTAAGTATAGTACGGAGAATTGACGTGGATTGTAGAGAACGCATTTTATCAAATGACTATGCAGATATTTTAGTGGATTTTTCGGTTCCACAGGAGTTGAATTATGAGGTACCTGAAGATTTTTGTTTTCATCGTATTATAGGGAATCTGGGTATTGCCTATGTGAATCGCAATAGCGTGCCAGAGATTAACGTTTCAACGATGAATTATGCTTTTGTACCTAAGGTTTATGGTTTGATGGAGGAAGCACCAGGTGCAATCGGGCAGCAAAATCAACGCTTTGATTCCGTAAGCCTTTTGTCGGCAGGAATTCTACAGATGCAGGGACAACCTTTGTATCTGACAGGACGTGATGTGACGATAGCAGTGATTGGTACAGGAATACGCTACACAGATGCGGTGTTTCGGGATGCTTTCGGAAGAAGCAGAATAAAAGCTATTTGGGACCAGACGATACAGACGGGAGCTTTACCTGAGGGCTTTTCTTATGGAAGTGAATATAGCTTTGAACAGATTCAGACGGCCTTGGAAAGTGAGAATCCACTAAGTATTGTACCAAGTACAGATACTCTTGGACATGGAACAGCAATGGCAGCAGTGGCAGCAGGAAGTCGGTTAAATGGAGGGACACAGTACACAGGTGCAGCTCCTGAGGCAAATATAGTGGTGGTTAAGCTTAAGGAAATGAAGCAATATCTAAAGGACTATTATCTGATTCCAGAGGGCGCTATTGGTTATCAGGAAACAGATATTTTACAGGCAATTCAATATGTACAGAAGTTTGCTTTAGACCTATACCGTCCTTTGGTGATTTTAATGGGATTTGGAACGAATCTGGGAGACCATACAGGAACCTCTGTCCTAGGAAGATATATGGACTTGATTTCCATGCAGAAGAGTCGCGTATTTGCTGTAAGCAGTGGGAATGAAGGGAATGCAGGTCATCATTTTCAGGGAGAGTTATCGCAAAAGGATACCTATCGTGATGTGGAAATTCGTGTAGGAGATGCAGAAAAAGGATTTTTAATGGATTTGTGGGGCAGTGTGCCGAATCTTTTTGCAGTCGAGATTCGAAGTCCTGGCGGAGAGGTGATTCCAAGGATTAATCCAAGAAAAACAGGTCCACAAAGCTATTCCTTTATTTTTGAAAAAACAAGAATCACTGTGGATACTTTACTGTCAGAACAGGCATCAGGTGCAGAACTGATACGAATGCGATTTGAGGCGCCAACGGCAGGAATTTGGACGATCAGAGTCTATGCGGAAGAGGAAATGATAAATGGACGATTCGATATGTGGTTACCGATTACACCATTTATGTCGGATGATACTTATTTTCTGGAGCCTGAGCCTGATACGACCATTACCGAACCTGGAAATGTGAAAAGTGCCATTACGGCAACTGCTTATAATGATGAAAACAGAAGTATTTATCTGAATGCAGGAAGAGGCTTTACCAGAGAAGGTGCAGTAAAGCCTGATATTGCCGCTCCAGGAGTGAATGTCTCCACGCCCACAGGAAAAAGCACAGGAGGCTATATGGCAGCAGCATTGACAGCAGGCGGTGTGGCACAGATATTACAGTGGGCAGTTGTAGAACAAAAAGATGTGCTGGCGGATGCAAATAAGGTACGCAATTATCTGGTACGAGGAGCAAAACGCGAGGAGGAAATCCAATATCCGAATACCACTTTTGGATATGGTTTGATAGATATACAGGGTACATATGATTTTCTGGCAGGACTTTAAAGAACGAAAAAGAAGAGTATAAAAGAATAAATTGCGGGAATAATAACCATGACAGCAATAGAAATGATTATAGCTGCGAGTATATGCAGATATCAGAAAGGTGAGGTTATAGTTATTATGAAGAAAAAACTTGTATTGTTAGCGTTAGGTATCAGCTGCAGTATCTTAGTAGTGGGTTGTGGCAGAAATAAGACAGAGGACCCATTAACAGGAGAGGAAATGACAAATGAGCAGATTACGGAAGAGCCTGTTGCAATGGATGATAATGTGATAGACAGAGACTTTGATACAGTACTTGGTACCGCTACAAGTCCAACTGAAATTATTGATTACATTAATACAAATATTGTAGGAGCAGCAGAGACTGATGTTCGTAGATTCTTCGAGGGACTTTTCAACTTTGGAGATAATATAAGAGATATTGATTTTGCGGCACTTGAGGAAAGCAGACAGCATATGCCTGAGGATATGATTGCATTTATGGATTTGATGCGTCTTGAGCGCGATACACCATCTTTGGTAATGTCAAATGAGAATGACAGAATGGAGATTGGGCTTACTCTATCTGAGATGTTAGAGAGAGCATTACTCTTTGAGGAGCATATTAAGAAATATCCAGACAATGCTTCGACACAGGCTGCAGAGCGTTTATATGAAGAAATCATGACAGCTGCAATTTCAGGCGGATATGATAGAGTAAACAACATTCCACATTATTATCAGGGAGAGACTGAGGATGTAGTGGATGAGAAATCTATTCAGTATTATGAGCAGTTTGCCGAGGCAAACCCTGATACAGTAACAGGTCAGATTGTAAAAGATTATGTGCAGGTATTAAAGGATAATAAGTTTAAGCTGAATGAAACAGTGGAAGAGTTTTATCGCAATATTGCTACTAGATTGCAGGAGGTAACAAATCATTCCGCTACAGGTAATACTACAATAAATGGTAATAATACCACCGATGGTGCTAATACCACTGGTAGTGGTGTGACAAATGGAACAACAAATGGAACGAATGGAAATAATGTTACAACCAATAATGGTAATGCTGTAACAGATGGAAATGTCGGAAATACTACAGAGGGTGTTGTAGTAGAATAGTTTTTATAAAAAGAAAAAGTGCCTTTGCCAAGCTAAGTTGGTAAAGGCACTTTACATACAAATCCAGTTAAAGAATAACTTTGAAAAACGGTAATTTTTTCAAAAGGAAACATATGATACTGCATACAATCATACTAAAGCAGGTCCAGATGATAGAGCAGATTATAGTTGGCAAGGCTGGTTCCAAAGCATTTTCAAAAGCTTTATAAAGAAAATGCTTTAGAAATGGGTCCAATAAGTATATGCCAAAGGTTAGCTCTCCTATCCGACAAAGAAAAGAGCATAAAGAAGTATTAATATCAGAAAGCTTTGTCTTGAAGAAGAAGTATTTTATAAAAATAAATGTAGCGATAGCCAGTGCATAATCAAACAACGATAAGTATGTTTGTGTATAGCCTGTATGAATACCCTGATGGTAAGTAAAGGCGGCAGAAATTCCTATGGCGATAATGGCAATACAAGCCAGTACACTTAGCTTCTTTGGAGTAAGCTGAGAAATATCTAACACATTTTCAAGGTAATATCCCATTACGAAGAAGAATAATGCATTCTCAGCTATAATTGGCAATGGTAAAGCCACATCAAATGCAACGCCATATTGACTCTGCGATATATAGCGAAGCATTGGTATAATGGAACAGAATATCGCATGTAGTGCAAGGAAATACAAGAAATCCTTTTGGGAAAAATTCTTAACCATTTTTTGAAGATAAGGCAATACGAAAAGAATTCCTAAGTAGGTGTATAGGAACCAGTAGCTTTCTTCTATGCCGTTGGAGAAAAGTTTTATAATAAAATCAGTAAGGCTGATATCAGGAAACTCTTCCAGCAGGTAAAGAAATGCACCTGTAGATAAAAGAGCAAGTGCGATTCTGGAAACACGATGCTTTAGTACATTTTTTATGCTGTCTGCCTTAGGGAGAAGTAAAGCGCCTGAAATCATCCAAAATAAAGGAACATTGATTCTGGTTATAATGGAAGGAACAACATATATTCCGAAGCGGACACCTGTATTATGCATATATTCGGTATAGCCGAGCATATGGTTAAAGATTACAAGAAGGATAGCAAGTATTCTTAAAAGGTCTAAATGTACTTTTCTGTTATGGGTCATATTCTTTCCTCGTCGATTATATTTTAAAAAGATAAAACAAATGTAACCCAAGGATATCTGATATATCCTTGGGTTAATGAATTCTAATATTCAAATGGCCAGAAGCTGTAAGGCCAGCTATAGCCGCCATTGCCACCATAGTTCTCGTATGGATTCTGCTGACTAGGTGTTTCCTGAGTGCTATTGGAAGATGATGAAGAAGCGTCTCCAAAGATATCCTTTGTACCAAGTGTCAAAGTAAAGGTCTTCTCTGTATAGCCTTGTGAATCCTGCACCATGGCAGTGACTTCGACAGTTTCACCTGCACGATAGTAAGTGAGCAAATTCTTTAATTCGCTCATTGTCTTAACAGTCTGTCCGTCAAACTTGGTAATAATGTCGTTCTTCTTAAGCCCTGCAGCTTCTGCAGGTGAGCCGTCATATACTTGACTGATGAAAATACCTATAGGCATATTGTATGCAGATGCTATATCAGCGGTTACGTCTGGTCCTGAGATACCAAGGTAACCTTGGTCTTCCTCTGCAACAACATCTCTTGTTTCTTTTAACATAAGCTCTTCGATAATAGACTGAACATCTGAAATTGGAATCGCATAGCCCATACCTTCTACAGAGCTTGAAGCTACCTTAACGGAATTAATACCGATAAGTTCACCGTTCATATTCAATAAAGCACCACCAGAGTTACCAGGATTAATAGCCGCATCTGTCTGAATTAATTTGTTTGTTATTGTGCTTCCGTCATCTGCTGAAACAGATACCTCTCGATTCAAAGCACTGATAATACCTGTTGTAACGGACTGACCGTATCCAAGAGCATTACCGATTGCAACGACCTCCTGACCTAACTGTAAGGTAGAGGAATCACCGATTGTGGCAATCTTAATCTGAGAACGCATCTCATCTGTAATATCTTCCTGAGAAACAGAGATGACTGCTAAGTCCTTCTCTGAATCATAGCCCTTGAGCTTAGCACTTACCAAGGATGGCTCATCACTATCCTCATCGTAGCTGAAAACAACGCTTAATTCATTACTAGAGGATACTACGTGATAATTGGTAACAATTAATAATTCCTTATCATTGCTTCCGATAATAATACCTGAACCACTGCTTTCGCTGTCCTGCTGATAGGTACCAAACATAGTCTGTACCTCAGTAACTCCCTTATTAGTAATAGAAACTACACTTGGCAGACAGCTGTTTGCAATCGCTGTTACATCGGTAGTGGCAGCCTGTGTATTAGATGAAGTCACTAATGAGCTTGTAGTAGTAGAAACTGCATTAGTGTTGCTCTGCAGCTGTGCATTCTCAGCAGCCTGCTGTTGAGCTTCCTCTAAAGCAATTCTTGATTGCTGTAAGGACTGGTTTGCCATGTAGGTAGGAATGCTGAATGCAACACCTGTTGATGCGCCGAACAAAACACCAAGACAAATTGCAGCAACAGCCTTCTTGGCAAAGCCGCCTGATTTCTTAGGCTTCTTCTGATTAGGTGTATTACCTGAGTTATACTGGTAGTTATTGCTTCCAGCTGAATAATAATACTCCTGAGGTTTGTTTTGGTTTGTATTGTTTTGATTCTGATTGTCATATTGATTCTCGTACATAAGATAACTCCTTTCGTCTGAACATTTATATAAAATGAATGTATTTGCGTTGTTGTGATTTTAGTATATTGATAATTTGTGTTTCAAATGTTATCTAAATGTGTTTAATTTGTGAACTCTTCAGAGCCATGCAGATTTTCGATAAACAAGAATAGTATAGCAAACAAATGGAAAAAATAAAATCCTATACTTGACTTTATACATAACTTAGATTATTCTAATTATGGTTAGATATAACTAACTAAAACAAATTTAAGGAGGAGAAAAATATGAAAAAAATTGTAGTGGCATTCTGGACACAGACAGGAAATACAGGAATGATGGCTGGGGCGATTGGCGAAGGTATCGTGGCAGCAGGAGGAGAAGCACAGGTAGTACCAGTATCTGATATCAATCCACAGGAACTGGCGGCAGAGGCAGTATTTGCATTAGGCTGTCCTGCAATGGGAGCAGAGGTATTAGAGGAAACTGAGATGGAACCTTTTGTAGAAGCGGTTGAGAAGTTTGCAGCGGGTAAGCAGATTGCACTCTTTGGCTCTTATGGCTGGGGTGATGGCGAGTGGATGCGTGACTGGGAGTCACGTATGAAGGCAGCAGGTGCAACCTTGGTAAATGGCGAGGGCTTAATGGCACATGAAACACCTGATGTTGATGTATTAGAGGCATGTAAGGAATTAGGAAAGCAGTTGGCTTCTATTTAATAGTGAAACATGAGAAAGGAGGGAGCACATGAGTTATGAAATGTTAGAGCTGTTTCGCAATATGGACTTTAATGATACGGAGACACAGCTGGCATTGCAGTGTGCTCCGCTTCTTACAGGCTTAAAAATGTCGAATCTTTTTATTATTTCCACAGAAAATGAAAGGAATTTTCTTGAATATTTGGACAGAGCCACGCATAATGTAGATATAGAGGCGTATAGATTGCTTGAGCATCAAGGAAAGAGTATCTATCTGCTTTATCGTAAGGAGCAGTTGGAGCATTTTCTTGCAAAGGAAGAGGTTCGGGATTTCTTTGCAGTAGAAGGCTACTATGACTTTACGTTGGAGGGGATATTGTTAGGCTTTCGTTTCAGATACCAAAAGCATCGCTTGTGTGGAGGGGATTTTCCGCATGAGATGGGACTGCTTTTAGGTTATCCACTGGAGGATGTGGTTGGCTTTGTGGAGAATGAGGGAGAGCATTTTCTCTGCTCAGGCTATTGGAAGGTCTATGCTAATCCTGCGGAGAAGCTGTTGCTGTTTAGAAAGTTTCAGTGTGCAGAGGATAGACTAATAAAGTTGTTGTCAAAGGGAATTAGTATAAAGGATATGATTGTATGACAGGTGAAATTGTAAAAGGGCTATTGATACCATTTGCAGGCACATCGCTTGGCGCGGCGTGCGTATTATTTATGAAAAATGGTTTAAATCAGAAGGTTCAGCGTGCGCTGACGGGTTTTGCCGCTGGAGTGATGGTGGCAGCGTCTGTGTGGAGTCTGCTGATTCCTGCGATGGAACAGGCGGCACATATGGGGAAGTGGTCGTTTGTACCTGCGGTAGTCGGCTTTTGGTTAGGTATTTTATTCCTGCTTGCACTGGACCATTTGATACCGCATATGCATATGAATAGTGAAGAGACAGAGGGACCTCATGTGAAGCTAAAAAAAAGTACCATGCTGGTACTAGCTGTAGCACTACATAATATTCCTGAGGGAATGGCAGTGGGCGTAGTGTATGCAGGTCTGACGATGGGGAATACGGATATTACAATGGCAGGAGCATTGGCTTTGTCTATTGGTATTGCCATACAGAACTTCCCAGAAGGAGCGATTATCTCCATGCCGCTTCGGGCAGAGGGCTTAAGTAAGCCTCGTGCATTCTTATACGGAATGCTTTCAGGTATTGTAGAGCCGATAGCAGCATTTATCACGATACAGCTTGCAGCGCTGGTAACGCCGATTCTGCCATATACGCTTAGCTTCGCTGCTGGTGCCATGATTTATGTAGTTGTGGAGGAATTGATTCCTGAGGCCTCCGAGGGAGAACATTCCAATATTGGAACGATATTGTTTGCAGTTGGATTTAGTATTATGATGACGCTGGATGTGGCGTTAGGGTAGGGAATGATAAGACCATTTGACTTAGAAGTCGGATGGTCTTTTTATTAGATATGGGATGGTTGACACTGTATCATTGCGATGATATAGTGTAAGTGTAACATTGCAATGATATAGGAGCTGCTTATGAAGAAAATTATAATTTATCATGGTTCAGAAAATATTATAAAAAATCCCAATATAAATGAAGGTAAGAGGCATAATGATTATGGAAGGGGATTTTATTGTACAGAGGATGTAGAACTGGCAAAAGAGTGGGCTTGTAAGAATGGAAATGATGGATTTGCTAATAAGTATGAACTGAACTTAGCAGATTTGAGGATTCTAAATCTAAATAGCAAAGGGTATACGATTCTAAACTGGATTGCGATATTGTTGAAAAATCGAGTATTTTCACTTGATAATGCTATATCTAATGCGGCAAGAAACTATATGATAGAGAATTTTTTAGTAGACGTAGAGAATTACGATGTGATTATTGGTTATCGTGCAGATGACTCCTATTTTTCTTTTGCAGATGCCTTTGTAAGCAATTCGTTACCGCTGAGTAGTTTGAATAAGGCACTTCGTTTGGGGAAATTAGGTGAACAGATAGCACTTGTTTCGGAGAAAGCGTTTGAAAGTATTCAGTATATAGACGCTATTCCAGCAGAGAGTGGAATTTATTATCCGAAGTTCTATTCGAGAGATAACAATGCAAGAATGACATATCGAAATGAAATAGCGCATACAGAAAATATGTTAGATGACATTTTTGTTCTTGATATTATAAGACAGGAGATGAAAAATGATGACCCACGCATACAACGAATTGTATCTGAGTGATGCCAAAAAAAGTCTGGCGACGATGTTTGATTATGCTGTGCATGACTGCGATTATAATATTGATTGGGTAGCTGAGCTTTTTCTGAAATCGGGTTATGCCAAGAAGTTTGAAACTGGCAGTCCTACTGTGGTGGGAGGGATGTCAGGGGTAGAGCTTGCACGTAGTATTGTTTATACAATTTATAAGGAAGAGTTAACGATAGAAGCGGTTCAGCCAATGGATAAGACACCAGAGTATTGGGCTGGATGGGCATTGGCAGCTTATCAGTGGTATAGCGCATATCGTTTTAAGGATATTTTTGAAAAAGTTAAGATGTCTGAGATTGCGAACATGTATCACCCATATCATGAGATGTCCATAGAACATTTTTACGATGCGATGGACGAGAAAATGAATGTTGAAGAAGCTGAAACAAAATTGAAACGTATTCGTGAAGCGGCTGGATTATCTCAGAGTGAATTGTCAAAAAAAGCGGGTGTAAGTCTACGGTCTATTCAGATGTATGAGCAAAAGAATAATGATATCGACAAAGCACAAGGACATACATTGTATAAATTATCAGTGGCACTTGGCTGTAGTATAGAGGATTTGTTGGAAGTACCGATGAAGGTATGAGAGGTATGAGGTTGTTTGGTTTAGAAATAAATCAGGCAGCCTTTTTTGATATACATGAAAAAGAATAATAAAAGTGTCAAAATATGAGAGAAATGTAGAATAAGATGTTGAACAAAAATGCATAGGATGTATAATCATGAAAGAATAGAATTATGTAAACTCATATATAGAACATTTAAATGATTATGTAAAGATGTTTGAATCACAAGTGTTTAGCGCAATATTTATATTATGGTTTGTATATGAGGAGAGGAGTGAAGCAGGAAAAAATATTCATAATTAATGTATTAGGAAAAACACTTATTGGTCTGGCGGATACGGCTCATAATAGTAAAGCTTTTGATGTGTTCAATACCAAGTATGTAACAATGACAACCAAATACGGCAAACTTGCAAAAGTGATGGGACATGGCTTGGGTGCAATAGATGCAGTTTGTACGATTGCTGAGTTGGGGAATACAGTAGTGTCAGTGAATGATGCGATAGAGAGTGGAGACAAGCGGAAGGCGGCAGGTATCGTAGTAGGTGCTACAACGGAACTGGCAGTCACAACAGTTGGAGGTGCTGTGCTGACAAATGCAATAGCTCCATACCTAATCGGTTTTGGCGGTGCTCTTTTAGGACCAGCAGGTGCAATCCTTGGTGGACTGGTTGCAGGTTTCGTAGGATATGGAGTTGCTGGATGGGTAGGTTCATCGCTGGACGATGCGATTGTAGATGCATATGATGCAATAGACGGAGAGTGTGGTGAAGCAAGCCTGGTGGTTCGCTATGTGGTAGATCCGCTTGTAATTGATTTTGAGTCTAATTTATATGCTCCCTTTTAAATGGACAAGCGAGATAATAGAATCTTGTCTGTTTAAAAGAGGGCATATTTTTTGAAAAATATTACCTGCTGTGTAAGAAGAAGTCGAATTATTGGGAAAAATAAGGAGCGAGATATTGAATAAAACGGCGTAAAATGTATAATTATGAACGAATAGGATTATGTAAACTTATATAAAGAACATTTTGTAGATAATATGTAAACGTTTGATTCACAAGTGCTTAACACAAAGTTTACTCGATGGTTTGCATATGAGGAAAGGGGTGGATAGGAAAAAATATTCATGTTTCATGTATTAAGAAAGTAAAAGTCGGAATTAAGTGTAATAGATTGTAATTGGGAGAGTGAGAAAAGGAGTAATGCAAATATACTCCTAAGTTTAAAGGAAAGATGAGGAAGAAAGAATATGGCATTTGTAAAAGAATTTAGAAATATTGATGAACCGTTACCAGAGTGGGAATATCTTAACAGCATTGGTGTTAGGGATATGTTTGGAAAATCTATAGCAAACTGGACAACAGAATTAGTAGTGGATAAAGAAAATAATTATTATTTGATACCGCAGGGGCATACAGGACGTGCATATACAGATGAAGATGTGTTTTTTTATGCAATGTGCATAAATGACAAGGTTATAAATATGGAAGTATTAAAGAATCGAAAGGGAAATTGTATAGATAAAAATTATGAAGTTAAATGGATTGTTAGAAAGGTAATGATACCTAAGGGATGCGAGTTGGAAGGGTTAAATATCAGTAAAATCATAGAAGAAGCATTTATTGTAAATACATATGACGAAGTAGCAACTACTGAAACTGTAAAAGAAGTAACTGTGGAAATAACAGAACCTCCATTGGTAGATGGATTGGAGGGAGGTGAGCGATAATGGATACAGAACAGGAGGTTTTAGAAGCTATAAATAAAGTAATCAAGTTTGTTAATGATTATTATTCTGCAAATGGTGTACTAAAAAAGGAGGAAGATATAGCAAAGTTTGTTCAGGAGTTGCAAAACCAAATAGCAGATATGGATTTCACTGTGAATGAGGGGACTACAGTTATAGGGTATACTGGACGGTCAAATGGAAAAAATTGTTATGAAATTGCGGGAAGTGTATATGAGACAACGAAGGGAGAGGCGATATACATTTCAAGTCTGCCAGCGGGAAAATTATTGAATAATACATTATTTCAGAATGCTATAGATAAAATTGTAGGTAATAATGAAGTAGTAGCTGCTAAAATTTTAAACGGCTATGATATTTCAAACGGTGGTTGGGATAATGCAGTTCGTCTCGAAGGTGGTTCCTGCGGTTATGGAGACTTACTTTCGTTAGATGACTTTGTGTCCTCAAAATTGATGGGAGAGACCCAAGGGGCGTCAAGCAATCTTGTCATTTTCTGCCCAGAAGAAGTAGATATGACGAAGGTATTACCCATAACCGAAATGAAAAACATATTGGCAAATGATACATGGCAGTATATTAACGGAATTCCAAAGTCAGAAATAAAGGCATTATATGAGTCGGGAAAACAAACAGAAGTCTTTCAGATATTAAGTAGGGTTTCCAGAGAGGTAGTGGAAAATACAAAGGGATTAGAGCCGCAGGCTGAACTTTTGTTGAAGGCATTTAATGATGGTGGAATTATTGATGAGAGCAGTTGTGATTTTGACATAAATATGTGTTATGACAGTCAGGGAAATCAGTCAGGAATAGAATTATGGTCAAAAAGTAAAGGGCAGTCATTGATTTCTGATTATAAGTCAGGAAGCCTTTTGAAGGACGGAGCAAGTGCAAGTTTTAAAGTAGACTATACAGAGTATATACATACAACTAACTTCATAACGGATGCACAGATAAAATCCTTATACGGAATCACAGGTGATGTTACCGATGCAGAACTGTTGGCACTCAAATATCTGGAATTATCAAAATCTGATACAGGTTCGCTTAATGATTTTGAAAAGGGCTTGAAGATTGCAGAAACGTATAAGAGTGATGAGTTTAAGACCAAATACGGAATCATGTCCGACAGTGATTTGTCATCAAAATACAGTATGTGGGATGAAATGTCTGATGCTGAAAAGTCGGTAGTAAGAGCACAGGAGTATTATAGCAGTAGAGGAGTTAATGATAAGTATAAGATAGAAGGTTGTTATGATTCAGATGCTAAGTTTGTAGGATTAGATGTCTATGACACGAAAACAGGAACAGCTTTGATGACAGTAGCAGACGAGACGGGATATAAGGGGTTGCTCAGCGATGTCATAGATTTTTCATCTGATGACGTAATGATTGAGAGTGTCGGAGCTGAGCGATACCAGCTTCTTTCAGCAACGGAGAAGATGGAGCTGAAAGAGCTTGATAAGGCAATCCGAGATTTAGCAGTGTATGGAGAACAGACACCTTCAAGTAGTGTGGTATCTGACTACTTGAAAGCGTCAGGAAAGACCTGGGATTCCATAGATAATGTAGATAAAGCGTTAATTGGTTGGGCAGATAAGGCATCAAACAGTAAAACGGCTGATGCGTTTAATGCTAAGTGTTTATCAATGACAGCAAAATACGGAAAGCTTGCAAAAGTGATGGGGCATGGCTTTGGCGCAATTGATGCAGTCTGCACAGTTGCTGAGTTAGGTAGTAAGGCAAAAGAAGTGAACGAAGCATTAGAGGGCGGCGATAGGTACAAGGCGGCAGGTATTGTAGTAGGAGCTACAACGGAACTGGCAGTGACCACAGCAGGAGGTGCAGTACTGACAAATGCAATAGCACCATATTTAATCGGTTTTGGTGCAGCTATCTTAGGACCAGCTGGTGCAATTCTTGGTGGTCTGTTTGCAGGAATCATAGGCTATGGGGTTGCTGGATGGGTAGGTTCATCGCTGGATGATACAATCGTAGATGCGTTTGATGCGATAGATGGAAATTATGATTCTGCAAGCATGGCGATTAGGTATGACCCTCTTGTAATTGATTTCGATGGCGATGGTTTTGAACTTCTTGAGGTAGAGGATGGTGTACATTTTGATGAGGATGCAATAGGACTTGTTGAGAAGACACAGTGGGTTGCGCCTGATGATGCGTTGTTGGCACTAGATCTTAATGAGGATGGCATCATAAATGATGGTTCAGAGTTGTTTGGCACATCAACCAGATTAGAGGATGGCACTTTGGCAAAGTCTGGATTAGAGGCATTAGCGCAGTATGATAAGAATAGTGATGGTGCCATTGATGAGTATGATGCAATATTTTCGAAGTTAGTAGCATGGCAGGATAAGAATAGCGATGGTATTTCACAAGAGGATGAGCTATATACTATGAGTGACCTCGGAGTGACCGCTATTGCTCTCGATTTTGCAAATGAAGATGGTGCTAATGTTGCGGATATTACATATACAGATGGTAGTGCAACCAAGATTGGAGAGTTTGATTTTGAATCTAACTTATATGATACAGTTGAAAAGGAAGAAGTAGAGGTTTCCGAAGAGATTGAGGAGTTACCTGATGTAAGAGCTATCGGTAAGGTGCCATCGCTTCACACTTTGTTGCAGTTAGATACAACTGGTGAGCTTAGGGCATTCGTAGATAAGTTTATTTCGGCAAGCGCACTCGAGGATAAGGAACAGGTAGTGACGGATATTTTGTACCATATCACAGGCGCAAAGGATGTAGATGCTGATAGTAGAGGTAATAATTTTGATGCTCAGAAATTAACTGTTATAGAAAGTTTTATGGGTGAGGACTTCGTGGGAACGGGTGGAAAGAATCCTGTAAATACAGCAGCTCCTATATTGGAAGGAGTGTACAAAGATATTTACGAGATATATTACAATACGCTGAACGCTCAGACTCATATGAGTAATTATATAGGAATGGCACGCTGGACAATAGACGCGAATGGTAATAAGTATCTTGATACTTCAATGTTTGATATATTTGTTGCTACTTGTATAGATAATAACATTGATTTGTCTGAAGAAGTTGGTGAAATGGGGAGATTCATTTCCTATATGAACGCGGATAATGTGGATAATATTATGAACTTTGTTTTACAGTATGCAAATGAATCGGCGTATTTGGATGCTTTGGCAGTACATGTGAACGCTCCTGTAATCTTAGGAACAAGTGGAGCAGATTCAATATCAGGTACGAGTCAGCATGATATGTTTATCGGCGGAGCAGGAGATGATACTGTAAATGGAAACAGAGGAAATGATACCATCATTGGTGGAATTGGAAATGATACATTAATTGGAGGTTCTGGAGCAGATAAATATGTATTTGAAAGCGGAGACGGAACAGATATCATTAATAACCATGATTCTGCTAACTGGGCTAATGACAGAGTAGTGTTCGGAGAAGGAGTCAGTGCAGAAGATGTCAAGGTTTACCGAGAAGATTCACACCTTGTGTTGATTAATGAAACAAGTGGAGACAAGGTGACTGTAAAGGATGCGTATAGTAGTAGTTATTATCATATCGGAGGAGTAGAGTTTGCAGACGGAACGACCTATGGTCTGGAAGAACTTCAAAGTTTGGTAAAGGAGAAGGTTGGAACGGATGAAGCAGACACAATGAGCGGCTATGACAGCGGATACAATTATAATATATCAGAAACCTTCTATGCAGGAGCTGGAGATGATACGATTAGTGCAGGCTACGGAGACGACATCCTAGTAGGAGGTGCAGGCAACGATACCCTTTCAGGTGGCTATGGCTCTGATACATACTATATCGGATTAGACGACGGAAATGATATCATTAATAACTACGATTCATCTACTAGTCGTGAGAATGATAAGATTGTCTATGGTGAAGGAATATCCGTTGATGATGTTATTGTATCAAGAGATGGTTATGATTTACTGATTACCAATAACAAGACGGAGCAGATTACTACCGTAAATAATGCTTATAGTAGTGATTATTATAAGCTGTATAATCTGGAATTTGATGATAAGAGTACAGCAGTTATTAACTACACGAATACTACGTTGGAGATTACTCGTAGCGACTTAGAAGAAGTGAGCGTAGCTACAATTGAAGCTGAAGTCGTAGAGGAGCTTATGGGGACAGATGAGATTGCAGATGATTCATTAGAAGATACTGCTGAGGCTGTTGAGGTAAGTGAAGATGATTCTCAAGAAAACGATGATGAAGTAGTTGAGGGTAGTGAAGTTGAGTTAACTCAAGAAGTAGTAGATACAAATGAAGATATGTCTACTCAAGAGGAAACTGATGTGATAGAAGCTGATATTCAAGAAGAAACAGAAGCAGATAGTACATCAAGTGAGATAGATACTTCTGAGAATACTGAGGCAGAGAGTGATATGACTATTTCCGAAACGATGGAAACAACCACAGAAGAGGAGACTACAGTTCAAACCGAGACAGATGTTGATACAATAGTTGATAATGCTGTATCAGCAATTGCCGAAGTGACATCTCAGAACGAAGTGCTGACAAATGAGGATTCTACAAGTGAAGAGGAAGCAAGTGTAAGTACTTATTCCGAGGTAAGTGATTCTGATATCACAAAGATGGCTGATTTGATTGTACAGGAAATGGTAGAGACACCATCACAAAGTATTGTACAGGATAGTTCGGTTACAGAAGTTAGTAACGAAGCAACAGATGTTCAATTGTGGGTTGAATAGTATGTAAAACTTTGAAGAGTGGTCGCTTTTTTAGGACCACTCTTTGAAGGCATACTATTGCATTGAATGTCTAAAAGAGGAAATTAGGTTATGCAAAATAAAATGAATACAGGATATCTTTGTTTCTTGATAATTGCAAAATATCTCGGGGTAAAAGTACCTAAGGAATATGAAGAAAGATTTCAGGATACAAAAGATACAGAATATAAATTATTGAGAGTGGCCAATGAATTAAAGATGAAAGTGAAAGCAGGTAAGACCTCGCTGAAAAAAATGAAGAAGCTCACAGTCCCTGTTATTGCAGAGAAGAAGGATGGAGAGTACTTTATTGTTTTGACACATCAGGATAGAAAGTGGTCAGTATTAGACCCTTTGAAAGGGAATCCTGATGCCGTAGATGAAACTGAACTGCAAGAGTTAATGAGCGGGCGTATTATGATGCTTGGCAAGAAGAATCCAACCGAGGGAGAGAATAATCAAAATTTTGGTTTTAGGTGGTTTATTCCTACAATATTAAAGTTTAAAAAGCAGTTCATATGTGTACTTTTGGCTGTTTTTGTGGTGCAGATTTTAGGAATTATTACGCCATTGATGACGCAGGTGGTAGTAGACAAAGTGTTGTCCTATCATGCATTGTCAACATTACATACGATTGCGATTGGAATATTAATAGCATATATATATGAGCTTATTATTGGTTTGGCGAAGAATTATCTGTTTGTTCACACCACGAATCGAGTTGATGTTATTTTGAGTTCCAGATTGTTTCATCATTTATTTGCTTTGCCGTTAAAATATTTTGAAACAAGGCGTGTTGGAGAGACTGTAGCACGAGTAAGAGAATTAGATACAATAAGGTCTTTTTTGACAGGAACACCCTTATCATCGGCAATTGATTTAGTGTTCATTATCGTTTACATTGTGGTGCTTTTCTTATATAATGTGACTTTAGCAATTATAGTGGTTGCAGCAATTCCATTTTTTGCGCTTTTGTCGTTGATTATTACACCATTGTTTAAGAAGAGTCTAGATGAAAAATTTGCGGCAGGAGCTAAGGCGCAGTCTTTTTTAGTTGAATCTGTGAATGGAATTCAGACTGTAAAGTCATTTGCATTGGAATCAAGCTTTGAAGAGAAATGGGGAGATTTGCAGGCTGATTATGTGAAGGCTGGATATAAGACTTCTATGATTTCATCAACATCGGGTACGTTGGCAACTTTTATACAGCGTATCTTGGATTTAATCATATTGGTAAAGGGAGCGCAGTTGGTAATTGCGGGGAGTCTTTCAATTGGTCAATTAGTTGCATTTCGCATGTTAGCAAATCGTGTAAGTGGTCCAGTGCTGAGACTTGTTCAGCTATGGCAGGAATATCAGCAGGCAAGCCTTTCTGTAAAACGTATTGGTGATATCTTTAATTCACCAGTTGAGCAGATGAGTAAGACAAAGACTGAGTCATTGCCGACTTTACAAGGAAAGATTCGATTTGAAAAGGTGAGATTTAGATACAGAATGGATGCGTCAGATGTTTTACGAGATATGACATTTGAAATAGGAGAAAATAAAATAGTTGGTCTTGTAGGACGTAGTGGTTCTGGTAAGAGTACTATATCTAAGTTGGTGCAAAGACTATACATTCCGCAGAGTGGAAAGATAACAATTGATGGAATGGATTTGGCGTTAATGAATCCAGTACTTTTAAGACGACAGATTGGTGTTGTTTTGCAGGAGAATTTCATGTTTAACGGAACAGTAGCCGAGAATATTTCGATACATTGTCCAAATAAAACAATTGATGAAGTGATAGAAGCTGCTAAGATTGCAGGTGCGCATGATTTTATTATGGAGCTTCAGGAAGGCTACGATACGATTATTGGAGAAAAGGGTGTTGCTTTGTCTGGTGGACAAAAGCAACGTATTGCAATAGCAAGAGCGATTATTAATAATCCTAAGATTTTGATATTTGATGAAGCTACTTCGGCATTGGATTATGAGTCAGAAAGTATCATACAGAATAATTTGCAGGATATTTGCAAGGGAAGAACAGTTCTGATAATTGCACATAGATTATCTACACTGAGAAATGCAGATGAAATTATGGTAATTGACCGCGGAGAAATTATGGAAAGAGGAGCGCATGACGAGCTTATGAATTTGGATGGTTTGTATGCGTATCTTTATAATCAGCAGTTGCGAGGTGAAGTCGAATGAAAAAGTACATAGAAAAGTCTTTTAAATTAAAGAATCAAAATCTTAAGTATGACTTTCTACCGCCATTACTAGAGATTATAGAGAAGCCTGCTAATAAGATTGCTAATATCATTATTGTATTGATAACATTACTAATTATTACAACGGTTGTATGGGCATCACTTTTTAAGCTGGATGTTGCAGTTACAGCAACAGGTGTAATGATGCCTAAAGACAGCTTGATAGTTTTGCAAAGTGAGTATAGTGGTGTTGTATCCGAAATATTTGTTGAGGATTCCCAGAGAGTTGAGAAGGATGCCCCTATCATCAGTGTAAATCAAAAGGGAGAAGAGATGTCGTTGGAGAATCTGCAATATGATCTGGAAGTGCTACAGGTTCAAAGAGAGGTTTATGGCATGATATATTCAAAGGAAGAGATAGAGGACTTGGATACTAATAAATATGGTGAGTATAAGTCCATTGCTGATGCACTAATCATAGAGAATGAACTATTTGAAAGTCAGAAAGAAGAATATGAATTAGCAATTGATGAAGCGACAAATAAAGAGATTGCCGAGAAGCAACTGGAAAATTTCATTTTGGAGCATCAGTTAACCTTGGTCCAGAATCTGAATAGTCTTGATGTTAAGATTCACGATAAAGAGGCAGAAATAGAAGAAGTAAATTATAAAATGGAAACCAAGATAGTAAAGGCACCTATCGCAGGAACAATTTCAGAGATGCAGATATCTTCACTAGGTACATTGGTTTCGAGTAATCAAGCAATAGCATATCTGATACCTGAAGATTCAGAGATGATTTTTAATGCTTATGTGAGCAGTTCAAAGATTGAAAACGTTAATATAGGAGATAAAGTAAAAGTGAAATTGACAGCGTATGATGATTCAGATTACGAAATTATTGAGGGTGAGATTAGCAAAATCAGTGAAATAACCATGAGTATGGAGGGCTTAGGGGCAGTGTATCCTATAGAAGTAACAATGAGTTCTGTACCAGAGATGGGCTATCGCGTTGGAATAGAAGGAACTTGTGATATTATTGTAGATGAACGCAGCGTATTAGATTATTTCTTGGAACCATTTACTGAAAGTTTATCAGAGAGTATGAAGGAGTTATAGTAATGGGTAAAGGAATCGTCTATGACCAACTGACACGAATGATAGATACTGTGCCAGTTTGGGATATGCAAGGTAACAAGCTTCATGAAATAAAACTACCTGAAAAAATAATGCCTATTTCATCTAAAAGAGTGGGTCTTGCAGAATCTGGATTGTATTACAAGGGTGCTGGAAGCATATATCAATGTCATTTTGTGAATGAAAGTGAAAAAGAACTGAAACTTTTAAGTAAAACAGGAATCATATATGAACAGTACAAAGTATGTTATCCGAAACTCGTAGGAAGGCATGGGATTTTTGATTTTCCGCATCAGGCTGTGTTTTCAGATATGGAAGGCGGTTGTGGGAGAAAGGAAAAGAATTTGCTCAAGATGCAAAAGAAGTTTGAGCTTTCAGCAATCGAAGAGATAGTGAATGTGATACCTATAGGAATAAACGAGCATAATATATATGTATATAGGCTGAAAAACATAAAGTCAGAGTTAAGTGATGTAATTAAGTTGATAGAATATATATTAAGTAACAACTTTAATACTGCATGGGATAAGAATTTGTGGAATGATATCTACGGGTATCAGTATGTGAGAGATGTTGCAGATTGGTTTATTTCAGATAAGTTGTGCCATAAATTAGGGACAGTATATGCTTTATTACATTCTTTATATAATGACGATATTTATCAGTATACGATGCTTCTTAAGCTTGTCTTGGGTGTACATAATTGTGATAAACATTTTATTCTATATTACAGTGCGTTGATTGTTTACAAATATAATCCAAGTTTGTTTTCGGGCATGGATAATGATGTTGAAGAAGTAACACCTCAATTATATGCAGAGTTGTTAAGATTACTGTTTTCAGGAAAGGCATGTTGTCATTTAGAAAATGAAAAAAAATGGGAGTGGGTTAGAGCGCATTATATTACAAGGATTAGTAGATATGTGAAAGTGTTTGAACGTAGATTATTAAGTTATTTGTTTTAGTGTGAGAACAAATAAGCCATAATTTGAGTTTTTGTTGCCACATTATTTGTTTTGTAGCGTGCGTAATTGCAATAGAAAATTACGCACGCTATAATTATATTATACCAATTCAGAGACAATTTTGCGAATAGGCTCTGAATCTATTTCAAAACAAGGAGAACAACTATGAGCCAGACAAGAACCTACAACAATCCTGTACAGAGAGGATTTTTCCCCGACCCATCTGTAATCAGGGTGGGAGAAGATTATTATATGGTAAATTCCAGCTTTCAGTATTTCCCAGCGATTCCAATTTCACATTCGAAGGATATGGTGCATTGGCATATCATCGGTCATGCGATTGCAAATCCTGAGTGGCTGGATTTGAGCGATATCAGAGATTCTCACGGAATTTGGGCGCCTGATATTTCTTATGTGGATGGAAAGTTTTATGTATTTGCAACACTTCGACTGAATGCAGACGGTAAGAGAGAGAATAACGTGATGCGTCGTCAGCTGGTTATGGTATCGGATAAGCCTGAGGGACCATATAGCAAGCCTGTATGTCTTGAGGTGGATGATATTGACCCATCGCATTTTGTGGATGATGACGGTAAGCGTTATATGATTATTGCCAAGGCGGCAAAGACGGTGCCTTTAAGTGACGATTCCTTGCGTGTAGCGGGAGATGTCAAGGTGGCTTGGGACGGCACGGGCGAGCGTTGCTCAGAAGGACCTCATATGCTGAAAAAGGATGGCTACTACTATGCGATGGTGGCAGAGGGCGGTACAGGCTACGGTCATGGTATCAATATGGCAAGAAGTAAGGAGCTATACGGAGAGTACGAAAATTCGCCATATAATCCTGTTATGCGTCAGTTAGACCCGAATGCGCCGATTCAGAGAGCAGGTCACGGTAAGCTGGTGCAGGACCAGAACGGACAGTGGTGGTGCTACTATCTTTGTGGCAGACCTAATCAGGGTAACTATACTACAATAGGAAGAGAGTCAGCCCTTGACCCTGTACAGTGGACTTTAGATGGATGGTTTACGATTAATCATGGTAAAGGCCCAAGTCTTGAGCAGATTGCGCCTGATTTACCAGAGTGTACCTTTGAGAGAAATCTTTTTGATGATTTTGATGATGATAAATTAAACTTGGAGTGGGAGTTTGTTCGCAATCCTGATAACGGTTCATGGTCTTTAACAGAGAGACCTGGTCATTTCCGTATTTGGACAAGAGACGGTCAGTTAAATGAAATCCGTGCAAAGAATACCCTTCTTAGAAGAGAGCAGGAGTTAAGCTATGTGGCATCGACTAAGCTTGAGTTCTATCCTGATAAGAATGGCGAGCAGGCTGGTCTTACCTGCTATTACAGTACAGCAACCTATGCAAGATGTTCGCTTTGCTATGAGGATGGTAGAAAGCTTCAGCTTGTGATTAACCGTAATCATGGCGAGGAGCTGATGGCGGAGGTAACAGATATCGAGGAGAAGCCTGTATATCTAAAGGTAGTAGTAGAGAAGCTGATAAGAACCTTTTACTATAGCTATGATGGAGAAAGTTGGAAAGAGATTGGATGCTTAGAGCAGTGTATTTATCTCTGTGATGAAGGTGTGCCTGATGACCCGAAGCGTCATACAGGTACGTTGGTTGGAATCTATGCGAACAACGGAGGCTGCGGAAGCCGCAAGCCAGCAGATTTTGATTTCTTCAAATATGAAGATTAAGTCGGAATGATTTTAGAGACGAGTGTATGAGTATATACTTGTCTCTTTTTTTTCGGGTACCTACGAAAGTTATTAGGCTAATCAGGAAATTTGTTTTGGAAAAAAGTGTTGGATATTCTTGTGTTCGGGTGCTGAATTTGGTATGATTATTATGTAAGCGCTTTCATGAATAGTAAGCGACCTTTGGTGGCAAATATTGGTATGAGTTGTATGAATGCGCGCAAATTTGCAAAATGCGAGGTTAATAACATGGAAAAGAGAGAATTTGATTTATTAGCGCTTGGTGAGATTTTATTACGTTTGTCTCCAACTGTGAATGAGCGTCTGACTCGTGGTGAGTCATTCCAGAAGCAGGCAGGTGGAGCAGAGCTGAACGTAGTATCAGGAACATCACTTCTTGGCTTAAGAACAGGTATTATTTCAAGAGTACCTGAGAATGATTTGGGTAGATATATCCAGAACAGAGTACGTTTTAGCGGTGTCAGTGATGATTATCTTGTGTACGATAAGAGTAAGGATTCCAGACTTGGAATTTACTATTATGAGTATGGTGCGCATCCAAGAAAGCCTAACGTAATCTACGATAGAAAGCATACTGCCTTTGCGGATATCAGCATTGATGATTTCCCAGAAGAGATGTTTAGGGCAACCAGATGCTTCCACACAACAGGTATTACACTTGCACTTGGTGAGAAGACTCGTAAGACTGCTATTGAGATGATGAAGCGTTTTAAAGAGAATGGTACTCTGATTTCCTTTGACGTTAACTTTAGAGCAAACCTTTGGTCTGGTCCTGAGGCAAAGGAGTGTATCGAGAGCATTTTACCATATGTAGATATTTTCTTCTGTTCAGAGGATACTGCAAGATTGACATTCCTTAAGGAAGGTTCAGTTCAGGATATGATGAAGAGCTTTACAAAGGATTATCCAATCAGTGTTGTGGCTGCAACACAGCGTATCGTTCATTCTCCAAAGGTTCACTCATTTGGTTCGGTTATTTACGATGCTAAGACAGATACCTTTATGCAGGAGGATGCATACGAGAATATTGACGTAGTAGACAGAATTGGTAGTGGTGACGCATACATATCAGGTGCTTTATACGGCTTGCTTGCCCACAATATGGATTGCAAGAAGGCGATGGAGTACGGTAATGCAACCGCAGCTGTTAAGAATACTATCCCTGGTGACTTGCCATCTTCAGATTTGAAGGAGATTGATTCTATTATTAAGAATCATCAGTCAACAGGTCCACAGCTTGAGATGAATCGATAATTAATAAATCCCCATCCGTTTAGATTGGTCTGACGAATGGGGATTCTTTTATAATTACTTATTCGGACCGTAGTAGAAGGTTACAGAAATAGTTTGTACATCAGTAAACTCATCTCCTAACGGGTCTACAATACAAGGTGAGCAATACATCAGACCGCCAGGGTTACGTGCCTCTTCTGGAAGGCTTGCTACCCACCCATTGTAAAGATTTACACGCGTACAAATTCCATCATCGGAGGTAGTGTAAGGTCTGCCTGTGAGCTTATAAGGTTCACCGTTAATGAGAATTTCCTTAATGCTGATGCAATATCCAGGATATAGGATTTCACCATTTGCAATAGCCAGTGCTGAGAAGGTAAGTCCATTAGACAAACCTTGTGAGGTTCCTGTGAAATCAAGAGATACTGTATAAGTACCTTCGCCTGTGACAAGCACATCGGTTGGAACAATACCAGCAGACATATCATCTGGATTATAGGTATCGCCGACACTGTAGGTAAGTCCGCCACCGTTCCACATAATCCATGCAAGTGAGGAATCTGGCTCTACGACGATAGCGTCTTCGCGGAAGGAATCAGGGGCAGCGTTGTAAAGGTCGTTCAGACTCGCGACTGCATTTGCCTTGATTTCCTCAGCAGTGAGTGTTGCTTCTGCAATATAGTTGCGGTCTGCATAAACAGTTGCGAAGTCATTGCTAACCATTTTTAGTTGGCTACGTTTGTAGAAACCACTGCAATCCCAGAGGCAGGAAGCATATCCATAAATGTCACAAAGGTCAAGGAAAAATGTGTGGTACGTTGTAATGTTCTCTCTTAATGAACCATCTTCATTCTGTAAAACACCATATTCTCCAATAACTACGCCATAGCCCTGTTCGGTAAACTTAGTCATAGCAGAAAGGGTATTGTTCATAGTTTCCAAATCCTTTTTGGTTCCCCATTTTACAGTGCTTGTACCATCGCCGCAGTAGCTCCATGGATCATAGAAATGAACAGAAACAAGCAGCCTGTTTGCTTCGTCCTTTGGCATTGTAAAACGGTCGTCACAGGTATTGGCGATGTTGGTATTGATACCTGGAATCAGCAGGAAACGTTGTGCATTGTTTCCACCTGTGGCTCTAACTGTATCAACAAATGCCTGATTAATTTGATTGGCAACTTCATATAGTTCGTCCTCGGAGAGCGCTCCTGAATCGCTACAGTATCTCCTGTCATTAAGAGAGTTACCAAGCTCTTCATTTGCGCCCTCAAAGATAAGATAATCGGAATATTCCTTATATCTTTCTGCAATCTGTGTCCACATGGATACATACATTGTCATGGCAAGCTCGCGGGTTTCCTCAGTCTTGGAACCGAACATGCCAAGCCAGTTGCCATCCCAGTGGTCATTGATAATAACATACATATCTGCATTCAGTGCATAGTTAATAATCTCTTCTACACGATTAAGATATTCTTCTCTGAGAGTGTAGTCACCCGTAGTACGAAGGTCTGAACCATTCATCATCCATGAAACAGGGATACGGATAGTATCAAATCCTGCAGCCTTCATACCGTTTATCATTTCCTGTGTGGTAACAGGTTGTCCCCACATGGTTTCATATATGGATGTTACTGTAGAAACATTAATTTCATTTGTATTACATGCCTCCATGGTATTACCAAGATTTGTTCCGTTACCCATGAGCTTTACGAGTTCCAGTGAGGTAAGGTCAGAACGCATATAACCGTTATCCCAGGTTTCAATACCATTTGCGGATTGATGAAGGTACTTTTCAGGAATCACTTCAGTTGCAACGGTCTCGCTGGAAGTACTTATTTCCGTAGTAGTCTCTTCTGAGACAGTAGCTTCTGTCTTGACCTCAGTAGTTGAGATGGTGGTCTCAGGTATACTGCTCGCTTCTTTTTCACCAGCACAGCCTGTAAGACAGCTAATTACCATGCCTAGAGAAAAGAGCAATGTTAGGAACGACTTTGTTTTCTTCATTTGGAATCTCCTTATCTTATTAATTATTATAGTTAAAGAGTAATATATAAGGAGGGGAGTAGAAACATTAAATTTTGAATCAAATTTGCATGTTTTTTTTGATAATTAGCTAAGTATTTAAGCAAGCAAAGCATGAGGTACATATTTATCCTATACACAGGTGCTTTAACTCTTGGTTTTATCCCTATATTTGTATATTGCTAATACCTACGAGGTACGGTAACGAAAATCCTGTCGTGGTACCTCGAATCTAGATATTTTATATCCATTTAATAAGATTTTGGGGTACAGGAACACTTTTATCGAGCATAGGATATCGGTTTTACTAGTTTTCGATATCTTGTGCTTAAATTATTTTGCTGGTACCTCATATGTCACAGTTTGGAATGTCTGACTACTCAGGCGCATGCGCTAACAAGGTTTGTGCAGTACGTATAGATGGTTG